>NC_014392.1:300000-425000 GCF_000145215.1 Caldicellulosiruptor obsidiansis OB47
ATCTTCTTCAAAACGGCAGTCTTGATATTTTAAAAGAGGAGCTTTCCTCTTTCTTATCTCAAGTTGAGATTGTTTTAAAAAACTATGAAAAGCTGAGTGAAATTAAGAAAGATTTAGATGATCTTTATAGAAATCTTGACCGCAACAGGACAGAAGCACAAAAAGTAGAAGAAGAAATTCAAAATCTTCTTTTTCAGCTTGAGGATGTAAAAAATAGCTTAAAGAACGCCATTTCCATCTACTTTGAGCAAAATGAGGTGTTTAAGGCTCAGGATGAACAAAAAACAGTGATATTCCAGGCGATAAATAGTTGTGAGAAAAAAGGAGATTATGGCAGAATATACTCAATCTTAGATGATATTTATAACTTTCATTACCTTGCTATCTCAGACACAATAAGAAGGCTTGAATTTGAGATAGAAACGTTAAATAGCCAAATTAAAGCTAAAAAAGAAGAGATTGAAAAAATTAAAAGCCAGAAGGATGACGAGATTATACTCTCGCCTCAGCAGAAGAAGGTAAGAGATAGGCTATTGCAAAAAGGGGTTCCATTTATTCCGTTTTATATGGCTGTGGATTTCAAAGATGGTGTGGATGAGAGAAAGAAAGCCATCATTGAAGATGCGCTGAGTTCCCTTGGGATTTTAAACGCCTTGATTGTCCCAGAAAAATACAAAGATGTTCTTTCAGATCTTATGGATGATGAAAAAGAAATGATTCTAATTTCAAAACCTGCGTATTTTTCGCATCTACTGAACCAGTTTTTAGAAGTTGCCAACTTTGATGGACCTATTGAGCTAAAACAGGAAGTGGCAGCTGTGATTGACAGTATCTTTGCCACCGAAAAAGACGATGGCATTTACATCTGCGAGGATGGAAGGTTTGGCAGCGGAATTTTAAAAGGTAGAACAACCACGTGCGAAAATGCAAGGTTTATTGGTATTGAAAATAGAAGAAGGTACAGGCAGATGCTCATATCACAGCTTGAAGACGAAATACAAAAGATTTCACTTGAATTAGAGGGCAAAAAGCAGGAGAAAAATGTACAGAAAACTTTGCTTGAAAAGCTAAAAGAGGAGAGAAACAGTTTTCCTTCAATGGTTGACCTTGACACTGCATTTGAGATGATTGAGGAGAGAGAAAACCACAAATCAAAACTTCAAAAAGAGATAGAGTTTTTAGAAAAGAAGATAAGAGAACTTTTGGGAAGAGAAAATAGTTTAAAGCATGAGATTTCTGTCATTGCAACAAAGCTTTCTGTCACGGCGACAAGAGACAACTTTTTGAAGCTCAGGCAAGAGGCACAAAAACTTGAAAGGTTGCTCTTTGTTCTGGAAAAAGAGACTGAGATGGAGAAAGTGGTTTCAAACTCTGCAACCACAAAGAAAAAGCTGATTTTACAGATAGAAGAAAGCCTGCAGAGCTTAAGTTTAGACCTTCAAAACTTGAAGGCAAGATGGGAAAACCTAGATGTAAGAAGAACTGAAATTGTAAGAAGACTTTCAAGCGACGATGCACAAAAACTTTTTGAAGAGGAAAAAAGAGCTATACAGCGTCTTAATAGTATTCCGAAAGAGATAGAAGATTTCAACAAAAGTCTGCAGGAAACAATTGCAAAAATATCACAGCTTGAGACTTTGATTGAGATAAAAGGCTTACACCTTGAAAAGGCTAAAGAAGAATATTCAAATAGCCTTGAGATACTAAAGATTGAACTTGGTTTTGGTTTTGTATTCCGAGAAGAAAACCTTGAAGATGAGAAAAGGCTTTTAGAGTTTGCAAAGGAAAAAAGTAGCTTTGCCAGTGAGTTTAAATCTAAGGATTTGAACCAGGTTTTGCAAAGGCTCATATCGGCACACTATGCGGCACAGGTGCAGCTTGCAGAGTTTGGAGCAAATCTTTATCTTAAAGAGGATGATAAAACTGGTTATGCAAGATATTTATGGACAGCAAAGAAGGATGGGCGACTGCTTTCGTTTTATGAGTTTTTGGAGAAAATAGAATCTGAAATAATCGAGAAGAAAAATCTTATCACCCAGCAGGAAAGAGAGCTTTTTGAAGAGGTTTTGATAAAAGACATAGGGCGAAGAATCTCAAGTAAGATAATGCTTGCTCAGGACTGGGTAAAGAGAATGAATGCGCTGATGGACGGCATGGACTTGTCAGGTGCTCTTAAGTTCAGACTTTCGTGGGAGCAGAAAAAGCAGGAACTTGAAGATGAGCTTTCAACTGCGGAGTTGATAGGACTCATGAGCAAAGACTTGTCTATTGCAACTGATGAAGACAAACAAAAGGTTGTGAGACACTTCAGGGCACGTATTGAAAGAGCAAAAAGACTTCAGGACTCACCCGACAGTTTTCGAAGTCTTTATGAGATAATGAAAGAGATTTTGGATTACAGGCAGTGGTTTGAGTTCAGGCTCTATTATCAAAGAGGTATGGAAAACAAAAGAGAGCTTACAAACAACGCATACGACAAGTTTTCTGGTGGCGAAAAAGCACTTTCCATTTATGTTCCACTTTTAGCAGCTCTTTGTGCAAAGTACCAGAGCGCTGCAAGTTTTGCACCGCGCATAATTGCGCTTGATGAGGCGTTTGCTGGCGTTGATGAGAACAACATTGAAAAGATGTTTGAACTTATTGAAAATCTTGAATTTGACTATATTATGAACTCTCAGATTCTGTGGGGAGATTACAAAACAGTGCCAGGTCTTTGCATTTATGAACTTATTTCAGACCGAAGCAAAGGCTGTGTTCTCAAAGTAAAATACATCTGGAACGGGTACAAGAAGGTGTTGGTGGAGATATGAGCGATAAAAAGCTTTTACAAGAGTGCATAGAATACTTTTCGCACAAGGGTTTTTCGCGTGTGCTGGAGCTCATATATGATAAATACAGATCACTTGGCAGGTTTTCAGGCAGGGTTGTGCTTGAAAAGCCAGATCCAGTTGAAAAAGAGATGCTTTCGCGATATCTTGGAAGAATTATAAGCGGTGATAAAGTAGTTATCAATGTAAAAGAGTTTGCGCAAAAGAGATTTGAGCAGACCAAATTTTCTTCGCTTGATTTTAAAGATGTGCTATCACACGTATTGAAAAAAGATGTTTTGACAAAAAAAGAAGAAAAAGAAAGCAGACAAAAGCAACTTTCAAGTTTTCTTGAAAAGTTAGAAAAACAGTTGGCAAACGGCACAGATAGTGAGTGTGTATTTCAAGCTGTAAAAGAAAATTTCAAATGGTTTGAAGGGTATTTTAAGAAATATTCTGAAGAAAAGCTTTTAAGTATTTTAAGCCATAGCATAAAAGCTGCCGCAACAAAGCCAGAAAAAATTGAAAGTCTTGCAGTGTTTGCAACCAGAATAGCACATGACCCCCACTTTTTTGACGAAGACCGCGACAGTGGCAAGATATTTTTGAAGATTTTAAGCCTGCTGAAAAATGTTGAATATCCAAAGTCTTCAGAAGAAAAAGCAGAGCTTTTGTACATGCACAACATTGTCATAGATGAGCTTTCAAACTGGTGTTTAGTGTATGGTATAGGTGCAATTACAGAAAACGAAAAAGAGGACGAAGCGCTCAAAATCTTTGCTTTGCAAAAAAAGCCGGTGATTCTGCCTCTTTATACCATTAAGGATTACAAGCAGTTTTTTGGATATTCAAATAAAATTGTGGTTGTAGAAAACCCTGCTGTGTTTTCAATGCTGATGCAAGCTTGCAGTGATATTTCTCTCATTTGTACAAACGGGCAGCTAAGACTTTCTACAAAGATTTTGCTTGAAAGTCTTTGTAAAGGAGGCTTTACTATATTTTATTCAGGTGACTTTGACCCTGAAGGACTCTTGATAGCGGATAGGATTGTTCAAAACTATGGTGCTATTCCCCTTTGCCTAGATGAAGAAAGTTATCTTTTGTCTTTGTCTAATAATAGAATTTCACAAAAGAGACTTGTGATGCTCCGAAACGTAAAGAGCCCAGAGCTTTTTGATGTATGCAGTAAAATGAAAGAATTAAAGCTTTCGGGGTATCAGGAAAGGATAGTTGATAGAATTGTTGAAAAGTTAAAAAGTTAATATTTTTCGAAAATAGAGCTAAAAGATAATATTAATAGAAGTTGTAAGTAAATTCTTAGGGCTGGTATAGATTTACATCCCAGCCCTTTTTAGCACTTAAATAGTTTAATTAATATTTGAGTTTTACCACAAACTCAGCACCTTCTCCTTTTTTACTAAATACACTAATTTCACCATTATGCATTTGTATTATCTCTTTTGCTATTGCTAAGCCCAGCCCGCCTATTCCTTTTTTTGCACTTTTGCTGTAAAATCTATTGAAAATATAAGGCAAATCTGCTTCATCAATACCTTCCCCATCATCTTTGATTGATACTTTGATAAAGTCATTTTCTTTTTCAGCTTTTATATAAACGTTTCCTGTGTCGTTTGTATGATTGACAGCATTGATAATAATGTTGCTAAAAGCCCTTTTTAGAAGTTTGCTATCAGCTTTTGTTACGATATCATCTTCAAAAAGCCAAAACTTCCTATTTCCTTTTATAATGTTTACTTCGCTGATAATTTCATTAAAAAGGCTTTTTAAGTTTATAGGTTGTATATTCAACTGTATAGTACCAGATTGTAGTTTTGATAGCTCAAGAATTTCATTTATAAGATTATTTAGGTGGTCGGCCTCAACCATGATTGAGTAGGCATATTCTTTAATTTGGTCTTTGTTTAATATGTCATCATATATAGCTTCAGCATAACTTTTTATTATGCTCAGCGGAGTTCTCAATTCATGAGTTGTATTTGCTATAAAGTCCCTCCTTAGCTTTTCGGTTTTAGAAAGATTTTGAGCCATAAATGTGATTGTTTTTGCAAGCTCACCAATTTCGTCTTTGTTTTTAATATCAATTTTAATATTGTAATCTCCACTTGTTATAGCTTTAGCAGCATCAATGATCTTAAGAATGGGTTTTGTAAATAAACTGCTAAGTACATATGCACCAATAATTGATACCAAAATAGCAATAATAAAAAGCATAAAGATTTGATTCTTGACATTCTGAAGGTCATTTTGAATATCATGCAAAGGTGTATGGATAAATATTGCTCCTACAATTTTGTTATTGTTAATTACAGGTATTCCTAATGTAATTAATGTACTTCCTTGAAATGTTTTTTGGTCTGTCCGATAGATAGTTTTTCCTGATAATACATCTAAAATTACTTGTCTTTCAATGTTCCTTGTTCTTCCAAACATAAATCTGCCATGAGATTCTATCAAATTTCCGTTTGCATCATATATTGATACGCTTCCGTTGATGATATTAGCGATATTGTCTGCTTCGCTTGAATAATCAAGGTTGTTCCTGTATTTATCAGAAATGTCTTTTGCATATTGAATTATTCTATTTTTTAGATTAGCTTTAAAACCACTTGTGACAATATTTCCTTGAAGAAAAAAGCTTAAAGCTAACATACAGAAGAGTAAAATAAGTGTATAAATCAATAGTTTAAAACTTATCCTTCTCATTTTTTCACCTCAAATTTATATCCGTATCCTCTTACTGTTTTTATACAATCTCTGAGTTCACCAAGTTTTTCGCGCAAGTTTTTAATATGTGTATCCACAGTTCTGAGGTCACCGTAATATTCGTAGCCCCATACACTGTTTAAAATCTGTTCTCTTGAAAGAGCAATATTTTGTCTTTCGTATAAATACAATAGAAGTTCATATTCTTTTTGGGTAAGATTTAATTTTTGACCTTTTACATATACTTCTCGTGCTGCTTTGTCGATGAACAAAATGTCATTTGAACTGGGCTTTTTGGTTCTCTTTAAAATTGCCTTTACACGTGCAACAATCTCCTTGGGACTGACAGGTTTTACAACATAGTCATCAGCACCAAGTTCAAATCCGAATATCTTATCATCATCCTCTCCACGGGCTGTAAGCATAATAACTGGCGTATCGTCTTTTTTCCTTATTTCTCTCAACACACTCCAGCCATCTTTTTGGGGTAACATCACATCTAAGATTACAACAGAGTACATTGAAGGTTGAAATTTTTCGATTGCTTCGTTTCCGTCCGATGCTTCTTCTACTTCAAATCCTTCTTTTTCAAGATACAATTTCATTATTTTTCTTAGCTTTTCTTCATCTTCAATCAACAATATCTTCAAGATTAAAATTTTCCCTCCTCTCTCAATGTATCTTTGATTTTCTCAAAATATCTCTCGATTTCTTTAAATTTCGCTATCGAAACAAATAATATCATTCTTGATATTGCTATTATTGCTTTATTCTACCATGCGAAGATTAAACTCAACCTACTTTTTGTATTAATTTAGATATTTTACCATATTACGGCGGGTTTTTACCCACAATAACCATGGCGTTTACCCTCTCATGTCTCTCAGGGTCTTTGCTTATTTGCCCTCAATTCCTTCGTCCCATCTACCATGGCGTGGAAGTCGGTTATGCTCGTATGCAGGGTCTTCGCCCTTATGGGGGATGTACTCCGACCACCCGCTCTCATTTTTCAATCTACCTATAAAAAATCATTTAATTCCTTTTTCCTTCACTTCTTACCCTCAACACATTCTCTATGATTTGAACTCCTACCAAAAGGGGCGCTTTGCTTCTTGACATGACTTTATTCCATTCGCAAAGCTAAGAAACTTTTACCCCTTCAGATGTGAATCACTCAAACTATTGCTCCTACTTTAAACTAAGATTTCTCAAGTTATCTTTTTATTCTTTTACGCTGTTCTTGCTAATGTCTCTCTCTTTATATCGCTCAACATCTTATTACCATCATACCTTATCCCTTTTTTCAAAATCGCATAAAATATCCTTATCAACTTACAGCAAAGCGCTATCAGTGATTGCTTCTTCTTCAATGGATTGTTCTGCCGCGTTGTGTAATACATGTGCAGCTGTTTAAATTCTTCATTCTTTGCTACTATTGTAATCATGGCCCTGAACAAACTACTTCGAAGCCGCCCTCGCCCTCTTTTGCTTATACATGTCTGCCCCTTGTACTTGCCAGAACTATTCTCAATTATATTAAGACCAGCTAATTTCTGGATCTGTCTCGCATCCTCATACCTCCTTATATCTCCAACCTCAGAAATAAACCCAACTGCTGTTTTTACACCAACACCTTTTATTTCAAGCAGCCTATCACCATTCGGCACATCTTTCAAAAGCTCTGCCATCTCACCTTCTATCTCTTCTACCTGCTTCTTTAAAAGCTCATATTCTTCAAGCAAATATTTTATCTCTTGTCTTGCCAGCTTTCTACCTTCTTTTTTACCTATACTCCTTTTAGCAGTCTCTACTAAATCCATCGCCCTCCTGCGACTAATCGCACGTTTATCTACTTTGTCACGCCAGTACTCTATAATCCCTTCTACTTCCTTTTCTATTACATCACTTGGCAATGGCATCTCTTTTAGGGTCAATAGCGCTACCTTGCCTTCCCAATCAGAAAATACCTCTAAAAACTCTGGAAAATAGATATCCAGCCAGTTGATTATTTGATTTTTTAAAACGTTCAGCTGTTTTTGTAGCCTTTCATATATGTTCATCGCTACTCTCATCTCAGCATATATACCCTCGGGTATATTTGGTTCTGTGTATCTTCCATCCTTCACAAGCATCGCTATCGTCTTCGGATCCTTTATATCGCTCTTTGTTTGCGTATTATCATCAAGCTCCTTGCTCCTCTTCACGTGAAAAGGATTCACTAAAACCACTTTTATGCCATTCTCTCTTAAGTACTGCTCAAAGCACAGCCAGTAATGCCCTGTAGGTTCTATCCCAACTATCATGTTGTCTTTGCCATTGGCTTTCATTATCTTATTTGCCCAATCCAAAAATTTTTCCATACCTTCTTTTCTATTCTCAAACTCTATTCTCTTGCCAAGCTCCACTCCTCTAAAATCAAATGCTCTTCCAACATGCCTTTCCTTCGCTATGTCTACTCCTACAACTAAAGTTTTTTCTGTTACTTGTAATATCTTTTCATTTTGTGTATACTTCAAAGAGGGTACCTCCTTTGTTGTGTTTTGTCGTAAGTTGTACAACTTACATTCTGTATTTTACCAGGAGGTACCTTATCTTTTCAAATCTCATTTTTCGTCATTTTCACTCATTTTCGTTCATTACAGGAATGCTCTTGTAAATTTATATACAGGCAAAATTAATTCTTAAATAGATTTTATCAAAGATTTGATAAAAAATCTTTATTCCTATACACAATTTAGTAAAAAGATTTTCTTCACAAAAACTCCACAATTTCTTCACATCAGTTTCACAAAACACCTTTATATTTAAACTTGCAAAACAAAATTTTAGTTTTTGGGAGGTTGATTTAAATGAAAAGAAGAATAGGTTTTGTGGTAGCCGTGGCTTTATTAGTGCTTGCCCTGAACTTGGCTGCTTTTGCCGCAACAAGTGTTTCAAACACCAATCCAGCATCAGCAACTAATACCACAGTTTTGCACATGGCAAGAGGATATGGTGCTCAGTTTATGGCATCAATTGTAGCAAAGCTGACAGGCCTTACAGTTGATGAGGTTGTATATTTGAGGTCCCAAGGACAAACTTTCTACCAGATAGCTTTGTCAAAAGGTGTGACAGCTGAGAAGTTTAAGGATGCTATATATCAAGAAAAAGTTGCTTTAGTTGACCAAAAAGTAAAAGATGGCGTTATTACAAAAGAACAGGCTGATGCAATAAAAGCACAGATGAAAGCACGAATTGATAGCTGCAACGGACAGGGTTACGCAAACAGACCACAAACTGGGTATGGACTATTTGGTGGTGGAAATGGGCAAAAGCAGGGTATTTGGCAAGGCAGAGGTATTGGCTACGGCAGAGGTATGAGAGGTTTTGTAAATGGAAATTCTTCGAATCAATCAAAATAAGTAAGTAGAAATTTGGGCTTAGCAGGGTGTTTTTGCTCTGCTAAGCCTATTTTTTATAAACAATTTTAACCAGTTTATAATAATCTTCTTAGGTTGTTAACACTAAAATAAATTGTATTCAAAGATGATTTTGAACATTTAACAATAGCAGGTCCAAAAAATTTTTCTTAACATAATCTCAATTTCCAAAAAAGCCTGAAAATTAACAAGAGCAGGCATCTAAATAATTTGCCTACCCCAACTATTGACATAGAGCCCAAAATAAAAAGAATATTAGCTTTAATTGTTTGTATTAGCTTTATATTAACCTTTTTGCCTATCAATTCTGTCAGCTTTGCAAAGCCAAGATATGATGTTTGGAAAGATAAAATAAAGGTTTATGATGCTGACGAAAAATTCAAAAGAGCAGAAGCTGAGTATGAGGGGTATAAGTATATTGCAACGTTTGATGAAGATACAAATGAAATAAAATTAAAGGTCAAGCCAATTGCTACTAAAAAGTTTGATAAAAGTTTGGATAGCTCAAGCTTGAATGAAGAAAGAAACTTTTCTGTAAAAGTAGAATACTTTGATGGTGAGAATTTAAAAGCAAAGCTAATTGATGAAAAAACAAAAGAAGAGTATAATATTGGTGATTCTGATACTGTTTCGGCTCAGTATGTTATAGCTCTGCCGACAGTATTAGGACTTCTTGAAGAACTTTTATATATCCTGCTTGGTGCTGCTGGGATAGTTTTTGTTGGTGGAGCCACTTATTATTTAGCTGAAAAATTAGCTGATAAAATAAGAAACAGTTCATATGATTATTTCTTAGCTTATATTTCTAACGACAAAAAGCTTTATGTTGGTCCTGCTGTCGATTTTAGCACAGCTAAGGCTATTGTTTTAGACAGAGGGGATATATTTGCAAGAAGGCAAGATTTAGCTTACAAGTTGGCAAAAGCTGTTTCTGAGTATGCACATGCTGGTATACGTCATGATGATAAACCTCACGATAGTGACGATCCAAATTATTTTCCACATTACCATATTATTTTCAATCCCTACAGTAGACAACCACATATATTTTATCCCTATTAATATTAGTAAACCCAAGTTTTAGTTGTAAAATATTACCTGGCTTTATTTTGAGATTTTTAGGCTATAACTTTAAAAATTAATTATGATTAAAAGTAATAATCGCTTATTATAATAAGCTATAGCCTTTTTTGTTATTAAACTATAGTTAATTTATTGATCAGTAAAATTTCTATAAAATAGAAGGAGGTGTTCTAGATGGCATTGAAAGTAATATACCTGCAAGATATTTGCGAGGATTACTACAAGTTTATTAAAAATCTATACAGTTCAAATAACTCTGACAACAGAAAATATCTCTTCGGTAGGGAAAAATATGGAAATATTTTTCTTGTAAAGATAATGGAAAATCCATATATTTCAGAAAGCAACTTTAATAATATTATTGGTATTTCTTTTCTTGATATAGCAACATTAGAAAGCAAACTATACTTTTTTGAAGATAAAATAGAGAAAATTATATTTGTTGATGACGTAAATTATATTCTTTATTGTTATCGATATATAACTGAAAACAAAGAGCTAAAAATAGTTATTTCTGAAGTCAATTTAAGAGAACTTTCTGAAAGGAATATCTTAGAAGTGCCACTCATAAGTATGGATACTTTTAATGACTTTCTTAATATTGAATTGTATGTAGAAATGTTAAATCATCAATACATAGCAATATTCTGTTATAATACTTCTGGCACATCTAAAAACAAAATTAAGATTATTCTTGCCGATATTATAAAAAATACTTACTATACTTATATTCCAAAAAATTGCTGCGGAGATTACTTGCTTTATACTTTTTCCTCTATGAAACAAATACTTTTAGATAATAAGAACAGTTATATATTTATTAAAACGGGAAGAATTTCACCCGATGAGAAAGAAACTTTATGGGATAAGAATAATATTAAACATATCGTAGATTCTTTAGAAACTTTTATACTTTACCCTCAAGATAAATTTATTCAGGATATGATTTCACAAAAACTTTATTTTGATACTTATTTAATTGATTGTTCATTAAGAGATTCATCCTTTAATTTTTACCACTATACAGAAGGTAACTATTATTTTTATACAAAATACCATTTTGATACTAACAAGACAGAACTAATAAGAATAGACTTGCGAGATCTCCTAAAAAAGTCTTTATTTGAGATTAGCGATATTGTTTATTCTATTTTCAGGGATAAAGAGGGCAATTTTGTATTATTTAATTATTCAATTGAAAAATATGATTTTAACCTGAAAAAAATTGTCATATCCAATGATTTTATTTTGAGTGGTGAAAAACAAATAGTAGAAATATACATCTCCGATGACGAAAATTTATTTCTAAATTATGCCATTGACTTGATATTTGAAAATTTTTTAAACAAATATTTGATAACATTTTCACCATTTATTGATTTTGATAATCCTAAATATTACAGGATAAAAATTTATTCTACAACAACTAAAAAACCTATTTATGATTTTCAAACAAAGTATCCAATATATATTGGTTGCGCATATGGACTTATAAATAATCCTTCTAACCGGGAGGAATCTCTTTTAATATTGTGTTAAGACAGCCTACTATGAATAGTATTCCCAATTTATAAGACAATAAAAATATCCCATAAAAAGCAATAGTACTAAAAGTTTTGCAGCAAAAAATTATTATCAAATTAGCTTATTGAATAAAAATTATTACCAATAGAGTAATAAAAAGATAACAATTATTGATTCCATTCATAAGCAAAAGAAAATTTTTTGCCTTCTAATTTTCTGAGAAACTGTTCAAGCAAAAAGTTTTAAGTAATCTAATCGGTATGCCTTTTGTAACTTTTAAATCCTCTTAACCTAATATTCTCAAGGTTATACTCACCTTTCAACTTGCTAAAAAGTTTTTCTATTTTCATTACTTAAGCTTGTGTGTTGGTTTGGTTTTTACAAATTAAAATTATATCACAAGGGGGATTTTTTACCCATTACTGTATTCTTGTTAATATGGATTATCTCTTTTATTCAACAACTTTTTAACTTTTTTTCAAAAATCGAGGATAAATCATAATCGCATTAAGATCATTTGTTTTAGGGTTTACAACAAATAAGTAATTTTCTCCATAGCCTATTTTTGCAATAATCATATCATTATTTACTGAATATATAAGATTTTGTCCTGACTCAATGTTTTTTGTTTCAACAATTGTCTCATTATTAAAAAACTTTACATCATTTAAAATTTCATTTGATGAAATTGGAATTGGTAATTCAATAAAAAAAAGTTGGTTAGATTCGATATAATGTTTTATAAAGTATTTACTCGGTATTCCTCCTATTGCAAAAGGGTAAAAAGGAATATACATGATAAAGTGTTTACCTTTTTCTTTGTATATTGGAGGTATTTTTTCTAACGGGAATGGTAAAGAACCAATATAAGAACTCTTTTTAGTCTCTAAATTGTATGAAATAATATCAGTTTTTTTAGTTATGAAATTTTCTTTATAATATATGATTGAATAGGATTTGCCGTTTAAATAATATGGATTATAAATACGTGCTTTAATTGGGAAATCTAATGTTTCGCAATACTCAGCTTTATCTACTATGTATTTATTAAACTTAAATTTTCCATTGACTAAATTCTGAATTAATTCTTCGCAGGGTATAATTATAATAGCTTCTGTTGAGTTTGCAAAATATTGATTTTTTGCATAGAAAAATTTTCTTTTATCAAATGAACATATTTGTCCAGTTTTGATTAATATATTCTTTTTGCCATTAATGCTTACAAAGGACATGTCTAATAATTCATAAATGTAGTGCTCACCTATAATGTGAGGATCGATAAAAATCTGTTGTTCCCCTATGATGTCGAAAACTAATGCAATTTTATTCCTAAAATAACTAATATTAGGAGTTATTGCAATAATATATCTATTATTTATAGCGCATACATAGATAGGTATATGATTTATTAAATTTATGTTCTCTTCATAATAATCCAAAGTATACCTGTATACTATTTTCTCTTCATTCTTAATTATATCAATTTGGAATATTTTCAATTCAGCTAAATTTGATGAGATAGCTTTTACTGAATAACCAAGCAAGCTTAGTTTTTCTTCATCAAAATAAATTATTTCTGAAATTTCGTTTTTTGTGATATGAGTAAAAGTCGCTTTAATATTGTTATTTTCTAATGCCACAATTATAATTGATTGTATATTATATGTATCATAACAATCGCTAATGGTAAATAACACGTAACTCTTACTCTGATAAATGACACTTACATTATTAATGTTTTTTGCTAATAATGAAGAAACATCAAAATTAGTAGGATTTCCAAAATTATTAAATAATTCATTTAAATTATATATCACAATTTCAGACATATTGCTATGCTCACTCCATTCCTTATTTTGTTTTTAACATAAGACATAGGGTTGTTGCAGTTTTAATTACAACAACCCTACTAAGTTATCCTTATGGGAAGAAAATATGACATGGTAATTTATATACAAAGCTTGATGTTATATATCGATAAACATGATAATGATAAAAATAAATAGAGCTATAACCATCTTTGTCAGGTCCTCTTACAAAACCACCAAAAGAAGATAAATTTGCCACATTTTATGTAAGTGTACAGAGGTTGTTGAATAAAAGAAATAACCATATAAAGTAAACATAGTAACAAATGAAAAAAAAGCCCCTTGTGTTATAATTTAATTTAATAGAAAACCACAACAAAACACAAGGGGGAAAAGATATACTCATGAATATTAAAGCACAAAATAAGAAATTTTTAAAGCTACTTTTTGTAGTGAAAAAGGTTGCTGAAGCTCTGAGAAGGGGAATAAAGCACAATAGAAGAGGACGCCCAAGGAAATTTAATTTGTTTCAAATAATAGCTTGTCTGGTTTACAAAGTTAAGAAGGGGATAAAGAGTTTTAGAGAATTAGAATATCGAATAAATCAAGACACAGAGTTTAAAAGAGCAATAGGTATAGAAGAAAGTCCGGACTATTCATATTTTGCAAAGTTGTCAAGGAAAATAGAAGAAGAATACATGCAAGATATAAGAGAGATACTAATAGCTGAAATAGAACCTGATATTGGTATAGCGATAGTAGATTCTACACCTTTGAGAAGTGCCAAAAATGATTCAGAAGCAAAAATAGGTATACATATTACAATAGGATTTTACAGGGGATACAAATTACATCTTTTGTGTACAGGTAAAGAAGAAGTAATACCACTTTTCTGGATTTTAACAGGGGCAAATGAACATGACTCAAGACAAGAAGAGCTTTTGGCAAGAAGCATGGGGCTTTGGCTGTGAGATTGTATTAGCAGATGCGGGATACGATTGTAACAGATGGTTTAATATAGCAAATGAGCTTAAAGTTAAATTTGTTGCTGGGATAAACAAAAGAAACATGAAAGATAAAAACAATGTTAAGAATGTTTTTAGAAGAAATAACATAAGATTTTTAGAAACTGAAGAGGGTAAAAAGCTATACAAGCATAGAACAAAGATTGAAAGACTATTTAGTAAATTAAAAGGTGAATATAATCTTGAGAATGTGAGGCTCAAGGGATTTAAGAATTATAAAAGGTATATTGATTGGATACTAATTACTTTTCTGTTTGAGCAACTTCTCAGAAAAGTAGAAGGTAAGAAGTTTTCTTTCGCATATGAATGGAATCAATAACTTTTGCTCATTTTATGTATTGTTGGTAATAATTTTTATTCAACAACCTAATCCATATTATTTAAACGGCAAATCCTATTCAATCATATATTATAAAGAAAATTTCATAACTAAAAAAACTGATATTATTTCATACAATTTAGAGACTAAAAAGAGTTCTTATATTGGTTCTTTACCATTCCCGTTAGAAAAAATACCTCCAATATACAAAGAAAAAGGTAAACACTTTATCATGTATATTCCTTTTTACCCTTTTGCAATAGGAGGAATACCGAGTAAATACTTTATAAAACATTATATCGAATCTAACCAACTTTTTTTTATTGAATTACCAATTCCAATTTCATCAAATGAAATTTTAAATGATGTAAAGTTTTTTAATAATGAGACAATTGTTGAAACAAAAAACATTGAGTCAGGACAAAATCTTATATATTCAGTAAATAATGATATGATTATTGCAAAAATAGGCTATGGAGAAAATTACTTATTTGTTGTAAACCCTAAAACAAATGATCTTAATGCGATTATGATTTATCCTCGATTTTTGAAAAAAAGTTAAAAAGTTGTTGAATAAAAGAGATAATCCATATTAACAAGAATACAGTAATGGGTAAAAAATCCCCCTTGTGATATAATTTTAATTTGTAAAAACCAAACCAACACACAAGCTTAAGTAATGAAAATAGAAAAACTTTTTAGCAAGTTGAAAGGTGAGTATAACCTTGAGAATATTAGGTTAAGAGGATTTAAAAGTTACAAAAGGCATACCGATTAGATTACTTAAAACTTTTTGCTTGAACAGTTTCTCAGAAAATTAGAAGGCAAAAAATTTTCTTTTGCTTATGAATGGAATCAATAATTGTTATCTTTTTATTACTCTATTGGTAATAATTTTTATTCAATAAGCTAATTTATTCAACAAGTTAATTTTTTTACAAAATTAGGATAAATTATGAATGCATTTATTTCATTTTTGGCTATATCCAAAACAGGCACAAAACCTTCATCAAATTTTATTGTCAAATAGGATTTTTTATCATCCAGAAAATACACTTTGAATTCTCCTTTTAAAGTGTTTTTTGTTACAATATAACTGACTTTAGATGAATAAGAATATAGCTTTTCGAATATTTCGTCCTTTTCTATCATGAGCTCTTCTTTCATTCTTTGACAATTTTCAAGGTATATTTTTTCAAGAATTAATTTTTGTAGATTTGAATCAGGTAGATTAGAGTAGCTTGCTTCTACAACAAAATACCCCTTGTCATCACAATTTATAAAAGGTGTTTCTCCTTCAAAACTTGCTATTTTACAAGCAACTCTTTTTTCTAAATCAAATTTGAAAATATCTATGCTATTTTTGTTAAAACTTTCTTTTGAATATAAAATGAAAGGTAAATTTTTAGCAATTATAGGCGCGAACATTTTATCAAAATGTAGAAAAGGTTCAAATTCTATAGTTTGGCTTTGATCTGCCATTGCAATAATGTACTTTGAAAAGTCAATTTTTTTCTGGCTTATTGCCTCATCAATTAGTTCTTCAATGGGTGCTACAATTAAAGTTTCAATTTTGTCTGTGTATTGAGCAGAATTTGAATTGTAAAAATCTCTTTTCTCAAATGAACATATTCGACCTGTTTTTATTAAGAGATATTTCTTATTTTCATGCGTTTGAATAACTTTAAAGTCTGCTATTTCAAATATATTGTGATTTTCAAATAAATAAGGATTAATTTGAATTTCTTCTTTGCTTTCTGTATCAATAATTTTTGCAATTTTCGTTGGGTAATTAGGTATAATTGGAGTGATAATTAAAAAATATCTTTGATTTAAAGCGCTAAGATACAGAGGTTCTATAGAGTCACTCTCTGGGCTTTGGTCTAAATAGCCTATTGAAAAATTGAAAATTATTCTTTCCTGGGCATGACAAAGGTCGACTTGTACGATTTTTATTTCTATTAAATCCCTATTTACCTTTTTCATTGTATATCCATATAATATACAATTTTCGTGGTCAAATAACAAAATCTGCTGAACGTTATTTAAAAACCTATAAAAAGTGCAATTCAAATCTTTACCTTTAACAAAGCAAATACTTTCTACACCAACTTTGGGAAAGTACTGAGCTATTTCAAACAGAATATCAGCTTTAGGAGTAATTACAGGCTTTAATACTAAAGCATTAATGGTTGATTGTAAAGAAGGCGGAATTATTATGGTTTCATCAGGTTTGTATTCCAATATTTCTTTACATAGGTTATATATATTAATAATGCTTATTTCTCTCATAAAAACACTCCTCCTTATAATGTTATAAGCAATCATCACTAACAAAGTTTATACTATCTGATTAATTTAATATCATTGGTTATTTAAAATCAAACGGGCTGTCATTTACGGCTGTAAACAGCCCGTTGAATTGTACTATATAGCATACAAGTATCAATATGGGAAAAAAATATGAGAAGCTAACTTATAACCATACGCATCTTTTACATGATAATGTGGATAGTAGTTTGCATAATCTTTGTGTCTTTCTGGTCCAATTATAGTTCCTCGTTTACTATATGCAACGTTTAAAGCAAGAGTTTTTGCTTTGCTTTCAGTTCTGCAGAAAACATCACCTTCGAATAATGAAACTCTATTATAAGCGGTTTCATAATCAATTGCAGGTCCAATATAAACGTTATTATTTCTAATTATTGCCATATAATAATCATAACTACTATTTTTTATCTTTTCTAGAATCCTCGAAGCTGCTATATAAGTTATTCCGACAATTACAATTGCTTCACCAATGGCTAAAAGTGCCGAAATTAGTGCCTCTATTAATCCTACCGCAATAGGCAAAGCAATAACAAACTGTGCCGAAACAGTGTCAGAATCACCAATATTATACTCTTCTTTTGTTTTTTCATCAATTAGCTTTGCTTTTAAATTCTCACCATCAAAGTATTCTACTTTTACAGAAAAGTTTCTCTCTTCATTCAAGCTTGAGCTATCCAAACTTTTATCAAACTTTTTAGTAGCAATTGGCTTGACCTTTAATTTTATTTCATTTGTATCTTTATCAAACGTTGCAATATACTTATACCCCTCATACTCAGCTTCTGCTCTTTTGATTTTTTTGTCGGCATCATAAACCTTTATTTTATCTTTCCAAACATCATATCTTGGCTTTGCAAAGCTGACAGAATTGATAGGCAAAAAGGTTAATATAAAGCTAATACAAACAATTAAAGCTAATATTCTTTTCATTTTGTTTTTCATTTTTAACACCCCTCCGAACTCTTTTTATTTGAATCTCACAAGACCATAGCCAAATATATTATCTTTACCTTTTTCACCCAGATCCTTTGATAGTTTTATCAGCACATTACAAATTTTGTCTTTATTCATGCTGTTTTTAGGGTTTAACCCCCACTTTTCTGGTTTGCTTAAAATAAGAGCAATCATTCCTGTTAAGTGGGCAGCAGCAACTGAGTTTCCACTTGAGAGTTTATAACTCTGGTTTTTTGTTGTGGACAGAATATTTTCTCCATATGAACAAAAATCAATTTTACCTTGAGATGAAAACAGAGATATTTGATTTTTGTAGTTGACAGAAGCAACAGAAATAACTTCGGGGTATGATGCAGGGAAGCCTGCTTTTGAGCCAAATGAATTTCTTGCTGATGCAACAATGATTATTCCATGTTTTGCTGCTTTTGAAACAGCTTTTCTGAGTTTTGGATTATCAGATGATGTAGAAAAACTCATGTTTACAATGTTGATTTTGTTTTTTATACACCAGTCAAGAGCACGTATTACCAAATCAACTTTTCCTTCAAGTTTTTTATTTAAGATTTTTAAGATGAAAATTTCAGCATCAGGTGCGATACCGACAATACCAAAGTTGTTATTTTGAGCTGCGATTATGCCAGCGATAAAAGTACCATGTCCTGTTTCATCAAAAGCGGGTTTGTTTGGGTCAATAAAGTTAATAGTTTTGATAATATTTGCGCCTTTTAAATCAGGATGGTTGAGGTCGATACCGGAATCCAGAATAGCAATTTTTACATTTTTGCCTTTGGTGAATTTCCACATTTTAGTGATACCAAGTTTTTTGTAGCTCCAGGGAACAATTTGCTTTTTATAGGCTTGTTGAAGGTTTTGTGTAGGAGGATTATTACTCATGTAGAGATTGGCAGCAAGTATTGATGATAATATTGCAAAGATAGCACCTGACAGTAAAAAAAGCTTCTTGTGTTTGTGCAACAAATTAGAACCTCCTAACAAAATAAATAGGATTAAAGTATTTAAGAGGTGTTGAGTATAATGATAGTTATCAACTCCTTTCAATGGATAAAATAGCTATAAATACTTATATCAAAAAAAAAAAAAACGCAATAGGCAAATTGAATAAATTTTATTTTCTTCATGTGGAGAGTTTAAACAATAGAGTTGTATTTTTATACTTGTTACAAGATTTTTGTAGAATTTATGGTGGGAAAAGCTGCTATTTTAGCAAACAAAAAAATAATCAAGAATCAGGTGATTTTTATTTTTTACAAGTGGGGCAAAAACTCGCAATTAGATACTAATTTATTTATATATCTCATAGAGAAGAATAGAACTTATTTTCCATTAGTTAAGTCCTTATTTGAAAAAATCCAAAAAGGACAACTATATGGGGTAACTTCTAGCCTTGTATATACTGAATTACTTTCAAAGCCTTTTCAAGAAGAAAATATAGTCCTTGTGAATAAATACAAAGTACTCCTAGCTACATTTCCAAACTTAATAATTAAAGAAGTGGATAAGGATATAGCAACCCTTGCTGCAAAATTATGTGCCAAATATAAAATAAAAACTCCAGATGCAATATTTATTGCAACAGGAATAGCTGAAAAGGCACAAATATTTATAACTAATGACACAAGGTTGAAAATTGTAAATGAGATTAGTATTATAATATTAGATGAATTGCTTAATCAAACTGATAGAGTGATTATAGATTAAAAGCAGAATTAAATGCATCAAGATAGTCGGAATTATTCTTAAATAGCACCACGAAGGTGCTATAAATATTTAGAGTTGGTGGTAAGATAAATTCGAGAAAGGTATAACTAAAGATTTTGAGAACAAAGCCCACGATGGGTGAGAATATCACCTTTTGTGGGCTTTATTATTTTATTTACAAATATACACAGAGGAGGTAAAAAGCTAATGAGGGGCAGAGATTTTTGTTCGTATTACTTTAAGGCAAGAAAAAAGTCAATAAGTATTCTTACAATTTTGGGTCTTTTCTTCTTAATTATATCCAGCACATTTTCTGGCCAAGCAAAACAAGCAAAACAAGAAAAACCCTTGTCTAAACTCATCATTACAGACCTTCTTGGCAGAAAAGTAGAAATTGAAAACAAGAAGAACAAAAGAATTGTTGCAATAGGCCCTGGAGCATTAAGACTTGTTTTGTATGTCAACGGGACAAAGAATATAGTTGGAATTGAAAACGCTGAAAAGATGTGGGAAGAAGGTTCAAGGACATATATCATGGCATACCCTGAACTCAAAAAATTACCTGTGATTGGGCAAGGCGGACCAGATTCTTCTCCTGACCCAGAAAAACTTATTTCAATAAAGCCAGATATCATATTTGCTGCAGGTTTTTTGGACAGGGCAAAGGCAGATAATCTTCAGCAGAAAACTAATGTGCCAGTAGTTGTACTTGACTATGGAAATAAACTTTTGTTTGATGAGAATGTTTACAAGTCTTTAAAAATTATAGGACAAATTGTTGGAAAGAATGAAAGAGCTGAAGAACTTATAAATTACATGCAGAGATTAAAAGGCTTTTTCCAAAGTAGAACAAAAGAGATTCCAAATAATAAAAAACCAAAGGTGTACATTGGAGCGATAAGCTTTAAAGGTGGACACGGTTTTGAAAGCACGTGGGGAAGATATTTTCCTTTTTTAGCTATTAATGCATTAAATGTTGCAGACACAAGTGGAAAAGAAGGATGGTTTATGGTTGATAAAGAAAAATTTTGGAATGGAACCCAGACATTATATTTATTGATGAAGCAAACCTTGAGATTGTAAAGCAGGATTACAAGAAAAATCAGGATTTTTACAAATCTCTTTCAGCTTTCAAAACTGGAAGAGTCTATGGTCAGTTGCCGTACAACTTCTATTCGACTAATATTGATACGGTAATTGCCAATACCTTCTGGATTGCCAAGACTGTATATCCTGAAAGATTCAAAGATGTTGATCCTGTAAAGAGAGCTGATGAGGTTTATAAATTTTTCTTGGGGAAACCTCTTTACAGCAAAATGGCAAAAAAGTTTGGCGGATTTACAAAAATAAAACTTGACTGATGAAAAATTTTAAAAGGAGTTTTGGAGCTTAAAATGAAAAGCAATACAATTCAGAATGAGTACAAAAAGTTGGTTGCACGAAAGATTATTTTTTTAATTATTCTGATAAGTCTAACAGTTATTTTGGCAATTTATGCGATTGTAATTGGTTCATCAAATTTGAGTTTTTCAGATGTTTTTAAGACTCTGATAGGAAAAGGAGATGAAAGAACAAGGTTAATTGTTTTTAATATAAGACTTGTAAGAGTGCTTGCCGCTATTTTAGCTGGTATTGGTCTTGCGATAGGCGGTAGCGCCACACAGACTCTTCTTCACAATCCCTTAGCATCACCATTTACACTTGGAGTGTCGCAGGGTGCTGCATTTGGTGCAGCAATTGGTATAATTTTGCTTGGCGGTGGCACCACTTCATCTTCTGCCTCTGACTCTGTTGTGATTTTGAATCCGTCAATAGTAGTTACCTGTGCGTTTTTGGGCTCGATGATATCAAGTATAGTTGTGATCTTGCTTGCACAGGTTAAAAAATTTTTACCAGAAAGTGTTGTGCTCTCTGGAGTTGCGCTAAGTTCGCTTTTTTCTGCTGCAACAACAATCATTCAGTATTTTGCATCAGATGTTAAGATTGCAGCACTTGTTTTTTGGACCTTTGGCGATATTGGAAGAGCGTCATGGAATGATCTCAAGATACTGTGTGTGTTTGTCCTGCTTTCATGGTTATATTTTTTCAAAAATGCTTGGGACTACAACGCAATTGAAAGTGGTGAAGATGTAGCAAAAAGCCTTGGTGTGAATGTTGAAAAGAAAAGAATTGCTGGGATTTTTATCAGCAGTTTTGTCACATCAGTTATTGTTGCTTTTTTAGGAATTATAGGATTTATATGTCTTTTGGGACCGCATATAGCAAAAAGGTTTGTGGGAAATGACCAGAGATTTTTGGTGGCTGCCTCAGGACTTGTTGGAGGTTTTTTGCTTCTTTTGTCTGACACAGTTGCAAGGCTTATAATATCGCCCATTGTTTTGCCTGTTGGAGCAGTAACTTCATTTTTGGGCGCTCCACTTTTTCTATATCTTCTGATCAGGAGGAAGAAGACATAAAAATGCTTGAAGTTAAAAACCTCAGTTTTGCCTTTAAAGATTTTGAGGTGTTAAAAGAGATAGAGTTAAAAGCTCAAAAAGGGCAGTTTGTATCAATCCTGGGCAACAACGGTGCTGGTAAATCCACTTTTTTAAAGTGCATAGCAAGAATTTTAAAACCACAAAGCGGCGTTATTATGGTTGATGGCAAAGATATAAGTCGTTTTTCATCAAATGATCTTGCCAAGGTTGTAGGATATGTCCCACAAAGGTATGCAAGTACAAGGCTTACGGTGTTCGAATCGATTTTGATTGGAAGAAAACCTCATTTTTCGGGGATAATACCTTCTAAAGAGGATTTGCAAGTGGTAGAAAGTGTTATAGAGAAGTTTGGACTAAAACCTCTTGCTTTCAAGTATTTGGATGAGCTGAGTGGCGGTGAAATGCAGAAAGTTGTGATAGCGCGTGCCGTTGCCCAGCAGCCCAAAATTTTGCTTTTAGATGAGCCAATAAATAATCTTGATTTGAAAAATCAGGTAGAGGTATTGAGTATTTTAAAAAAGCTGTCAAAAGAAAATAGTATTTTGGTAATTAGTGTCCTGCATGATTTAAACTTGGCAATAAGGTTTTCTGACCACTTTGTCTTCATTAAAGACAAAAGCGTATTTGCCTCAGGTGGCAGGGAGATTATCACTCCTGAGATTATATCAAATGTGTATGGAATAGAGGTAAAGGTAGAAACTTCACACGACCAGCTTTTTGTTGTTCCTATAGTTCCGACAATATAAAAATATTAAAGGAGAGAAATTTTATGGAGCTTGTCCCAATTGGTATATTTCACACTTCCTACAAAACAAAAGATGAAGCTCCTCGTCAGGGAAGAGGTTCTGAGGATATTGCGTATATAGAAGTTTTTGAGAAATACATTGATGGATTAAAGGATATAGAAGAAGCCAAGTATCTTATCATACTTTACTGGGCACATGAGGCTAAAAGAGATGTTCTTGTGACAAAAACTCCTTTTTCAGATGTACCTAAAGGTGTATTTGCTTGCAGGTCGCCAAACAGACCAAATCCAATTCTATTGGATGTTGCTGAACTGGTAGATAGAAAAGGAAATGTCCTGGTTGTAAAAGGAATAGATGCTATTGACAGCTCACCTGTTTTGGATATAAAACCTTTTTATGCAGAGATTGATGTGCCTAAAGAAATTTTGTTCAGTAGCGTAGTAAGAAAGGAGAGTGAAACTTAAAATGGACAGCGCGCTTTGGCAAAAATGCATAGAGTTTCATGGGCATATTTGCCCTGGTCTTGCAATAGGATTTAGAGCATGTGAAGTAGCAATAGAAAAGCTTGATCTTACTTTTTCAAAAGACGAAGAGGTTGTGTGTATAACAGAGACAGATGCTTGTGGTGTTGATGCTATTCAGGTTATTTTGGGAACTACTATTGGAAAAGGAAATCTAATTTTGAAGGACAGAGGCAAGCATGCATTTACCTTTTTCAGACGCGACACTAATGAAGGAATAAGGGTTGTTTTTAAAGGTTTTGAAAAAGACGTGCCACGTGAGGAAAGACTCAAAATTATACTTAGTGCGCCACTTTCACAGCTGTTTGAACTAAAACAGCCAAAAGATAATATTCCACCATCTGCACGCATCTTCAAAAGTGTTGAATGTACAGGGTGTGGTGAAAAGACAGCAGAGAATAAAATAAGAGTTTTGGACGGGAAGTTTTACTGTCTTGACTGTTTTGAAGAGTACTCAAGAGGATGGAGCAGATAAACTCCTGTCCTCTTTTTCTATGCTAACTGCTATATCTTCGATTATGTAATTGAATATTTCTTTAATTGAAAGATTTATTGTTCCCGGAATAAATATTCCATGCAGATTAAGAGGGATTATATACTTTTTGCACTCTAAAGAAAATACCATTTGTGCTATCTTTGCAGTGATTTCACCATTTATTCCTCCGCAGGTTAAAATTCCAATTGGGCCAACAATCGCATCTGGCACAAAATTTGATAAAAAATAAACAATTTCGTCCTCACCGCAATATCCCACATCTGCACCGTTTTTGAGCATGTTTTGCATAGCCACTTTGTTAGTTCCAAGCGCAACAACTTTTATTTTATCTTCAAACTCTTTTTTTAATCTTTTTATAAACTCCCTTCCAAGTCCTGCTCCTTGTCCGTCTAAAACCGCAATAGTCATCTTTCTTCAACCCTTTTCATTATGTTTCTAAACCAATCAATTTCAATTATAAAGCTTGTTTATTTTAATTGTCAAAGAAAAGTTATCGATTATAGCCTACAAACTTTAATTATATCTTTTTTGTATTATTTTGCCTCCAAAAAACAACAAAAAATTTTATTGAATACTATAAGAAATTTTGTATATAATTCATTACATATGAGAAGATTATAATTAAATTTTTACGGTGAAAGAGACAATGAAAAGGATTTTAATTGTTGATGATTCTGAGCTTATGTGTGAGGTTATAAGAGGAGCTTTGAGGGGTTTGGAAGAAGATAATGTTATATTTGTAGCAACAAACCCTCTTATTGCAATAAGGAAAGCTAATTTGTTCAAGATTGATCTGGCATTGATTGATTATGAGATGCCTTACATGAATGGTATTTTGCTTATTGACTATTTAAAAGATATAAATCCATTGACAAAGATTTTAATGGTTTCTGCTTATACAGAACCAGGGGCGCAAATTACTCTTGAAGCATTAAACAGGGGGGCTATTGATTATATATTAAAACCTGCGAATAAAGATGAATTTAATGAATTTAAAAAAGATTTATTGGAAAAAGTTAAAGGTATTATATTTCAAAAAGATTATGCTTTTGTTAATATAAAAAGAACAACAACATCAGAAAAATCAGAAAAAAAAGTTTTTCCTGTAACTTGTGGTATTGATAACAATAGAAGTCACTTAATAAACAAGCTTAAAGAGAGTAAGGTAATAGCTATTGGAATTTCAACTGGAGGTCCACCTGTTTTAGAGAAGATTTTTACATCTCTTAATAAGGATTTTTCAATACCCATTTTGGTTGTTCAACACATGCCTCCAACTTTTACAAAAGCTTTAGCAGAAAGACTTAGCAAAGTTGCACAAAGGCAGGTAAAGGAAGCAGAAGATAGAGAAAAAATAGAAAATGGAGTTATTTACATAGCTAAGGGTGGAACACATCTTGCTGTTGAAAAAATTTTAGGGAAGTATTATGTAAGACTGCTTGACAATATTGAAAAAGTAAATAATCACAAGCCATCATGTGATATTTTATTCAGCTCAGTTGCGGAATGGTATGGAGAAAATGCAACTGGAATAATAATGACTGGAATGGGTAGTGATGGTGCAAATGGACTTTTTGAGATGAAAAAGCAGGGGGCTTTGACTATTGCGCAAAGTAAAGAATCTTGTGTGGTTTTTGGCATGCCAAGAGTTGCTATAGAAAAGGGGGCAGCAGAGGTAGTTTTGAGTGTTGAGGAGATAATAGATCTTTTAAATAGGGTTTAGATTTTTGATTTATTAAAATTTGGCTAAACTATTTGCCTTTTTCATCCTTTTCATTCCATAATGTTAAAATGTTAAGTTGTAGATTTTTGTTCTTTGGGCAATATAATTTCGAAACACGAGCCAATGCCAATTTTACTTGTGACATTTATTCTGCCTTTGTGAATTTTTACAATCCAATCGACGATAGAAAGACCAAGACCTATTCCCTCAGTTGTTCGTGCCTTATCCACTCGGTAAAATCTATTAAAAATAAAAGGAAGATCCTCTTCAGGAATTCCAATGCCACTATCTTCAATAGTTATTTTTATTTGATGTTCTAATTCCTCGACTTTTGTTTTTACCCATCCACCTTTTTTGTTATATTTTATAGCATTTTCAATAAGATTTATAAAAAGACGAGTAAGCAGAGTTTGGTCGCCTTCAATAAAGATTTCTTTATTGCAATCATGGTATAATTTTACTTCTTTTTGTAAGGCAAATTCTTTCATTTCCTCTATTACATCTTCTACCATGTTTTTAAGATTTATCTTTTCAAAATCTACAGGCCAGTTACCTTCTTCACATCGGCTTAGCATAAAAAGCTGTGATATTATTTTGTTCATCTTTAATATTTCTCTGTATATATAATGTAACTGTTGATGATACCTATCTTTAGTTAAGTTCCTTTCAAGTGCTTCTTCTACTAAAGCTTTAATTGTTGCAAGTGGAGTTCGAAGTTCATGTGATGCATCTGATAAGAACCGTCTTTCTCTTTTGAATGCATTTTCTAATCTTTCCAGCATTTCATCAAATGTTAAAGCAAGCCTGCCAATTTCATCATTTGTGTTTGGAAAATTCAAACGTTTGCTCAAATCGGTATGTCCTATTGTTCTTGCCATTGTTGTTATATCGTCAATGGGTTTTAATGCTTTTTTAGCAAGGATATACCCACCTGCTACTGCTATTAAAAACGGAATTGGGATAGATAGAAATATTACGTTTTTCAAATTATTCATAATTCTTCTTGTTGAAGATGGTCTTCCAATTCTGAGCCAGCCGATTAGGTTATTTTTCATATCATATATTCGCTGGTCATAAACAAGCCATTCTTTGCCATTTAATTCAAACATTCTTACCTTTGTATCAAGAGGAATGTTTTTTATGCTTTTTGCAAATAAATTACTTGTTGAATATATCATCTTTTTATTTTTGGAATACACTACTATTTGTGCTCCTGAGCTAATTATTCTGTGTGACTCTGAGATAGTAATTTTGCTGTCTTTCGAAATGTTTATTCTCAAAGCAACTTCATATGCAAAGTCCTGCAAAAAACTTCTCTCGCTTATTTCTAAAGTTTGAAACATAAGAAGGTACAAAAAAAGACTAAACAGAGCTACTATGACCATTAACATTATTGAATACCAGATAGTAAGTTTTAATCTTATATTTAAACACTTAAGAAAATTTTTTTTCATTTTTCATCCCTCAACATATATCCTACACCACGGATAGTATAAATAAGTTTTTCAGGGAAACCATCATCAATTTTTCGACGAAGATACCTTATATAAACATCAACTATATTAGAAGTTCCTTCGAAATCATAATTCCATACATGCTCGGCTATCTGAGAGCGTGTAAGGACTCTGCCTTTATTTCTAGCAAGATATTCTAAAATAGAATACTCTTTTGATGTAAGCTCAATTAGCTTTCCTGCTCTTGTGACCTTGTGAGAATTTGTATCTATTACAAGGTCTTTTACTTTGATTATTGGTTCTCTTGTTTGAGCATATCTTCTTAATAATGCTCTTATTCTTGCTAAAAGTTCATCAAATGAAAAAGGCTTTACAAGATAATCATCTGCACCAGCATCAAGTCCAATGACTCTGTCTTCTATTGAATCTTTAGCAGTCAAACAAAGTACTGGTGTTTGGATTCCTTTTAATCTTATAAGTTTCAGCAAGTTGATGCCATCAATCTTAGGAAGCATTATGTCAAGTATAATAAGGTCATAGCTGGTGCTCGTTGCAAAATGAAGACCTTCCTGTCCGTCAAAAGTTATATCTGTACTATAGCCTACTTCTTGAAGTCTTCTTGCAATGGTGTGTGCTAGTGATTCCTGATCTTCTACTATTAGAATTCTCATTTGAGTTTTCACCTACACTTTAGTTTCTATCTCAAAATTATAACTTATGCTGAAAACTTTATAAATTAAAAAAGTTTAATCCTTCTTTAATCTTCTTTTAATGTTAAAGATTTAAAATAAATAACAGATTTGAAAAATCAAAATTTTACAAAAGGGAGGTTTTGATTTCAATGAAAAGAAAATCAAAGCTTATGAAAAGACTTATTGCAATTGGAATTTTGGCAGCTTTTATTTTAACTGGAGTTTTTAGTTTTGCTGCCACAACATCTACTTCTTCGTCAAAAAGCCATGTAAAGAAGGTATCCACAGTTGCAACTAAAACTCCTGTAAAAGCAGGAAAGATTAGTACAAAATTAGCTAAATATTCAAAGAGCAGCAAGTCTTCAAAAACAGAAACTAAAAAGAGTTCTACAAAAACAAACAAAGTTTATTCCTCAAAGAACCAAAAAACTGCGAAAACGTCAACCTCAAAATAAATCAAATTAACTAAAGGTAGCACTGCTACAATCCTAACTTCATAATAAAAAATTTTGGGCTGTGCCATTTAGATGCTTTTAAAGAAGGGCCAGCCCTTTTTTATTATGACCTTACATAAAATGAGAGTTTGCAAAACTGGAATTTTTTATAATTTCTAATTTTCTTTATGTAACTTTTCAGGATAAAAAAGAGAGAATGCAACCAAAAATTTTATAATATGCTATTAAACTGTATAAATTCCAGTAATATTTTGTATTATATTGAGTCCTGATTGATAATTTATTATCACATTTCTATTTTCTTTTACATACAGGTTGTGGTATATATAAAGTTAAGATTTATATTTAGCAAGAAAAACTTTGAAATTTACAGTGTTCAACCTATTTTAACTTTAAAGAAGAAAGAAGGTATAAAAGGTTGAAGATAGTTACATTTTCACACTATAAAGATGTTGATGAAAAAGAGATAAAAGATTCTGTTGCCGTTGTGATAGACCTATTGAGGGCAACTTCTGTTATGATATGGGCAATCTCAAATGGGGCAGAAAAGATTATTCCTGTTGAGTCCATTGAAGAGGCAAGACTTTTTAAAAGTGTTGAAGAAACCTTTATACTTGGAGGGGAAAGAGGAGGTTTAAAGATTGAAGGGTTTGACCTTGACAATTCACCTCTTTCTTATAAAAAAGAGGTTGTTTGTGGTAGAAAAATTATCATGACAACAACAAACGGAACAAGAGCGCTCAAAAGAGCAGTTATGGCGAAAAGAATATTTCTTGGTTCATTTATAAATGCACAAAAAACTGCAGAGTATATATTAAAAGAAGCTTTGAAAAAGGATATACAAAAAATAACAATTGTATGTGCAGGTACAGAAGAGAAGTTTACCCTTGAAGATATTCTGTGTGCTGGATATTTTGTTGATATGTTTAAAAATGGTCTTGGAGATGTTGAAATTGATGATCTATCCTTGGCTTCATTTGAGCTATATAAAAAATTTGAAAATGACCCTCATAAAATATTAAAATATTCATATCACTATAATCGTCTAAAACAGCTTGGGTTTGAAAAAGATCTTGAGTTTTGTCTCAGAAAAGACTTTGTAGATTGTATTTGTGAGTATAAAAACCTTGTTGTAGAGAAGGTGTTTGTTGATGTTTGAGATTTATCTTTCGTCATATTCAAAGAGGATTTATAGGAAAAGAGCCAAAATTACAAGTTTTGTAGGAATGATTTTTATTCTATTAATATCTTCTCTTTTGCATTTTGGGTTTGAGTTTTTCGGGAGGATAAAATGGACAGCAATAGTTTTTGCAGTAAACGAGAGTGTATGGGAACATCTAAAGATAGGATTTTTTGGTGGCTTTATTTTCTACATAATTGAATATATAATCTATGGAAGAAGGTTTGAAAATTTTATTGTAGGAAAGTCTGTAGCACTTTTTTTAATTCCTTTTTTAACAGCTATATTTTATTTTCTGTACACCGCATTTTTGGCTGACAATCTTTTTTTGGATATATTAACGCTTGTTTTGGCAATCATAATTGCTCAGCTTGTCAGTCTTAAAATCACACTTTCACAAAAGAAAATTAAAAAAGCACCTTTTGTGATACTGATAATTTTGCTTTTGATTATTTTTCCGCTGTTTACATACTTTCCACCTAAGATTCCTCAGCTTTTTTACGACTTTGCTCACAAAAGGTATGGAATATAAATTTTTAAGAGGAGGAACAGGAAAAGATGGAAAAACCAAAATTTTATATAACCACACCAATATACTATCCTTCTGACAAGCTTCATGTTGGTCACACTTACTGTACAGTTGCTGCTGATACAATTGCAAGGTACAAGAGATTAAGAGGGTATGACGTGTTTTTCCTGACAGGGACAGATGAGCATGGACAAAAGATAGAAAGAAAAGCGCAGGAAGCCGGTAAAACTCCACAACAATATGTTGATGAGATAGTGGCTTCAATAAAAGAGTTGTGGAAGCTTATGAACATTTCATACGATGATTTTATAAGAACAACCGAAGAGAGACATAAAAAGGTTGTTCAAAAGATTTTTACAAAGCTTTATGAACAGGGCGATATTTATAAAAGCGAGTATGAAGGCTGGTACTGTACACCATGTGAATCTTTCTGGCTTGACAGACAGCTTGTTGATGGGAAATGTCCTGATTGTGGAAGACCTGTTGAGCGTGCAAGGGAAGAGAGTTACTTTTTCAGGTTATCAAAGTATCAGGATGCCTTGATGAAATATATAGAGGAACATCCAGAATTTATAGTTCCCCAGTCACGTGCAAATGAGATGATAAATAACTTTATAAAACCGGGACTTGAGGATGTCTGTGTGTCAAGAACAACAATTAAGTGGGGAATTGAAGTGCCGTTTGACCCCAAACATGTCATATATGTATGGATAGATGCTCTTTCAAACTATATAACAGCACTTGGTTATATGTCAGAAGATGATAGCAGGTTTAAAAAATACTGGCCGGCAGATGTTCACCTTGTTGGAAAAGAAATTGTCAGGTTCCACACCATTATTTGGCCGGCAATGCTTATGGCGCTTGGTCTTCCTCTTCCAAAGACTGTATTTGGTCATGGCTGGCTTCTTTTGGAAGGCGGTAAAATGTCAAAGTCCAAGGGAAATGTTGTTGACCCGGTAATTCTTGCTCAAAAATATGGCGTGGATAGTCTCAGATATTTCTTGCTTCGTGAAATTCCATTTGGTGCAGATGGTTATTTTTCAGAAGATGCTCTTAAAAACAGGCATAATAGTGACCTTGCAAACGATCTTGGAAATTTGCTTTCAAGAACAGTTGCAATGATAGAAAAGTATTTTGATGGTGTGATTTATCATCCAGAGGAAGAAGAAGAGATTGACAATGAACTGAAAAGACTTGCTAAAGAGGTATACGAAAATGTCTGCAAGCTGCTTGATGAGTTCCAGTTTTCAAATGCATTGATTGAAATATGGAAGCTTATCTCAAGGGCGAACAAGTATATTGACCAGACAATGCCCTGGGTGCTTGGCAAAGACAAGTCAAAGTATCCAAGGCTAAAAACAGTGCTTTATAATCTTGCAGAGGTTTTGAGAGTGGTTGCTGTGTTAATAGAGCCATTTATGCCTCAGACAACACCAAAGATCTTGCAACAGCTGGGTATTTCAAAGGATGAAAATTTGGATATAACTACATGGGAGAGTGCATCACAGTATGGCTTGATTCCAGAGGGTACAAAGGTAAAAAGAGGTGAACCTATTTTCCCAAGAATAATAGAAAAGGAGGAAAATGCTGTGGAAGATACAAACAAGCAAGAAGTTAAAAGACCTGAGGGAGCTGTGCCTGCAGATGACAAAAATGAAGAGCAAAAAGAATACATCACAATAAATGATTTTGCAAAATTAGAACTGAGAGTTGCTAAGATATTAGAAGCACATAGAATAGAAGGTGCAGATAAACTTTTGAAACTCATTATTGATTTAGGAGATGAGAAGAGGCAAATTGTTGCAGGTATTGCAAAACACTACTCACCCGAGGAGCTTGTTGGCAAAAAGATTGTGGTTGTTGCAAACTTAAAGCCTGCAAAGTTAAGAGGAGTAGAATCTCAGGGAATGCTTTTGGCAGCCTCAATTGGCGATGAACTTACCTTAATCACCCCTGAAAAGGACATAAAAGAAGGAGCAAAGGTAAAATGATAATAGATGTTCATGCACACTATGATGATGAAGCTTTTGATGCAGATTTAGAGGATGTGATGGCAAAACTGAAAGAAGAAGATATAATTGCCATCTCATCCTCTTCTTCTGTTGAGTCTTCAAAAGAAAACATTGAAATTGCAAAAAAATATGATAACATTTATATAACTGTAGGAATTCATCCTCATGAGGCAAAGGATGCACCAAAGGATTTTGAGCAGGAGCTTTTTGGGCTTGCAAGGTTTGAAAAGAACGTTGCAATTGGTGAGATTGGGCTTGACTATCACTACGATTTTTCTCCAAGGGATGTTCAAAGAGATGTTTTTGTAAGACAGATTGAGGTTGCAAAAGAATTAAATCTTCCAATTGTTGTTCATTCAAGAGAGGCTCACAAGGATACTTTGGATGTTCTTTTTGAAAGAGCTGTAGGCAAAATTCCAGTTTTAATACACTGTTATTCAGGAAGCGTTGAGATGAGCAGGATTTTGAGAAAACATGGGATATATATCTCAGTTGGTGGTGTTATCACTTTTCAGAATGCTAAAAAACTGGTTGAGGTTGTGAAAGAGTATCCGCTTGAACTTTTGATGCTGGAAACGGATAGTCCTTACCTGACACCGCACCCCTACAGAGGAAAAAGAAATGATTCAACTTATTTAAAGTATGTAATACAAAAAATTGCTCAAATAAAAGATGTTTCTGAAGATGAGGTTATTGAAAAGACTACACAGAATGCAAAAAACTTTTTTGGTATAAAATAAAAAGAATGGAGATGAAACAAAGATAAAATGGGAATGATAACATATACAATTGACAACAGGTTATATATAAATGTCACCAATAAATGTACAAACTCATGCATATTCTGTATAAGAAACTCTGAGAAAGGACTTGGCGAAGGATATGACCTCTGGCTTGAAAAGGATCCAACAGCAGAGGAGATTTTGAATGAGATAAAAGACCCTCAAAAATATGATGAGATAGTATTTTGTGGCTATGGTGAGCCTTTAATAAAACTTGATGTTGTCATTGAAGTTGCAAAAAGGTTAAAAGAGAGAACTTCAGTGCCGCTAAGGGTCAATACAAACGGTCATGCATCTTATATTCATAAAAAAAACGTACCACAGCTTTTATCAGGGCTTATTGACAGGATATCAATAAGTCTAAATGCTCCAAATAAAGAGAGGTACAATGAAATCTGCAGACCTTTTGATAAAGACATATATGACCATGTAATTGAGTTTATAAAGGAAAGTAGAAAGTATATAAAAGAGGTTTGGGTTTCGTGTGTTGATATAATTTCAAAAGAGGAGGTAGAAGAGTGCAAAAAAATTGCACAGGAGCTGGGAGTTAATTTTAAGCTGAGAGCTTATGAGCAATAAACCAGAAAAAATAGAGAAGTTCTTAAAAGGCATAAAAAGGGCATTTTTGCGTATAGTTAAAGTATACAAAATAAACACTGATTTTTATCAAAATCGGTCAAGTATTCACATAGCCACATAGCTAAAAAAGCTGAAAGAAATTTGAAAAAGTTTATTTATTTTTGGTATTGATTGGTGTATACAAAAAACATATAATTATAACTGTAAACAGCAGGTGGCAAGAAAAATGCGGACAACCCCCTTGTAACTCTTATTTTTGAAAGCTTACATAAGTTCAAAATCCCCCCGTTCATTTCCTCCTTTTATATAGAAAGCGGGCAGAAGCTCATAAAATGGAAGAGCTTCTGCCCGCTTGCGATTTTAGAAGAATTTTTAATAGAAAATGGGCAGAGGATAGTGTAAAATAAAAAAAGCATATTTGGTTACAGAGGAGAAGGCAAGGTATATGCCACGGTTTAAAGTTAAAAGTGCTGAAGGTTATGTATACAAAAAACCTCAGAGGGAAAGAAGAATAAGGTTTAAGCGCAAATATATTTTATATACGTTTATTATCTGGATTGTTGCAAATGTTTTTTTATTTTTAGCAAGAGAATATATTTCAAACTACTTTTTTTCAGCTCAGCTTCCACTGCTTCGGGTTGAAAATTACAAAAAGATACTTATCTTTGCACCACACTGTGACGATGAAACTTTGTCTTCTGCAGGAGTAATACAAAAAGCACTTTTGTATGGTAGAAAAGTTAAAGTTGTTGTTATGACAAACGGTGATGGGTTTACCCGCGCCGCTGGTCAGAACTTCGGGAAGATCAGGTTAAAGCCTGATGATTACATAAGATTTGGTTATCTTCGACAAAATGAAACAGTTCATGCGCTTGAGGACTTGGGGGTAAAAAGAGAGGATATAATATTCTTAGGATATCCGGATAGGGGTTTGAGGTTTTTATGGGAAAAATATTTTGATTCAAAGGTGAGCTATTTTAATCCCTTAACACGCACATTCAAAAGTCCATATTCAAACTCCTATCAGAGAGGAGTAGAATACAAAGGAATAAACGTTGTAAAGAATATTCAGAGCATAATAAAATCATTTGAGCCTGATTTAATCATATATCCATACTCGCACGACCAACATCCTGACCACTGGGCAACATCAGCGTTTGTAAAGTTTTCAATTCTGACATTAAATTACAGCTGTGAAGAATGGCAGTATCTTGTACACAGAGGAGACTGGCCAACTCCTTTTGGTAAGCACCCTCAGATGTATCTTGTTCCTCCGTTCAAGCTTGCGTTTACAAATACAGAATGGTATCAGGTACCACTTGAGGAGAATATGATAGAAAAAAAATTAAATTCAATCTCAGATTACCATTCTCAGATGAAGGTTATGAGAGGATTTTTGGAGGCGTTTGTTCGTCAAAATGAATTATTTGCAAAATTGAATAATGAATATGCAAAAAAATATGAGGGGGACAACCTGTTTTCAGACAAATATTTAATTAGCAAGGAACCGACACACGACATATGGTCGCTCATTTTTGAAAAAGGCGCTGATATTGAAGCGATATTTGCAGCACACGACAGCAAGAACATCTACATAGGTATCGAAATGGTCGGTTCTGCTAAAAAACTTATTTCGTACTATCTTCACATAAGAGCATTTGAAAATTACAAGTATCTTGGCAGGATGTATGTTCTGATTTCTGGCAGCAAAATGAATGTAATAAAGACCATGACAAGCCCTGCTTTTTCAGCTCAAAATGCCAAAATGCGCAGGAAAAAGAATCAGATTGAGATAGTATTTCCCAAAAAAGATTTACAAAATCCGAACATGCTTTATTTGAGCGTGCGTACAGAATTTCTTGGTCGTCAACTTGACAGAAGCGCATGGAAAGTAATAGAACTGAAATAAGTCTTTTATTGAGGAATCAGCTCTTCGTATTTATAGGTAAACTCTATAAGCTTTGGAGCCATATAAATTGGACAGTTTACTCTCAGAGCAAGCGCAATAGCATCGCTTGGTCTTGAATCTATGACAGAAATCACATTATTATAGTCTCTTAAATGAAGCTGGGCAAAGTACGTACCATCTTTGATGTCAGTAATAACAGCTTTTTGGATTGAGATTGAAAACTTTTGCATAATCTCAACCATCAGGTCGTGTGTCAAAGGGCGTGGAAACTTTTGTTTTTCAAGTGCAAGGGCAATTGACTGAGCCTCAAGCGGTCCTATGAATATGGGGAGAACCATTTTGTTGTTCTTGTCGCACAGCAGAACCGCAAATCCTCCCCCCTCTTCAAAAAATGCAACGTTTTTAACATACATTTCTATCATTTCAAAACACCTCTTTTTTGGCAAACTGAAATAGGAAGCGAAAAACCCCCTCTTAAATATTATACCTCTTTTTTTATTTTTTGAGCACTCTCAAAGAATTTAAAACTGCTAAAAGCATTGCACCAGTGTCTGCCACAACTGCTTCCCACAGATTTGCAACTCCAAAGACTCCCAGGAGCATCACAGCAAATTTTATCCCGAGAGAAAGAACGATATTTTGAATGACAATCCTTCTTGTGAACCTTGAATCTTTTATTAGCTCTACAATCTTTGATAACTTTCCATCAAGAAGAACAATATCTGCTGCAACTGTTGCAAGATAACTTGCACTGCCTGCAAATGAAATTCCAACATCACACACAGAGAGGGCTGGCGAATCATTTGTCCCGTCTCCCACAAACACAACATATCCTAGACCTTTATTTTCAAGTTTTATTTTTTCAGCCACTTTTACCTTTTCTTCTGGAAGAAGCTCTGAGAAAATACCATCTATCGGAAGGTCTTTTGCAATTTTTTCAGCCACTTCTTTTTTGTCGCCTGTCAAGAGATATATCTTTGCGCCAAAGCTTTTGAGGGCATTTAAAACCTTTTTTACATCATCTTTTAAAGAATCTTTCAAGGCAACATACCCGCAAAATTTCATATCACATGACACAAAGATGTACGAAAGTTCAGATGATACTTCAGAGCTGTGGTTTATTTCAACTCCACTTTCCTGCAAAAACTCTTTTGTTCCTATCAAAACCTTTTTGCCATCAACAATCCCTTCTATTCCCCTGCCGGGATGTTCTTTGAGATCTTGTACTGAAGAAAAAGAAATACTATTTTCTCCAATCCCTTTTAATATAGACTTTGCTACTGGATGGTTTGAAAGGCTTTCAATGCTTATGAGAATTTTCAAAAACTCTTGCTCAGAAATCTGTACAGGTACAATCTTTTCAACAGAAAGAACCCCATTTGTGATTGTTCCTGTTTTATCAAAAAGAAAACTTCCTATTTTTGATGCTAGAATATCTATAAATTGAGAACCTTTTACCAGTATTCCCTTCGAAGAAAGCTTTGAAATTGAAGCAAAATACGAAAGTGGCACAGATATAACAAGGCTGCAAGGACATGAGATAATTAAAAAAATAGCTGCCCTGTAAATCCACAGTTTAAAAGGCTGGTCAAATAGCAGTGGTGGCAAAATGGCAAATATTACTGCCAGGGCAACTACCGCCGGAGTGTATACCTTTGCAAACCTTGTTATAAACCTTTCCATTTTGGATTTGTTGGCAGAAGCATTTTCAACAATCTCTATTATTCTGTGCAAAGAAGAATCCTTGTAGAAGCTTTGAGCCTTGACTTCCAGAAACCCGTCAACTACTGCACTGCCAGCAAAAACCTTATCGTTTGGCTGGGCAACAAAAAGCTTTGACTCACCTGTGATAGCAGATGTATCCAAAAACGATTTTCCAGATACTACAGTTCCATCAACTGGCACTCTTTCACCCGGTTTTACCACCACTATATCACCAGGCACAATATCTTTTGGATTTACTTTCCTGATGATATTGCCAATTTTCAAGTTTGCATAGTCTATTTCGAGGTGTTTTAAAGCTTGTATGGTTTTTCTTGATTTGTTTACAGCAACATCTTCAAGTATTTGTCCAATTTTGTAAAGGAGCATAACAGACGCTGCTTCAGGGTATTCTTTTAAGAAAATAGCTGATAATGTTGCCACTGTCATTAAAAAATTTTCATCAAATAATTGAAGTTTTCTGATGTTTTTGAAAAAGCTTAAGATAACATTTTTTCCAGAAAGCAAATAAGAAACAAGAAAAAAGATTAGAGCAAAGCCTTCTTTTCTTGTAAAGAGTCCTACTACAAAAAACATAGCAGAGATTAATACAAGTAAGATTTCACCAATGCTAATCATTGGTTTTTCTTTTGGTGCCTCTAATACACTTACCTCAGGTTCAATTTCGTTTACAATCTTCTTTACTGCTTCAACAAATGCACTGTAGGACTTTTGGTCAACCTTTGCTGAGAGTTTCTTTGTTACAAAATTCAAAGAGACACTTTCTGCAAAAGGCAGCTTTGCCACCTTTTCTTCAATTTTTTGAGCACAATTGGCACATGAAAGATTTTCTAAGATTAATTCTACATTCATCTTTGCCAAGTTTACCTCATCCTCTCATCTACTGGTTTTCGCTAAGATGCGCAAGACCAAGCTCAATTATACTTTTTACATGATCATCCAAAAGAGAATAATACACAACTTTACCAGCTTTTCTACTCTTTACTAACCTGAAGACTTTTAGTAGCCTTAGCTGGTGAGATATTGCCGACTGAGATGTGCCCAACACTGCTGCTAAGTCACATACACACATCTCAGAAACCAAGAGACTGCTTAAGATTTTTATGCGCGTTGAGTCTGAAAAAACCTTAAAAAATTCGGCAAGGTCAAATATTGTCTCTTCGGCAGGAAGGCTTTCTTTAACCTTCTTAACAATGTCATTGTGAATTACATTACAGCTACACAAATCGATTTTTTCAAAACCATCCTGTTTTTCCAAATTAACTCACCTCAATTTCAAGATTGAACATTTGAATAATTGTTCATATGAACATTATAAAATAAGATTTTCAACAGGTCAAGAGAATCTTTTTATTTTATGCTTTTGAAATGTTGTGTTGACGCTGTGGACTTTTGAGTGATAAACTCAAAAAAGAATAAAAAACAATTTTTATAAAGGGGGAAAGCTTAATTTGAACTTAATTCTTCTCACGATAGGTTATCCACATCCTAAAAGAGATGTATTTGTAGGAAATGAGATAGATATTCTCTCCCAGTTTTTTAATAAAATCTACATTGTACCTATTTGGCCGGGAAAGGTGCTACCTAAAAAGCTAAAGAACCTGAAACAGTATATTCAAAATCCAAAGGTTGAGGTGGCTGATATAAGTTTTGGCTTAATAGATATTTTACTTTTAAATCCCAAACTTATTGGACTTATGATAAAAGAAGCAATCAAGGCAGTGTTTTCTCCAAAACCTTTTTCATACAGGCTATTGAATCTGTGGATGGTTTTTAGATGGACTTTTCTTACAAACATCACATTAAGGAATATTAAAAAGCTTATAAAGAAATACAATATACCTGCTGAGGATACAATACTTTACTCATATTGGTTTCATTTTTTGGCACTATCAGTTTCACTTTACAACCAGCCTTTTGCGCTGAAGGTTTCAAGAGCGCACAGGGGCGATTTGTATGAAGAAAGCTATCCTCAGCCGTGCAAAAAGTTTATCATTAAAAACATAGATAAGATTTTTGCCTGTTCAAAAATGGGTGCTGAGTATATAAACAATAGTTATCAAACAAACAAAGCAGAAGTGTCGTACCTCGGGACTTTTAATAAACACAATGTGAACATTGATAAGAAAAAAGATGAGATTTTTAAAATTGTCAGCTGTGCAAGAGTTGTACCTGTTAAGAGGATTGACAGGATTGTTGACAGCCTTGAGAAAATTGACAGTGTTAAAATTTCATGGACTCACATTGGAGATGGGGAACTTTTGGAAAAAATAAAATTGTATGCTCAAGAAAAACTGGGCAGAAAAAGCAATATTGAATTTAAATTTTTAGGTTTTATGAAGAATGAAGACATTTTAAATCTGTATGCTACAGAAAACTTCAATCTGTTTGTAAATGTCAGCCAGTCAGAAGGGCTTCCAGTATCCATTATGGAGGCAATGTCATATGCAATACCTGTTGTAGCAACAGATGTTGGTGGAACCAAAGAGATCGTGAAAAATGGAATAAATGGATTTTTGCTTGATAAAAATTTTTCGGACAATGACCTTGCAAACCTTATAGAAAAATTTGCTACCATGAGCCAAGAGGAATATAAAAAGTTTTGTCTTGCTGCAAGAAGGATATGGGAAGAGAATTTCAATGCTCAAAAATGCTATGAAGATTTTGCAAAAAGGCTTTTAGCTTTGTCAGCATCGAAAAAATGAAAAAGGGGAAGTTGACAAATGAAACATAGCAGTATTCTAAAGAACATAGACCTTTTCCTTCTTGACTTGGACGGCACAGTGTATCTTGGTGAAAGGGTATTTGAAGGTGCAAGAGAGTTTATAAAGCTATTAAAGGAAAACCAAAAAGATTTTCTTTTTTTGACAAATAATTCGTCAAAAAGTTCAGAAGACTACTATTCAAAGCTTTTGAACATGGGCTTTGAGATTACAAAAGAAAACGTATTTACTTCAGGTCAGGCAATGGGAATTTATATCAAAACAATTCACAAAGAAAAAAGATCACCAAAAGTGTATGTTGTTGGGACATCATCTTTAAAAAGAGAGCTAAAGTCGATGGGCATCTTTGTTGTTGACAGTCCAAATTACAACATAGACTATCTTGTTGTGGGGTTTGACACTCAGCTTACCTATAAAAAACTTTTAGATGCATGTGAGCTTATAAGAAGAGGGGTTCCTTTTCTGGCAACAAACCCGGACCTTGTTTGTCCTTTAGATGGTGGAAGATATATTCCAGATTGTGGTTCAATCTGCATCATGCTTGAGAATGCAACAAAGAAAAAACCTGTATTTGTTGGAAAACCTTCTTCCATAATGGTTGATATAATCTCAAATTTTAAGAAGGTTGAAAAAAACAAGATTGCGATGATAGGGGATAGGCTTTATACAGACATAAAAATGGCAAAGGATAGCGGTATGGTTGCTGTTCTGGTGCTGTCTGGTGAGACAAGGATGGAAGATGTTGAGGCTTCATCTTTGAAGCCAGATTTGATATATGGTTCAATAAAGGATATATATGAAGAGCTAAAGCTGGTCTTTGGAGGCTGATTTTTGTGTGCGGTAGATACTTTTTGAATCTTGATGAGAATATTGAAGAGATTAAAAAAATCTTAGATGAGATTTATCAAAAATATGAAAAAAGCCCTATTTTGCAGAAAGTAAAGTCTGGTGAGATATTTCCTACAGAGTTTGTTCCGTCGATTGTGTCAAAGGACTTTCAAAGAGAAGCTGAGATTTTAAGATGGGGATTGCCTCTTCAAAACAAAAAAGAAGTTATAATAAATGCAAGGGCTGAGACCATCCTGGAGAAGCCTTTGTTTTCTAGCATAATTTCAAACAGGTGTCTGATTCCTGCTCAAGGTTTTTTTGAGTGGAAGAAAGATGGCAGCAAAAAACAAAAGTTTTTTATAAAACCAAAAGATTGCAATGTCTTTTACATGGCAGGGCTTTACAAAAGGGTGGAGCTTGAAGGTGGGATACTTGTAGATAGTTTTGTCATCCTTACAACAGAACCAGCTGAAGAAATAAAGCATATTCACAACCGCATGCCTGTGATACTGAAAAAGGAGTATGAAGACTTGTGGCTTTTTGAAAAAGGGAGCACCAAAGCGCTAAAAAGCTTGTTTTCTGTGTTACTTAAGCCATGGGAAGGTGAAATTGAGGCAGTCGAGGTAAAAAATAATTAAATTTTTTGTTTAAATGTAATATAATAAATTTGAAACAGAAGCTTTTAAGGTGATAGAAAAATGGAATTTGAAATGTATTTAAAAAATTTAGGTATTGAATTTCTAAAAGATCATCCATTAAAAGAGTTTACAACATTCAAGATAGGCGGAAAAGCAAGATATATAGTATTTCCCCAAAATACCGAACAGTTTATAGGAATACTAACTTTAATAAAAGAGAAAAAAATAAATTACATTGTTGTTGGGAACTGCTCAAATGTTCTTGTTTCTGACAAAGGCTTTAATGGAGCGGTAATTACGACAGTTAAGATAGATTCTTTTAAAATAGATGGGAATTTAATTGAAGCAGATTGCGGAGCAATGCTGTCTGTGATTGCCAAAAAAGCATGCGAAAAAGGTCTCAAAGGTTTAGAGTTTGCAGTAGGAATTCCTGGCACTGTTGGCGGAGCTGTATATATGAACGCGGGTGCATACGATAGCGAGATAAAAGACGTTTTTGAGTGGGCAGAGGTTTTGGATAAAAACTTAAATATTTTGAAACTTTCTAAGTCAGAAATGAAATTTTCTTACAGACACAGCAGATTAAAAGAAGAAAAAATGGTGCTTCTGAGGGCAGCATTTTCCCTTGAATTTGCTGCCAAAGAAGATATTCTTCCATTGCAAAAAGCAAGTGAGTTTTCCAAAAGACGCAGGGAAAAACAGCCTCTTTCTTATCCAAGTGCAGGTTCTGTGTTTAAAAGACCTCCAAACAACTTTGCAGGAAAACTCATTGAAGATGCGGGCTTGAAAGGGTATAGAATGGGCGGTGCGTGTATATCTGAAAAACATGCAGGGTTTATCGTAAATGTAGAAGATGCTAAAGCTGAAGATGTAAGAAAACTCATTTATCTTGCTCAAAAGACTGTATACGAAAAGTTTGGAATCTTGCTTGAACCTGAGATTCAGTTCATAGGCGATTTTGAAACACCGCTTTTTGCGCCAGAATACCCAAAATAAATACCCAAAATAAAAGATAAAAAAGGGTGATTTTGTTGGAGATAGTAATAATAACTGGCATGTCTGGTGCTGGTAAGAGCTTAGCAATAAGGGCGTTTGAAGACATGGGATTTTTTTGTATAGACAACCTACCACCGCAGTTTTTACCCAAGATTGCTGAGCTTGCAAGTGCAACAAAAGAGAAGATTTCGAGGATTGCTGCGGTTGTAGACATTCGTGGCGGTGAACTTTTTGATGACTTCAAAGATGTTCTACAGGAGCTAAAAAAAGATGACCGCAACTTTAAACTCCTCTTTTTAGATGCACATGATGAGGTTCTTATAAAACGGTACAAAGAGACAAGGCGAAAACATCCTCTCAGTTTTGAAGGTGACGGCAGCATTTTAGAAGCCATTCAAAAGGAAAGAGAAAAGCTTGAGGATATAAAAAGGTATGCTGACTTTGTGATTGATACATCCACGCTTTTGCCACGTGATTTAAAAGAAAAACTCTTTGAGATTTTTGTTCAGCAAAAGTCAAAAGAGGCAATGCTAATCACTATTATGTCATTTGGATTTAAATACGGGCTTCCGCTTGATGCTGACCTTGTTTTTGACGTCAGATTCATCCCTAACCCGTTTTATGTGGATACTCTCAAGTACAAAACAGGTAAGGAACCTGAAGTTAAAGAATATGTTTTAAAATGGGACGTCACAAAAAAATTCTTGCAAAAACTTTTTGACCTGATTTTATTTTTAATACCAAACTATGCAGAAGAAGGAAAAGGGCAGCTTGTGATTGCGATTGGCTGTACCGGTGGTAAGCACCGATCTGTCACAGTGGCTGAAGAGCTTTTCAAGGCTGTTGAAAACCAGGGATATAAAGTTTCAATATTTCATAGAGATATAGAGAAAGATAAAAAAGGGTGACATGCCAATGATATTTGATTTTTTAAAACCAGGTATTTATATAAAAAGATGGATTGTTTTAATGTTATTCAGTATTATTTTGATCTCAGCTTCGTTAACAAAAAGCATTGATATTTTTAATGTTTCAGTGGAACTTCGCACCTCTTTGCGCATAGGATTATTTGCTTTAGGAATTGGAGTTTTTTTGATTTCGCTGATGGGTTTAATAAAGGGTTTTATAAGGCTTTTGAACAAGAGTCTGCCATACAGAATAAGCCAGAAGACCATATTTGATGCTATATATTCAAAAGGGTTTTTGGAAAAAGGACCAAGGGTTGTTGCAATCGGTGGCGGCACTGGACTTTCTACAATGCTCAGGGGTATAAAGAATCTCACAGCAAACATCACAGCAGTTGTAACTGTTGCAGACGATGGAGGTGGGTCTGGAAAGCTCAGAGAAGACCTTGGCATGCTTCCACCGGGTGATATCAGAAACTGCATACTGGCCTTAGCAAATACAGAAGAGATTATGCAAAAGCTTTTGAGTTACAGGTTCAAGGAAGGAAGTCTTAAAGGTCAGAGTTTTGGTAACCTGTTCTTGGCTGCAATGACAGGAATCGCAGGGAGCTTTGAAAAGGCTGTAAAACTCATGAGCGAGGTTTTAGCAGTTCGAGGAAAAGTTCTGCCTGTGACTCTTGACAATATTAATCTTTGTGCTGAGCTTGAAGACGGCAGGGTAGTTGTTGGTGAATCAAAAATTCCTGAAGAGGTAAAAAATTCTAAGACCCCAATAAAAAGAGTTTTTATAACTCCTTCTGATGCAAAACCATATGCTGAGGTTTTGGATGAGATTGAAAAGGCGGACGTGATAATAATTGGACCGGGAAGCCTTTATACAAGCATAATGCCAAATCTTGTGTTCAAGGAGGTTGTTGAGAGTATAAAGAAAAGCAGAGCAAAGAAAATTTACATTGCAAACATCATGACGCAGCCTGGTGAGACAGACGGCTATCAACTGTATGACCATATTGAGGCAATAGAGAGACATTGCGGCGGAAGGATTTTTGACATTGTTATTGTGAACAACCAGCCAATTCCTCCAGAAGTGCTGGAGAGATACAGGGAAGATGGTGCACAGCCTGTCTGGAGTGACAAGAAAACAGTTGAGAAGGGATATACAGTGGTAGAAGAAGGACTTTTGAACATTTCTAACGGGCTTATTCGTCACAATTCAGCAAAGCTTGCAAGGGTTGTGAGTAACATCATCTATGGCAAGGATGTGATCCATGAATACAGGTTAGGGTATCTGAGATTGAAAAATTTTGGTAAGCCCTTTAAGAGCTGAAACACAGCAAAGGAAGCTTTCTTTTTGGGGGTAAACAAAAATGTCTTTTTCATCGACTGCAAAATCAGAAGTGAGCAGAAAGCTTTCTCAAAATTCCTGTTGTGTAAAAGCTGCGGTTGCAGCGTTTTTGAAGTTTGCAGGAAGCATATATGAGCTTGATGGGACGTTTTCATTTAAAACTTCATTTGAAAATGCTCAGACTGCAAGGTCTTTTTTCCTTCTCATGAAAAACGGGTTTTCAAAACACTGTGAGGTAAGTATCAAGAAAAATAGTAAGCTGCAGAAAAACTATGTATATACTATCTTTTTACCTCCAAGCAGCGACAACATAGGCGTTTTGAAAGACCTTCATTTTGTTAGAAAAGGTGCAAAAGAGTATCATCTCAGTTTTTCGTTAAAAGAGGAGCTTGTGAAGAAAAAATGTTGCAGAAAGGCTTTTTTGCAGGCAACATTTTTGTCATGCGGTTCTATTACAAACCCTGAGAAGATGTATCATTTGGAGTTTGATGTGAAGACAAAGGATGATGCGGAGTTTTTGCAGAAGGTTTTAAAGAGTTTTGAGTTTGAGGCAAAAATTGTTGAAAGAAAGTCTCATTATGTAGTATACTTAAAAGAAGGTGAACAGATAGTAGATTTTTTAAACATCATTGGAGCGCATTCTTCACTTTTAGAGCTTGAAAATATTCGCATAGTGAAAGAACTCAGAAACAATGTCAACCGCCTTGTCAACTGTGAAACAGCTAACTTAGAGAAGACTATAAATGCCTCTATGAGGCATATTGAAAATATTGAGTTTATCGAAAGAACAATTGGCATTGACAGCCTTCCACAGAATCTGCAAGAGATAGCACGCCTTAGAATAAAATACAAGGATGCCTCTTTGAAAGAACTTGGAAGTATGCTCAAAAATCCTCTTGGCAAATCTGGTGTCAATCATAGGCTGAGGAAAATAGATAAAATTGCCGAGGAACTTAGAAAAGGAGGAATAGTATATGCAAAGCCTTCACATGAAGATTGAAAATTCTCAGGGGATCTCTTCACGTGCTGCAGCCCTGCTTGTTCAGGTTGCAAGTAAGTTCAAGTCCCTCATTTTAATAGAAAAAGATGAGAAAAGAGCCAACGCAAAGAGTATAATGGGTTTGATGTCGCTTATGGTTGACTGTGGCGATGAAGTGACAATTATTACAGATGGTGAGGATGAGAAAGAAGCACTGGAGGCTGTTTTGAAACTTATTCAGTCAGATTTCAGCGAGCAGGTTGCTGATGAAATTACCCAGCAAGAAACAAAAAAGGAAAATAATAAAGAAAATAGCGAGAATGACAATGAATAAGTATTTTAGAAGAGCTGCTTAATTTTTTTTAAGCAGCTTTTTTTAAAATTTAGAAGAGAGGATGGTAATGGCATTGCTAAAAGATGAGCTTTACAGAAGAGTTTTGATTTTTGATGGGGCAATGGGTACTCAGCTTATTCAAAATGGTCTTAAAGAAGATGAATGTCCTGATTTATGGTCGGTTACACGACAGGATGTAGTTTCGTCTATTCACAGGCAGTACTTTGAAGCCGGGTCTGACTGTGTTGAGACAAATACCTTTGGTGCAAACAGAGAAAAGCTCAAAAAATATGGACTTGAAAATGAAGTTGAGAATATAAACAAATGGGCGGTTTGCCTTGCAAAAGAGGTTGCAAAAGAGTATGGAGGGTATGTTGGACTTTCTGTTGGACCAACAGGTAGACTTTTTGTTCCCTCAGGTGATCTGAGTTTTGATGAGGCAGAAAGAATATTTTACGAACAGATTCTAAGTGGAATTCAGGCAGGAGCGGATTTTGTTTCGATTGAAACTATGTCTGACATTAAAGAAGCAAAGGCTGCATTTTTTGCATACAAAAAGGTCAAAGAAGTGCTGAAAAAAGATATACCATGTTTGGTGTCTTTTACGTTTGAACAAAACAAAAGGCTTTTGATGGGAACTCCTCCAGAGGTTGCAGCATACTATTTCAGTTTAATTGGCTGTGACATTGTTGGTGCTAACTGCTCTGGAGGGGCAATACAGCTTTTAGAGGTTATTAAGCAGATGCAAGGTTTTTCGTCTGTTCCGCTTTCAGTAAAGCCAAACGCAGGACTGCCAAAAGTGGTTGATGGCAAGACTGTGTATGAAAGCTGCATTCCTGAGTTTGTGAATTTGGCAGATGAGTTTATTGAAAATGGAGTCAGGCTCTATGGTGGGTGCTGTGGCACAAACCCTGAGTATATAAGTGCAATATCGAAAGTTTTAAAAGGGAAAGAGGTTTCATTTGAAAGTGGTATACAGAAGAAGTTTATAACATCAATTTATTCCTTGCTTGATATTTCTCAAAAGTTTAGTTTTTATGAATTCAAGCTAACAAATGATTTCTCAAGCGAAGCTGTCTTCGAACTTGCAGGGCTTGAAGAGGATGCAATATTTGTTGATATTGATGAGAATGTAGAGCCTGAGGTTTTAAAAGAATTTTTAATAGAATCTCAGGATTTTTCAAAAAAACCTTATGTTTTTGATATAAAAACAAAATCTCATGCAGATGTTATTGAAAGGTATTACTTTGGCGTGTATGGAACAGTATCAAGCATACACGGCAAAAGCGCAGTCAAAGTGCAGATTTAAGAATAAGATGAGGAGGTTTTCAGTTGAAGAAGAGCTTTAGAGAGTTTTTGAAAGAACAGTCGACCGTAATTTTTGACGGTGCAATGGGCACAGAGCTTTTGAACAGAGGATTTTCGCTGGACTTTCCACTTGAGTGGGCAAATATAGCCAATCCTGAGCTTGTAAAGGAAATTCACACAGACTATATTTTGGCAGGCGCACAGTGCATAGAGACAAACACGTTTGGTGCAAATGAGTGCAAACTCAAAATTTTTGGGTTTGAAAACGAGGTTGAGAGGATAAACAGAAGTGCTGTTAAAATTGCAAAAGAGGTTGCAGACGATAAAGTTTTTGTCATAGGCAGTGTTGGACCGCTTGGGAAACCAGTTGGCAGTGGTTTTGAGATAGATACTAGACGAGCAAGAGAGGTGTACAAAAGACAGCTTTATTTTCTTTTAGATGAAGGGGTTGACGCTATAATCTTTGAGACAGCTGCATCAACACATGAGGTTCAAATCGCAATTGAAGCTTTGAAGGAGCTAAATGATAAAATTCCATATATAATTCAGTTTTCTTTTACCAAAGAGCTGAGCACAATATACGGGGAAGATATTTACATGGTTACAGAATTTTTAAAAGTAACAGATGCAGATGTTGTAGGACTTAACTGTGGGAATGGTCCACAAAAGACCTTAGAGGCTTTAAAGGTATTCTCACAGCATTTGAAAGGTCCATTTTCTGTCCAGCCAAATGCAGGGTATCCCCAGCTTGTGCAGGGAAGGCTTATTTATTCAACATCAGCTAAGTATTTTGCATCATTTGTTCCTGAATATATAAAGCTTGGTGCAAAAGTTGTTGGTGGGTGCTGCGGAACAACTCCTGAGCATATAAAAGCTATAAAGGAAAAAGTAAAAGAGTTTTTACCTAGCATAGAAGTTGAAGTGGTTGAGAGAAAAGAGGAACAAAAAACAGTTTTAAAAGACACTCCATCTGAGCTTTCTCAAAAGCTTGGCAAGAAATTTATCTTTACAGTTGAGATAAGTCCACCTAAGGGAATTGAACTTGAAAAGACAAAAGAGGGTGTGAAGCTTTTAAAAGATGCTGGAGCAGACACAGTAAACATTGCAGACTCTCCAATGGCGAGGGTCAGAATCTCTCCAATTGCTCTTGCTCATATACTCAAAGAAGAGCTGGGTATGGAGTCAATACTGCACTTTACATGCAGGGATAGGAACCTTATCTCTCTTCAGTCAGAGCTTCTGGGTGCAGCAGCGCTTGGGGTTAAAAATGTGTTGGCGCTTACAGGCGACCCACCATCAATTGGCGATCATCCACAGGCAAAACCAGTGTTTGATGTTAACTCTGAAGGTCTTGTTTTGATTTTAAGTAGGCTAAACAGTGGTACAGATTACATGGGCAATCCAATTGGAAAAGCAACAAATTTTACAATAGGCGTTGCGCTAAATCTCAATGCGGATGACTTGGAAAAAGAGATAGAAAAGCTCAAACACAAAATTGAAAATGGGGCGCACTTTATCGAAACACAGCCAATTTATAAACCTGAGACGCTAGAAAGGTTTTTAGAAAAGGTTAATTTTTCACTACCACCAATCTTGGGTGGAATTTTGCCGCTAAGGTCTTCACGCCATGCTGAGTTTTTACACAATGAAGTACCAGGAATCACAATACCCGACAAAATCCGAGAAAGAATGCGTTCTTCTAAAGAGCCTGCAAAAGAGGGAGTAGAGATTGCCTGTGAGATAGTTGAAAAAATAAAACATATGGTAAGTGGTATCTACATTATGCCACCCTTCGAAAAATATGAGATGGCTGTCGAGATAATTAAGAATTTTAAACATTAAAATAATTATAAAAAATGCAAAGAGGCTGCGAAAGCAGCCTTTTTATTTTTCTTTGACTTTCAATAGGAAAATATAGTATAATTTTCTCAATATAACATACTATCATTTAATTTTTCCTTGAGAGGAGAAACCTCAAAGATGAAAAAAGCATACCTTTTAAAAAAACTTAATTTAAGCCTTCTTGATGATGCACAACCAAATGAACTCATAATTCTTCCTCGACGCTTTGTTATAAATAAGCTCAAAGAAAGGCTTGTTGAGAAAAACCGAGTTCTTTTTGATACCGATATATTTACATTTGATGATTTAATAACCCCTGCCAAAAATGAGGTGCTAAAGACACGGAAGGTAATCACAAGGGAACAAGAGGTTTTAGTTGTATTTCAACTTCTCAAAAGTATTTTCAAAGGGAAAACAAACTTTGAAAATGTTTTGACATACGAGTTTACAAATCAGGTAATATACCTTTTGAATTTGATGTTTTTAGAATCAAAGGACTATTCTCAGAACAATTTTGAGTCAGCTGAAAATTATGGTTTTTTAATAAAGCTTTTTGAAAAGTACAAGGAATACCTTGACCAAAACAACCTTGTCAACTTTTCATACCTTCAGGATTTGGCAATAAAACTTTTTGAAGAAAACAGACTTGAGTTTAAAGACTACAGTTGCGCAAAGATAGCATTTTTTACAGATTTCAGATGCGACCAAAAGAGAATACTAAAACTTATTGCAGAGGAAATAACTGATATAGAAGTTTTTATGCCATTTTTTGATGATATTGAGATCTGCATAGAAACTGCCAAGTTTTTAGAATCGCTTGGATTTGACATAGTGTTTAGTACAAATAAAGAGTATTCATTGGGTAATTTAGACTCACCCTCTTGTCAGCTTAAAGTTTATTCCTATCCAAACATAATCCTTGAGATAAATTCTCTTGTAAAAGAGATTAAAAAAGACATCTCTGAAAGAAAAGCAGGTTTTGACAGGATAGCAGTTGTTGTGCCAAGTGTGGAAAGGTATAAAGATGCTTTGGTGCAGACATTTTCTGAGGAGATGTTACCTGTAAATCTTAGCTGTCAGAAGAGTCTTATAGAATTTGGATTTATCAGGTTTGTTTTAGAGCTTTTAGAGTTTTTGGGTGGAGAGTTTGATAAAAAGAATTTTGAACGGATAGTATCGCATAAATTTTTGAACACAGAAAAGGCAGACTTTGAGATTTTGTTTTCAAAGATGAAAAATATGAGTATTTTGGAGCTTGAGCAGATAGAATTTGTGCTTGAAGAGTTGGAGTTTTTTGCAAATTTATATGCATTTGATGATGTGATTGAAAACCTTATAAAGGTTCGGCGGGTTTTCAATAGACTAAAGAGAATAAAAAATGAATATGATAAATTGCCAAAGCCATTTGTTAGCTGGCTTGAAAATACTAGAAAAGTTTTTGAGAGATTAGGAATAACAAAACATGCTGAATTTGTAAATGACATTGAATTTATAAAGGCTTTTTATCATTTGAATGAGATATTCAAAAAAGGCCAGGAAGACTTTAAAGAATTTGACTCTGATTTTACTTTTGAAGAGTTTCTGGGTATTTTTAAAACCATTCTTTCTCAGAAGATGGTTGACGTTTCGATTAATATCTTAAGCGGCATTGATGTTCTCAGCATTCAAGATGTTCTGGGCTCTAATTATCAAAAGGTTTATCTGATTGGTCTTTCGGATGATATTTTGCCACGCTCAAATTCTGAAGGATTTTTACGAAACATGAGATTAAAAGAAGAGCTCATGCTCGATGAGATAAAGAATTTTGACTACATATTTCAAAAAGACCTTGTGCACTTTAGAACCGTTTTAAACTCCTATGATGTGTATATGTCATATCCTCGTTACTACCAAACAGAGACAAATAAGAGCCCATTTTTGGAGTTAGAAGGTATTGAAGAAGTACCTGTTTTAAAAAGCTACATACCAAGTGACGATAAGGTGACATACAGGGAATATAAGTTTATAAAGAATGTAAATAAAAAAGATGATGGGAAAACTTACACGTGTGCTGAGGTTCCAGAAATTAACCAGATAAAAGATAGAGAGCTTATTGAGTATCAGAGCTGTCCTTTGAAGTTTGCTTTCAAAAAGTTTGATGTTGACGAGAAAGAAAGAGAAGAAAAACATTTTCTTTCGAACTTGCAGCTTTTGTTTTCATGTATTCAAAAGATACTTTCCTCAAAAGATCCTCAGGAGACACTTGATTTTTTGCTTTCCAATATTCGCTATACGCATAATGAACCGGTTAAAAAACTTGCAGCTTTAGATATTATGCAAATATCTCTTGAAATTGTTGAGAGAATGAATGAATACGGGGTTGAAGAGTTTACTCCTCAAAATATGAAAGACAAGGTATTTGTAGTTAGAAAGATGTTTGAAGGAGTTGAACTTCAACTCTTTCCTAATTTTGTTGTAAAAATTGATGACCAAGAAATATGCGGCTTTGTAAAAGCAAAAATTTCGTCTGAAAAAGAGATTGACAAGATTTGGATTGCTAATTACATCTTTGAGCTGGACAAAGTTGCTGCCATATATCTTTTTGAAAAACCACGATTCGTAATTTATGAAAATACAAATGGTTCTTTGGATAAGTTAACTCAAGAGATCTTAAGTGGGATAAAAGAAGGGATCAATAAACTTGGTGAAATTGAAACTTATAAAAAAGCAAAGTCTGTTAAAAACTGTTTTTCTTGCGAATATAGCCATGTTTGTCTGTTGTTTTAAAAACAAGAACATCAGGGGATGGTTGTGAAAATGAGTGATATAATCATTTATAGTGCTTCTGCCGGGTGTGGAAAAACAGAAAACATAGCAAACTTGTACATAGACTTAATCAGCCAGAAAAAGATTTTACCGACTGAAATTGTCTGCATAACGTACACTGAAAAAGCTGCAAGGGAACTTAAAAATAGAATAATCTCAAAAGCAAAGCAAAGAAGGCTTGATTTGCTCACAATTTCAAAGATTCAAAACTCCCATATTAAGACCATACATTCATTTTGTATGTATCTTTTAAGATTTTACTGGGCATGGGCAAAGGTTGATGCAAACTTTAAAATTGTCCCTGAAATAGACAGACTGATACTTGAACTTATAGACGATTATCTTTCAGTTTTTCCTGCAACTTTGGGGAAGCTGCCGCAGGAGAGGTTTTTCATTGAGGAGTATTTCCACTTTGCTGAAAGCATAGCACAGGAGTATTCCAACTCAGCAAAGTATGTCGGGAAAACTTGTCACCTTGAAAGTGAAACTTTTTACATTTTTGAGCATTTGTCAGACAGGTTAAATGACCAGTTTTTAAAAGAACTCACATACGATTTGGTTTTGCAGAGGACCTTTGAGCTTTTAAGCGTTCCAGAGGTAAATAGAGATGTAAAAAACAGATTTAAATTCTTAATTGTCGATGAATTTCAAGATTCAAACTTTTTGCAAAAATCGATATTTGAAAATATTGCTGAAAACATTTATTATGTGGGAGACAAAAAACAGTCCATTTACCGTTTTCAGGGTGCAGAGCCAGAGGTTTTTGATGAAGCTATGGAAAACTGCAGTCAGGTTTTAGAACTCTGTGAAAACTTTAGAACAAACTCTGAGCTTGGCAAAAAGATAGACAAAATTGCTACAATACTTTTTCCGGACTACAAGCCGCTTTCTTACAAGCATCAAGCTGACGGATTTTTAAAGGTTGTGGAGATTGTAAATAAAGCAAGAGAAGAGATTATTCAAAATGAAGCTATTTATGTTGCAAAAAAGATAAAAGAGATGGTTGAAAGTGGTTTTGAGATAAGTGTGGGTGGCAAGCCAAAAAGAAAGGTAAAATACTCTGACTTTGCAGTGCTGTCGCGAAAAATTCAAAACATTGCTCATATTTACAAAAGGGTGTTTGAGGATTATGATGTTCCACTTGATATTAACTTCAAAAGAGGGCTTTTGGAGCAAAAAGAGATAGTACCGCTTTTAGGCCTTCTTGAGATTTTGCAGTATCCAGACAAAAAATCCGGGTACTTAAGACTTCTTGCAAATGACATATTTAAAGTGGACAAATTCACGCTTCTCTTTTACGAGATGAGCAAAATAGAATGCTATGTTCCAGAAGATGTTTTAAAATTTATTGCAAAACAGCGTGATAACCTGTTTGTCCAAAAGATTTCAGAGATTTTATATGAGTTTGAAGACATGTTCGAATATAGCTACAAGGTCTACAAGTTTTTTGGCAAGGGTGCATACGAAAATGTCAGACTTTTCTATGACTTGGCAGAAGAGAGCAAAAGTTTTTCGATAGAAGAACTTTACAATTTTATAAATTATCAAGGCGAAAGGTTTTCAAGCTTTTCTTCTCTTGATGACAGCGCAGTACTTATCAGCATACATTCAGCAAAAGGACTCAGCTTTCCAATAGTGTTTTTGGTCGGACTTTGCGAGAGCACAGGGTACTTTCCGGGCAGAAGTCCAAAACTGAGAGGCTCTTATGATACAAGCACAAGAGAGTATAGAATTGCTCCTTTTTGGATGGAAAAAGAATACACAAGAATAAAGAATATATCAAAACAGCAGGAAAAAGAAGAGGGAAAAAGGCTTTTTTATGTTGCCATAACAAGACCGATGGCAGGGCTTTTCTTGATAAACTCAAGCTTAAGAGAAGCTATAAAGAAAAGAGGAGGGGTAAAGTCGTTTGGTGAAGAGGTGGGTTTGAATTACATTCTCGCAAAGGCAGAGGAGATTGGAATTGAAAAAGAAGTTGTGGAGATAAAAGACACTGAAGAAGATCTATCTAATGATTTTACTTGTAAACAGAAAAATACAATTGAAAGTACATTACCTCTAATGATTTTACCTGACGAGTTTGAAAATAGGTTTAAGTTTTTGTCACCTTCACACATAATGGATTTTAAAAGATGTCCTGCCATGTTTTCGTTAAAGTATATTATGGGTCTTCCAGTTTTTGATGAACTGAGCTCAAAAGAGGAGATACAACAGAACGCAAAAGTACTTGGTACAACCGTTCACAGAGTTTTAGAGCTCACGAGCTTGAAAGATATTAAGAGTTTGGATACCAACATTGCCTTAGCCGTGCTTGAAAATGACTTTGAAAGTGAAAAGATTGTGAGAGAGCTTATTTTAAACTTTTTTGAAAGTCAGTTTGTAAAGGAAATCAAAGATAAAGTGATAAAAGAGGAAAGCGAAATTAGATTTTATTTCAAACTTGGCAATCAAATGATATATGGGATAATTGACAAGGTGTACCATCTTGAAGATAAGATTTTCCTTGTTGATTTTAAAACGAACCTTCATTTTGATGATACAAAATTCAATATTTACATTCCACAGCTTTTCATTTACACAATGGCAATGAAAGAAAGATTTCCACAGAAAAATATTTTTTCTTCTATCTTTTGGTTAAGAGAAGGTAGAAAGTTTGACTATGAACTAAAAGAAGAGCACCTTGAAGATGTGATGGATGTTATAAGAAGGATAAGAAGTATTAAAAGTAGAAAGGATGTGCTTGCAATAATAGAAGATTGTGTGAAAAAGGATTGTTGTGGCTGTGAATATGAATTTTATTGCAAGGATGAGCAAAATATTAAATTGATAAGGAAAAAGCTTGAATAGATTTTCTTTTTTCCTTGTTTTTAAAAAATTAGAGGTTTGCAAATAGTGATAAAAAGAGGTTAAAATAAAATACGTGGTGGTTTGACAAAAAAGAATATAATCAAGAGATTATTTAAAAGGAGATATAGAATATGCTTGTTGATTTTATGAAAATATCAACTGTTGACTATCCGAAAAAGATTGCAGCTACTTGTTTTTTTGGTGGCTGCAATTTTTCGTGCCCATTTTGCTACAATTCACAGCTTGTAAACTTCAAAGGTGAGTTTATGGATGACAATATCTTTTTTGAGTACTTGGATAAAAGAAAAGGTATAGTTGATGCGGTATGCATAACAGGTGGAGAACCAACTTTGAATGAAGAGTATTTAACTGAGTTTATAAAGAAAATAAAAAATCGTTCATTACTTGTTAAACTTGACACAAATGGTTCAAGACCGGAGGTTTTACAAAGGCTTTTAGATGCTGGTCTTCTTGACTATGTCGCGATGGACGTAAAAGCCCCACTTGAAAAATACCCCCAGATCACAGGCTTTTCTGACGTTGACAAAATCAGAAGGTCAATAGAGATATTAAAAAATTCAAATATCGACTATGAATTCAGAACAACGGTGAACAAACACCTTCATACAGTTGAAGATATATTGAATATTGCAAGACTTCTAAAAGATGCCAAGCTTTATGTCATAAAACCTTATAAATACACACCTGAAGTTTTGAATGAGAAAATAAGTGGCACCGAAGACTTGGAGATAGAATACTTGCAAGAGATTTACAATCGTGCAAAACAGGAAGGTATCGACAATATTAAAATTGGTGGCAAAGTCTAAATTTTTTGCTATTTATAGCGGTTTTACACATACGGGGTGATTTTTATGACAAGGATCAAGGCACAGCTGCAGCAGATGGTTTTAGCATTCAAAGAGATAAATCCAAACGCTAAAAAGATCCTATTTTTTGAGCCCATTTTCACTATTCCCTATGCCATGTATATCATCTACTCTTCACTTTACATGACAAGAGTGGGAGTAAAGGATTACCAGATAGGACTGCTGTCAACAGTGTTGAACCTGGTGATGCTTATCACATCACCATTTGCAGGACTGCTTGTGAACAGGTTTGGACGCAAAAAGGTTCTCCTCATTGGCGATTTTCTGTCGTGGTGCGTGTATGCATATATATTTTTCTTTGCAAAAGATTTTACATGGTTTCTAATTGCTACCATTTTTAACGGACTTATGAGAATTCCTGAACTTGCATGGCGACTTCTTTTAATGGAAGATGCAACCGAAAACGAAAGAGTTGCAATCTATTCTGTAACTGTATTTGTGTGGAATATGGGTAACCTTTTTGCGCCTGTAATGGGCGTCCTTGTTGCAAGGTTTGGCTTGATACCTGCAACTAAATGGACAGTCCTTGCGTTTGGGATTTTAGTAAATATACTAATTGTTGTAAGACATCTTGTGACGTCTGAAAGCTCTGTGGGGCAAAAACTTGCGCAGGAAAATTCTGATAGCAATAATAATGGTTTTTCAGAGTGGTTTGACAGTTTAAAGTATATGTTCAGAAACAGGCAACTTCTACTGATAGTACTTGTCACCATATTTGGCAACGTTGCCCTGATATTCAGAGACACATATAAAAATATTTACTTGAGTGAAGCTTTGCATTATCCAGATAGTATAATTTCGGTGTTTCCTACGCTGTGGAGTACGGTAGCCCTTATATTTGTAATATTTTTAATTCCGAACCTCAAAGAACAAAAACATGATAGTGTTCTTTTTTGGGGAATGCTCTCAATTACAGTTTCAAATGCTCTGATTTTGGTTGCACCACCTGGAACGTTTGGCTTTATTTTGATGATAATTGTAACAGTGCTTGGCAGCATAGGAGCTGCAGTATATTATTCATTTGTTGATGCTATCTTGGCAAATTCTGTTGATGACAGCAGAAGAGCGCATGTGTTGTCAATCACAATGTTTTTAATCTCTCTTTTTTCCATGCCGGTTGGTGCAATAGCCGGGCAGTGTTATACCTTTTCAAAAAGTTTGCCTTTTGTACTTGCTACAATCTTTACTCTTTTGTGCACAGTTTTGATTTTCTTCAAGGTAAGAATAAAAAGAGCCCAAGAAAGACAGTAACTTGACGCTATTGTTCGGATATAATTCAAAGTAATTACAAAGGTTGCAAGGATTTTTTCAAAGGTATAAAATAAAAAACAAAAGTAAAAGTATCTGGGGGTGTGAAATGCCAACAGTCAAAGATGTTGCCAAAAGAGCTGGTGTTTCTGTTGCAACAGTTTCAAGGGTTTTGAATAATTCAGAAAAGGTTTCTGAACAAACGCGACAGAAGGTTTTAAAGGCGATAGAAGAACTGGGATTTAAGCCTAACCTTCTTGCAAGAAACTTCCGAAAAGACAAGTCAAATCTGATATTAGTTATACTTCCTACAATTGCCAATGCATACTTTGCACGTGTTGTTAAAGGTATTGAGGATACTGCACGAAAGAATGGTTATGGAATACTTCTTTGCACAACGCAAAACAGCCCTGAGATTGCAGCTGAGTATTTAAAGCTTATAGAAAGAAAACAGGTTGATGGGGCAATAATTGCATCTGCAAAGATTGAGATTGATTTTTGCAAAGAGCTTGACACAAAAAGGATTGTTCAGGCATGCGAGTTTTATCCTTTTTTGGACACTTCATTTGTAACAATAGACCACAAAAGAGCCTTTTATGACGTTGTAGACTACCTCATAAAAAAAGGCAAGAAAAATATTTTATGCGCAATTGGAAACGAGGAGATTCCTTCTGAGTTTGAAAGGAAAGAAGGATACAGAAAAGCTCTTGAAGAAAATGGACTTGAGTTTAGAGAAGAGAACGTCATAAGATGCAGCTATGGTTGGGCAGAGCTTTATGAGAAGCTCAAAAACCTTTGTTGTCTTAAAAAATATGATGCAATTGCCTGCTCTTCAGATTTGATGGCAGTTGGGGCGATAAAGGCTGCCAAAGCTCTGGGACTTAAAGTCCCTGATGAGTTTTCTGTGACAGGTTTTGACAATATCATGATGTCAAGGCTGTATGAGCCATCAATCACAACAGTTGCACAGCCCATGTACTCAATAGGCGAAAAAGCTGCTCAGATTTTGATTGATACGCTTGAAACCCCTGGTACTTTAAAACAGCAAAGAATTATACTTCCTCATGAGCTCAAAACAAGAGAGTCTGCCTGATGTTTATTTTTATTTTAAAACCATTGTAATTGATTACACAATAGTATATAATGATATATGTAATCATTTACACTAACGAAGGGAGAAGACCAAATTGACAAAAGTAAGACTTGCAATAATTGGATGCGGTTCAATAACAAAGCACAGACATGCGCCGGAGGCAAAGCAAAATCCCAATGTTGAGCTTGTTGCTGTATGTGACAGGAATTTAGACCATGCAAAAGCTATTGCAGAAAAATTTAAAGTTGGAAACGTCTATGATGATTACGAAAAGATGCTCAAAGAAATAAAACCTGATGCAGTAATAGTTGCAACGCCAAATTATCTTCATGCTGATGCTACTATAAAAGCTTTAAAAGAGGGTGCTCATGTTCTTTGTGAAAAGCCAATGGCAACAACAGAAGATGAGTGCAGAATGATGGTAGAAACTGCAAAAGAGACAGGCAGGTTTTTAATGATTGCTCATAACCAAAGGTTTAATAGTGCCCACAAAAAAGCAAAAGAAATAATTCAAAGCGGTGAGCTTGGGAAGGTTCTAAGCTTTAAGACAACATTTGGTCATGGAGGACCTGAGAGCTGGAGCTCAGACAAGCCTGATACATGGTTTTTCCATAAGGATTTGGCTGTATTTGGTGCTATGGGTGACCTTGGCGTTCATAAGATTGACCTTATGAGGTTTTTGCTCGGGGAGGAGTTTGTTGAGGCAGCTGCGTTTGTTACAACTCTTTCCAAAAAGTATCCAAATGGCCAGCTAATTGACGTTGACGACAATGCAGTCTGCATTTTAAAGACACAGAGCGGCGCAATTGGAACGCTTACAGCTTCATGGACATATCCAGGAAGTGAAGATAACTCTACTGTAATCTACTGTGAGAAGGGTTCAATCACGCTTTACGCAGACCCAAAATTTTCGATGATAATAAGATATGCAAACGGTCAAAAAGCATATTTTGAGCTTGACACAATGCAGACAAACGAAAGACAAACAAAATCAGGTGTGGTAGACGAATTTATTGATTGTATCTTGACTAACACACCACCTAAAATTTCTGGGGAAGAAGGCTTAAAGACAATGAAGGTTGTGTTTGCATGTTTTGAGTCAGCAAAGACTGGCAAGATTGTGAGGATTGATTATTAAACATTGGGTAAGATTCAAAAAATAAAAAGAGGAGCTGACGATAGCATGAAACTTGGGTTTTTAACAGCCTGCCTGCCAAAACAAAGCCTTGAAAATCTTGTTGTGTGGGCAAAAAGTGTTGGTTTTGAGATGTTGGAGGTTGCGTGCTGGCCTGTAAAAAATACAAGAGACTACTCTAGCACAACCTTGGATGTTGTAAGGCTTACAAGAGACGAAGCAGAAAGAATCAAAAAGCTTTTTGAACAAAACAATATGCAAATTTCTTCTCTTGCATACTATGACAACAACCTGCACCCTGATCTTGTGATAAGAAAATCTTACCATGACCATTTAAAAAAGGTGATTGATGCAGCAAATCTTCTTGGAGTCAAGTATGTTGGGACCTTTGTTGGGAGAAACTATAACAAAACAATCAAGGAAAACTTTGACGAGTTTGAGATTGTGTTTAAAGAGATTTTGGAGTACGCAAAGGAAAAAGGAGTTTCTATTATAATAGAAAATTGTCCTATGCCAGGCTGGAACTCAAACGGTGGTTGGACAGGTACAATTTCGTATTCACCTGAGCTTTGGGAGGAGATGTTCTCAAGGCTTCCGTATGACAACTTTGGTTTGAACCTTGATCCGTCACACCTTATTTGGCTTGGGATTGACCCTGTTTCGGTCATAAAAGAGTTCAAAGACAAAATATTCCATGTCCATGCAAAGGATACTCAGATTTTGAAAGACAAGCTTAATAAATATTCCATTTTTGGTAGCCAGATTCAAAGAAAAGATGAATGGGATATGGGTTACTGGGTGTACAGAATGCCAGGTCGTGGCGAGATTGATTGGAAAGCATTTTTGAAAGAACTAAAACAAAACGGCTATAGCTTTGTTGTGAGCATAGAACATGAAGACCCAGAGTATGAAGGAACTGAAGAAAAAGTAAAAGAGGGACTAAGGCTTGGGTTTGAATATTTAAAGGATGTTATCACTAAAATATAACAACGTATATATTTTAACAACGTATACATTTTTGCGGTTGGCAAAGATTAGTTTTTGCCAACCTTTTTATTTATAATGCTTATATAATGCTTACTTAAGATATAAATTATAAAAATGTAAAATATAGTTGACAGTTAAGAAAAATTAAAAGTATAATATTGTCAAAAAATACTATATAGACGAGGGGAAAGGATAGAATGAAGAAAATAACAAAACAAATTGTGTCATTGCTGCTTTTGTTATCTTTTTTAACCACTAATGTATTTTTTAATCTCACAGCCTTTGCTCAGCAAGTCAGCACAGTTCCTTCTGATCAGCAGAATTTTCTTCAAATGAGCGAGGAGGAATATAAAAATTATAAAAAAAGCCTTGCTCCACAAGTTGAGACAAAGTCAATCTCGCGCTTAACTACTTTTTCCACAAACTCAGCTTTTCTGTCAGCGTCAGTTCAAAATACATCACAGCTTATTGGCAATGATTTTATAGAATATTTTCTTGAAGCTGTAAATAATACTGAAAAAGGCCGTTTTACAATAGGAGCAAGAAAAGGTGATCCTTCAAATCCAAATGATGATGGTAAAATAATGCTTTATGGACATCCTAGAGCATGGTCAAGCTATACAACAGTCAATATTGATGGTTCATACTTTATTTTCAATCCTTCATCTTTTTTATACAGTGGAACCACTTCATTGTGCCAGCAAGTAGCAAATGAGGTATATATTGTTCAAGAGCTTTCTATTGTCAAAAGTGCCACAACTCCAAGAGAAGATACTGTTCAGATAAAGTATAAAATAAAAAATAGTTCAACAGGAGCTAAAAATATTGGTCTTAGGATAATGCTTGACACAATGCTTGGAAGTAACGATGGAGCACCATTTAGAGTACCAGGGCTTGGAGCAGTTACTAACGAGATTGAACTTTCTGGTGATAATATACCCGAATATTATCAAGCCTTTGATACACTTACAAATCCCACTATAATAACTCAAGGGATATTTTATACAGATAAAGGAAATAGACCAGATAGAGTTCAATTTGCTCACTGGTCAAATTTGTATCGTACTCCATAGAATTACACAGTTAACCCAAATGTGAGGTTTTCTAATGGTACTTCATATGGTGGTGACAGTGCTGTTGCAATATATTGGGAAAATGAAATTCTTCTTCCTAATGAAGAAAAAGAGTTTGTAACATATTATGGTATAGGCGAATTTACACAGGAACTGAGACCACCTTTAGCGGTAAGTCTAACATCTGTAAGTGAAATTCAAGCAAATGAAAATGATTATTATCCAAATCCTTTTACTGTAACAGCTTATATAATGAACAATTCAAATGTCCAGGTAAACAATGTAAAAGCAAAGATTGTATTACCTGACGGACTTGATATTGAAGAAGAAGCTGAAAAAACTATTGACAGTTTAAAACCAGGAGAAGAACGTTTAGTTTCGTGGAAGGTATTCGTTGAACCGTTTACGGATGAAACCACGTTGACTTATTCTGTTGCAGTTGTGGCAGATAATGTTGAGGGTAAAGTTTTATCAAGAACAATAAAAATACCTCCCCATCCAGCTGGCGACCAGTTTTTATATCAAACTGGAATTGAGACCATTGAGAATGGCACAAGCTGTTTAGTAGGTGAGCCTGTAAATCCAGCGGTGGGTAATTTTGTAACAAGTTCTGATGATATTTCTATTGAGGGTAGTAACAAGATAGTATTTAGCAGATTTTATAATTCTATTGATTCATACAAGGGCATATTTGGCAATAATTGGAGATACTCATTTGATTTTAAACTTAAAAAAGTGGGCGAAAAACTAAGAGTATTTTTTAATGATGGGCATGCAGAAGATTTTGTTTTTAATCAAGATATTGGCAAATATATATCAATTTTTGATAACAAAAAATTTATCACTAAAAACCAGAACGATTATATACTTGAACTCAATGGAGAGGTCAAATTCTATTTTAATTTGGACGGGCAATTAATAGCAATAGAAGATGAAAATAGCAATAAAACAACTCTGGTTTATGAGGATGGTAGACTTGTAAAAATTGAATCTTTGATTGGATATTTAACCTTCCATTACAATACAGATGGATATGTGACAAAAGTTACTGATAACAATGGGCGTTTTGTTGAATATGGCTATGATGGGGACAGGTTAATTTGGTTTGCAGATGTTGAGGGGAACAGATACAGATATGAATATGACGAAAAAGGAAGACTTACAAAAATAATAAATCCGCTTGGAGTTTCAGAAGTAGTAAACGTATATGATGAAAAAGGCAGAGTAATAAGTCAGCAAACAGCAGACGGTAGCTTGCACACATTTGTGTATGATGATGTTGCTCACACTACCACATATATTCAGCCAAATGGAGCTAAAATTGTTTATAAAAAAGATGGTAAATACAGAATATTCGAACATGAATTTGAAGATGGAAAGGTTCAGTATGTCTTTGACGACAACAATCAGATAATTGGTTATATTGACAAGAATAACAACAGTTACAGGTACGAATATGATGAAAAAGGCAACCTAATAAAAGAAATTAATCCTCTTGGCTTTGTTACACAATTTGAATATGACAGTAGAGACAATTTAATAAAAATTAGAAATCCCGATGGAACTGCTATTACTTTTGAGTATGATGATAAAGGCAATGTGATATTAACAAGAGATGAAGTTGGAAGAGAAACCAAGGTAGAATATAACGAAAAGGGTCTTCCTAAAAGAATTATCTATCCAAATGGAGCAGTTCAGGAGTTAGAATATGATGAGAAAGGAAACGTAACAAAAGTAAAAGATCCATTGGGAAGTATAACCACTTATGAGTATGACACTTTCAACAGATTAATTGGGATGATTAAGCCCGAGGGTAATAAAACAGTATTTTCGTGGACAAAAGCAGGTTATATATCCTCAATAAAGTATCCTGACAATACGTCTCAAGAATTTGAATATGATGCTAAAGGCAATGTGACAAAAATAATTGACCAGCTTGGAAGACAAACAATTTACAAATACAATGAAATTGGCAAGCTAAGTGAGATAACAGATGCGGTTGGTAGGGTGACAAAATTTGAATACGATAATATGTGGAATTTGAAGAAAATAATAAAACCGGATGGCACTTTTATAGAATATTCATATGATAACTTGAACAGGCTTGTTGCAGTGAAAGATGAAGAAGGATTTATTGTGAAGTACGAATACGACCCTAACGGTAATGTGACCAGAGTAGTAAGTGGTAGAGGGAAAGAGACCAAGTATGTTTATGATGCTCTTAACAGAGTTATAGAAGAAATTGACGCAAAAGGCAGAAGTACAAAATTTGAGTATACCTACGATGGCAAGATAAAGAGAATTATTGATGCGCAGGGAAATGTAACCGAATATGAGTACAATCCAGCAGGTGAACTTGTTGCTAAAAAAGATGCACAAGGGAACATTGTAAAATACAGCTATAATGCGCTTGGGCTCATTAGCACTGAAACTGACGAGGTTGGAGCAACAACACGCTATGAATACGATTTAAAAGGGAATTTAGTCAAGATAACCTTTGCAGATGGTTCAACAAACAGATTTGAATATGATAGAAACGGTAATTTGAAGAAATATATTGATGCCAATGGTCAGGTTACAGAGTATTACTATGATAACTGTGACAGATTAGTCATGACAAAAGATGCTCTTGGCAGCACTAAAAGATATGAGTATACGCCAACAGGAAAGCTGAGCGCAATTATTGATGCAAAGGGTAACAAGACCACATTTATATATGATGCTGTTGATAGACTTGTAGAGGTAATTTCGCCTGATGGTGCGCGGGAAATATTTGTTTATGATTCAAATGATAACGTAATAGAAATTCACAAATTTATGGGAGTAACAAAAGAGACAATAGAAAGAATGAACAAAACAAAGGGTGAAAAGTATTCGGAGCAGTTGAAGGAAATAGTAATAAAGTACAAATACAATAAAAGAGGGCAGTTAGTATCAGAGCAAGATGCGTTAGGCAATGTAAAAGTTTATACCTATGATGCAGATGGAAATTTAATTGAAAGTGTTGATAAGAACGGCAACACTACAAAGTATGAATATGATGCAGTGAACAATCTTTCAAAGATAACCTATGCAGATGGGAAAACTGTGGAGTTCAAGTATGATAATTTAGACAGGCTTGTTGAAGTAAATGATTGGTTAGGAAGCAAAAAATATGAATATGATGTTTTGAGTAGGGTAACAAAAGTAGTTGATTACAAAGGCAGAGCATTTGAATACAGTTACACCAAAAGAGGAGAAAAGGCTGCAATAAAATATCCTAACGGGCGATTGGTGCAGTACGAATATGACGTTGTTGGCAGGTTAATAAAAGTTACAACTGATGGTAAAGAGACAAAGTACAAGTATGATGCTAAAGGTAATCTAATAGAAAAGATATTGCCAAATGGAGTAAGAAGTGTTTATGAATATGATGCGGTTTCACAGCTGACAAGACTTGCAAATTACGGTTCAAAATCTAAGATACTAAGTGAAATACTGTACAAGTATGATCCAAACGGGAACAAAATTTATGCAGAAAAGAGGATAAACGAAAGAGAGATAGGTAAATTAGCAGGAATAACTGAAGGAAAAGTATATTATGAGTATGATACACGCAATCAACTTATAAAAGTAAAAAGAGAAAATGGGTTTGAAGAGAGATATTTTTACGATACACTTGGCAACAGGGTAAGAAAAGAAGAGTATGCGGGAAGGATACTTGCAAATGTAATTGACTATAAATACGACGATGAACAGAGGTTATACGAAATAAAGGCCACAGGACTTATTGACTGCATAAAACTGCCAGAGATCAAAATGGAATATGACAGCGAAGGAAACTTAATAAGTATAAAATCTGGCAGGACAGAGATTATAAGAAATACATTTGATGTTCGGGGAAGGCTTACAAAGGTAAATACAATATGGGGAATAGAAAGTATATACACATATGATTCATCAGACAAAAGAGTAAATAAAATAGTAGAGCTATCGAGAGACTTGTCAAGAATTTTGTGTTTCCAATTTATAACGTAAATTGTAAAGTTGGGTTATGTTGTTAATGCATTTTCTAATGCTGGGAACTCCATTTTTCCATTTTGTACGGCGTAAGTTCTCTCGCTGTAAGTAAATATTAATTTCTAAGACTTCAACAGACTGAAAGTATCCACCTGAATTTACTCTAATCTTCTCAATCATGCTATTTACACTTTCAACGGCGTTTGTGGTATAGATATGCTTTCTTAATTCCTCAGGGTATTTCATATGTGCAAGATAAAACTCTGCTTTTTCTGATATTGCTTTAATAAATCGAGGATATTTTGAAAGGTATCCATTGCAAAGTTCTTTAAATTTCAGTACAGCTTCGTCAAAATCGGAGGAAGAAATTCTAAGTCTGTCTAAACTCTTGTTAAAAGCTGAAGCATCTTCTTTTGTCATATGTTTTCTGACATTACGTTGGAGATGGACAAAACACAGTTGATGGTCAGCAAGAGGATAAGCAAGTTTGACAGCATCTATAATACCAGGAAAGTCATCACTTATGACAATTAAAACTTCTTTAAGACCTCTTGTAATTAAATCGTCAAAAACTTTCATCCAATCAGCCTTATTTTCTTTGCCAAAGAAAGTGTAGATACCAAAAATATCTTTTTTACCTTCTAAGTCGATGCCGAGGACAACATAACAAGTAGCTTGTTTAACCTTAGAATTATCCTTAACTTCACAATGATAACCATCGATGATAAGAGCAAAAGTACTTGTTGGTAGTTCTCTTTGTTTGAATAACTGAAGTTCATTTTTAAGGTCTTCTTTGATTTTTAGTATTTCATTTTCGGAATATGGAAGATTCAAAGCTTTCAAAGTTTGAACAAGGGAACTTTCGGAATAACCATTGACAACTAAAGACATAAGAAGGTCGGTGTACGAACTATCAACTCTTTTGTAGCGGTCAGGGAGGATAGAAGGTCGGAAATTACCAGTACGCGTGCGAGGGACAGAGATTTCAAGACTGCCAACAGGTGTTGCAAGTTTTCTATCGTAAAAACCATTACCTTTGTCATTGTCGTTTTTAGCAAGGTATACTGCTCTTTCCGATAACATAAAGCAATCGAGCAAGTTTTCTAAGAGTTGCTTTAGAGCTGGGCGATTAGGATCATCTTTGGAGCAATACATATTTAATACTTGCTCTACAGCCATGTTTTTAGCAGTTTCGTAAATTTCGTTTTTATTCATTCTCAGTGACCCCCTTTGATGATTATTTCAATACTAATTATACAGTGGACACAATTTTATTTTAACTCCCGCTATCGAAATTTAGCAAAGATATACTTAGGAAATATCTAAACGACGGAAGAGTTAGCAGAATTCAGGAAAGATGTGAAGAGTTAATAAATAACAAAAGATACAGGGCAGAATATGAGTATGTATATGACGAGACAAGTGAAAGTGACGATTTAGTAGCAATTAATACAAATTATGGAGTAGATGAAGAGTATATATATGGAAATGGTATAATAGGAGCACAAGTAAAAGAGAGAGGAAAACTATATAGCTACTATTATCTAACAGATGACTTATTCAGCCCTCAGATAATCGTTGATGCGACAGGCAAAGTAGAAGGATATAGAGCATATAGCGAATTTGGCGAAAAAGTAGTAGAGATAGGGAAAATAAGAGGGTTAGATGTAGTAGGATTTACAGGTTACAAAGAGGATAAAGAGAGTGGATATTTATATGCAGCAGCGAGGTATTATTTACCGCAGGTAGGAAGATATATAAGTAAGGACAGGATATTTGGAGAGATAGCCGAGCTTACAAGTCAGAATCCATATGTATATTGTTTGAACAATCCGCTGATATATGTAGATCCGAGCGGAGAGCTAAGTGTAAAACAGAGCATATTGTTAATCCAAGGATTGGGATTGGGTTTATGGGAAGTTGCAAGGGAACAATTAAAAGCATTAGGAGATATTATCAGTTTTAGGTTTATAGGAGCATTTATTGATATAGCAAAAGCTTTACCGAAATTATTAAACAGTGATGTTATAAAGGAATTATTGAAGAGTTTATATGATAGGTATGTAGAACCTGTTGAATATGTTATAAAGCATACAAGAGAAGTGTTTAGTGGCAGAACATGTAATGAAGAAGTTAAGGAATATGGAAAGAAGTTAGGAATAGTAGTTGGGACAATAGTAGCCACAGTAGCAGATATTATATTGGGCAAAAAAGCGATAGAATTAGGCGCAAAGTTAATACAGAAGTTAGGTAATATAAGTAAGAGAGTAAAAGGTTTAATTTGGAAGGTAGCAGAAGCAGCACCTAAGAAGAGGATTACGCTTGAGTATTTGATTGAGACCGCTAAATTTGTTGAGAAAAAGAAATCTACCGGATTATATATTTATGAAAAAAGTGGTGGTTTTGAGAATGCTTTAAGAGATTTCTATAATTTAGAGCCAAAGAATGTAAAAATAATTGAAGGAACATATAAGGGAGATATTCAAATAACATATGTAGGAGATTTAAAAGATGGGGAGAAAGTAATTGTAAGACTGAAAAGTGATGAGGGAAGACCAACGTTGGAGATACAAAAGTTTAGTGAAATATCAAATAGATGTAAACCAAAGATAAAAATCAGGTATAATGATAATTAGTTTTTTCTTAGTTGTTAAATTAAATGCAACAATGAAAAATTAAAGCCATAGCTTCAAACAGTCTATAATTGTAGTATGGAATGGCAAAACCATACGCAAGGAGGTTTGAAGCTATGGCTTACAATAAACATACTACAAAAAGAATTAAGATTTGAACACTCAAGCAGAGTATATAACAATAGCAATGACAAATTGGAGTTATAATAATTAGAAAAATGGCGAAAAAATTAGCTACAAGAGTAAGTGCAATTTTCCTTTGAAGCAAAAATAAGTACAACACCTTGCGAAAAAATAATACTTAAAGTTTATTTAAAAAACACTTTAGTGTAACTAGAAAACAATTTGTTAAAAAAAGAAAACAAAGCAAGGAATAGTAGGAAATGTAAACTATCAGACGAGATATGTTTATGAAGATTCAGAGATTATTGGGAAATAAGTTCATCAAGTTAAGTATTTAAACGTATGATATATTGAAATTTAAAAAGCAAAAATAAGAGAAGGTTGATGATAATGAGTTGGATAGATATGGGAGTTAGATGTGAGACAATTAAATTTGAAGGTAGTCAAGGGTTTTTCATAAGGTTGATTAAAGGACAAAAAAAGTTTGAGATATTAGAATCAGGATATCCATATTCAGTTTTGTTTTGTGCAACTGAAAACAGGAAGAGACTTATGGAGATGTTAGAAACGGAGGATCCGGTTGTTTTAGAAGAAGAGTTGTATATGTATATTGGGAGGAATACAGGATATGTAAATTGGTTAATTAGAGATAGTTATCCGGACTCAGTTGATAAGATACATTATATTATACCTACAAAGAATTATGTTATCGAATTTATAAGTAATTTTGTACCGCCAGAAATTATATATCCTTTTTGCAAGAAAATGACAGAAATTGACGAAGAAAAATTGATAGAAGGATTAGAACTTACAGATATGTCATGGGAATACGATAAGGAAGAGTATATAGAATTTGTTGACGATAAATTTCTTGAAAAAATGGATATTAGTAAGGGACTATTTATTGGGGATCTAATATACAAAGAAGGGAAACTTGTAATATTATTAGATCAAGGAATAAGGAAAAATGAGGAAGGTAAATATTATATGGGTGAGCAGTTCGTAGTAAAATTTGAGAGTGGTATAGAGGCAGTAAGATTTGCAGATGAAGGCAGAAGATTGTTATTGTGGCTTATATTTTGGGATATAAAAAAGTACAAATTTAAAAACGGATATTTTTTAAAAGTAGAAAATTCAGAGTTTATCAGGTGGTTAGAAAAGGAAAGAGGTAAGAAGTTTGAAGAAGAGGTAAATCATTATTGTTTTCTTTCTGATATGTTGGTGGTAGATGTGGTATCAAAATGTGAACCTACAATAGAAAAACTAAAAAGAAATAACAGTGAAATTTCAAATAGAGATAATTAGAGATAATTTTAAGTAGACTACCTTAACTGATAATATTAAAGCCTCATTGGATTGATTTATCTATCTGCTAATAGGAAATAAATATTTTTTTAGGAACTGAAAAATGTTGTTGTTTATTAGATAGAAATTACAAAGTAAGTTAAAAAATCTGAATGAAATAAATGTAATTATTAAAGTAAAATAACAATACAAAATTAATGTTTGAGATTCGAGTATTTAACTTTTAAAACAAATACAACTAAAACACAAAGAACAAAATGTTAAGTCTATTTACATTTCTATATATAAATAAGGAAATTGAATTATAAGAATGAGAGAAGGTTATGTAGAAATGAAATGGTTGGATAATGAAGTAAGATTTAGTGCATTTAAATTTGAATATGGTAAAGGAATTTTAATGACATTGATTTATGAGAAAAATAAATTTGAAATATGGGCAAGCTTGCCATATTCAATTCTATATTGTGCAACGCAAAATAGGAAGAGATTAATCGAGATATTGGAATCAAAAGCCTCTAATAAATGTAAGAAAGACTTGTCTATGTATGTTGGAAGAAATACAGGATATATAAACTGGTTAATTCAAGAAAGCTATCCATTTCCTGACGATATAGAGCATTGGATTATACCTACGTCTAATTATGTTTTAGAATATTTGGGATCCTCACTGGATGTGATAGATCCATTGAATAAGAGTATAATAGAGGTTGACATAGAAAAAGTGATAGAAGGATTAGAACTTACAGATATGTCGTGGGAGTATGTCAAAGAAGAGTATAAAGAGTTTATTGATAGTAAATATCTACAAGAAATAAGTCTTGAAAAAGTAATATACGATGAGGGTGGAGTTAGCATACTATTAAATGGTGAGTTAAGGAAAAATAAACATGGTAAAAATTATAAAGATAAAATTTTAATAACATTTAATGATAGTATAGAAGCGTTAAGGATTACAGAAACTGGCAGAAGGTTGTTATTAGATGTTATGTTTTTGAATACAAAAAAATATGAACCGGAAAGGAAATGTTTTTTTAAAGTAAAGAATTCAGAGTTTATCAGATGGTTAGAAAAGGAAGGAAGAGGGAAATTTAAGGAGAATATTTTTCATTATTGTTTTATTACTAGTAATATGATAGTAGATGCAATATCAAGACATAGCCCTAAGATAGAGAAATTAAGAGAGTATAAGTAACAATAAATTAAAAAAGTCCAAATTAAAGAAGAGTTTTAAATTATTATAAGTAGAAGGTTGTAGAGGAATATAATGTATGGTAATAGTGATATGTTAGAATTGAGAGCAGAAGATAGTAGAAGCAACAGATGGATTATCGCTAAAGAATTTAGGGTTTTTCAAGGACATAGTAGTTGGTATAATAAAAGGTGTAATAAGACTTAGTGACATAGCAAGTGTATTAGCAGAAGGGTATTTTAAGGAGTATATAGAGCCTGTAGAGAGGTTAATAAAGCTAAGTTCAGATGTATTTGGAAGAGAAGCAGTATGTGACAGCAAGGTAATAGAGTATGGGAAATATTTAGGAATAGCGGTTTGCAACATAGTAGAGGTAATAAGTGACTTTGCAACAGGCGGCACAGGAGTATTTGGCAAGGCAGCAGGAAAGTTAGTATCAGTTCTTGGCAAAGCGGGCAAGAGGGTAAGGACATATCTTGGCAAGTTTGCAAAGATTGAGAAAAAGCTTTCAACAGCAGAGTATGTTCTCAAATATGGAAAGTCATTTGAAAGTTTTGCAGAGCTTAAGAAATATCTTGGTTCACCTGGAGAAGATAAAGAGTGGCATCATATAGTGGAGCAATGTCAGATAAAGAAATCTGGTTTTGATGCAAGATTGATACACAATACTAAGAATGTAATAGCGATTGATAAAGAGATTCACAGGAAAATAAGCGGGTATTATTCGTCTAAAAAGGAATTTACTAAGGATAAAACAGTGAGAGAATGGTTAGCAGGGCAGAGCTATGAGTTTCAATATGGAGACTTGTCAAGAATTTTGTGTTTCCAATTTATAACGTAAGTTGTAAAGTTGGGTTATGTTGTTAATGCATTTTCTAATGCTGGGAACTCCATTTTTCCATTTTGTACGGCGTAAGTTCTCTTCCTGTAAGTAAATATTAATTTCTAAGACGCAAGCAGCTTAAAGTATCCACCTGAATTTACTTCTTGCCTTCTCAATCATGCTATTTACACATAAAGCGGCATTTGTAGAAAAAGCTTTCTTAATTCCTCAGGGTATTTCATATGGACAGAATAAAACTCTGCTTTTTCTGATATTGCAGCAATAAAATCGAGGATATTATGAAAGGTATCCATTACAAAGTTCTTTAAATTTCAGTACAGCTCAATCAAAATCGGAGGAAGAAATTCTAAGTTTGTTCTTAACTCTTGTTAAAAGTGGAAAGCTTTATCTTTTGTCATATGTTTTCTGCTATTTTGTTGGAGGTGGACAAAAGCAAGCTAAAGGTAAAAAAGAGGATAAGTAAGTTTGACAGCATCTATAATACCAGGAAAGTCATCGCTTATGACAATTAAAACTTCTTTAAGACCTCTTGTAATTAAATCGTCAAAAACTTTCATCCAGGTAAGCCTTATTTTCTTTGCCGAAGAAAGTGTAGACGCCGAAAATGTCTTTTTTACCTTTCTTAGTCGATACCGAGGCAGGCATTGCAAGTAGCAAATTTGCTCTTAGAATTATCCTTAACTTCACTTTTGAATAACCATCGATGATAAGAGCAAAAGCACTTGCAGATAAGTTCTCTTTATTTGGAAAACTCAAGCTCATTTTTAAGGTCTTCTTTGATTTTTAGTATTTCGTTTTCGGAATATGGAAGATTCAAAGCTTTCAAAGTTTGAACAAGGGAACGCACAAGAATAACCGTTGATATACTTGCGACATAAGCAGGTAAGTAGGTGAAGTATCAACTCTTTTGTAGCGGGAAGAAGAGGATAGAAGGTCGGAAATTGGAAGTAACGTGTGCGAGGGACAGAGATTTCAAGACTTGAGGCAGGTGTTGCAAGTTTTACTTCAATAAAAACCATTGCCTTTGTCATTGTCGTTTTTAGCAAGGTATACTGCTCTTTCCGATAACATAAAGCAATCGAGCAAGTTTTACTTTTAGTTGTTTTAGAGCTGGGCGGTTAGGATCATCACAGGAAGCAATACATATTTAATACTTGCTTCTTTTGCCATGTTTTTAGCAGTCTCAATAATTTCGTTTTTATTCATTTTAAATAACCCCCTTTTGATGATTATTTCAATACTAATTATACAGTGGACACAATTTTATTTTAACTCCCTCAATATGAGTTTGGACTACAAGTACTTAGAGATTTTGGGGTGATAGAATGATAGATGTTAAAAAATTGATTGAGGAATACAGAAACGCAGCAATATTGCAGAAGGAAGCTTCGAGAGACGGCGATTATAAGACAGCTAATAAACAATATTCGAAGTTAATAAGGATTTACAAAATATTAGAGAAAGATAAAGATTTAAGAGAAAAAGTTTTAAAAGAATTGCTAAAAGATGAAAACATATGTGTAAGTAGTTGGGCAGCAGCACACTGTTTGAGGTTAAATATATATGTTGATGAAGCAGTGAAATTACTTGAAGAGATTGCTAAAAGGGAAGATATTGGCATTTGGAGATTTGATGCAGAGATGACATTGAAGGTATGGAGAGAAGAGGGGAAATTATAGTTGTGCCAATTTACTATTTCAAGGTAAGTTTTAGTAAAAAATAATGATTGTATAATAAGTTTTAGAACGAAGTATATTGTGGGGAACAAGTTTTAAAATGCTGAAAGAGGGGCTTATGAAAGACCCGAGTTTGGCAGAGTTTGAAGATTAGCAGATTATAGGGGAGTGGCAGACAAGAGTGCTGCTCCCTTGTTTTTGATTAAAACGTTGTAATAGCGATTAATAAAGAGATTCACAGGAAAATAAGCGCATATTATTCCTCCGAACAACGTATTTCAGGAGAGAAGACAGTAAGAGAATGGTTAGCAGGGCAGAGCTATGAATTTCAATATGAGTTTGGACTTAAGACATTAAGGAAGTTTGGGGTGATAGAATGAAAGATATAAAAGATTTAATTGAGGAATACAGGAAGGCAGCAATAACCCATAGGGAAGCAACATACGAAGGAAAAAATGTTAATGATAAAATAAAAATGTACTGAAAGTGGAATATAAGAATGTACAAAATTGTACATTGATATGATATCCTTTCTCATGGTGAGGGGGGATATCAAATGAAAAATTTAACAGCACATTTAAACATGATAAGGGCGATGAAAATGAAACCTAACTTTTCAGAACTTGCAAGAATATATGGAGTTGATAGAAGAACTGAGAAGAAATACTTTGAAGGAAAACCTAAGAATAGAAATAAATCGACACTTCAAGCAGCAGCTGTTGATATAACAGGTGAAAAAATTAAAGTGAGTTAAAGATTTAAAAGCTTTGCGGAAGACTTTGGATTTGAAATAAAGCTTTGCAAACTCAGACATTCGTACACAAAAGGAAAAGTTGAAGTAGCAAACAAGTTTATAGATTGGATATTGCCATATCAGGGTGAATTTGAAACAGAAGAGGATTTAGTAAGGATAATAAAAGAGATAAACGCAAAAGTCAATATGCAGCCAAATCAAACAACTCAAGTCCCACCTGCTCTTCTGTTTCAAAAAGAAAAAGAGTATTTACTACCCTTGCCAGATAAAAAGTTAATAGAGAGTTACTTGGATTGCTACAAATCAGTAAAAGTCCAAAAAGATTCTCTGATTTACTACAAGTAGGGAAAAGGTATTGACAATAACAAGTAACAACTCTGCCTTATTCTAAACCTGAGAAAATTAGAGCAATTTTAAGCTATTTTAAGAAAAACATAATTTTAGCTCAAAAATTGGCGAAATATCGTCTAAAAAAAAAAAAAAAAACGAGATTGACAGTATGAAAATATATAAGATAAAATTTGCATAGAAATTCCAAGAAGAAGTTTACAGAAAAAATAGTTCAAGTACTAAATAGCCTAAATAAGAGAATAGAGAAGCAAACATACCAAAAATCAAGTGGGATGAAAAGATGAAAAGGAGATACTATTGTGTAAAGCAGCATGATATAACAGATTGTGCGGCAGCGAGCATAGCCACAATTTGTTTGCAATATGGAAAAGAAGTGTCAATAGCCAAAATAAGAGAGATAGCAGGGACAGACAGATTTGGCACAACAGCATATGGAGTTGTAAAGGCTGCAAAGGAGCTTGGATTTGAAGCAAAAGCAGTCAGAGCAGAAACAAAAGAGGCAATATTTGAAAAAATACCACTTCCGTGTATAGCGCATGTGCTGGTAGATGGCAAGCTATTTCATTATGTTGTGATACATGAGATAAGAAAAGAAAGTATAGTGATAGCAGACCCAGCAAAAGGGATTGTGAAGCTAAAGCCTGAAGAATTTTTTAAAATATGGACAGGCATTTTGATACTGCTTGTGCCAAATGAGAGGTTTAAAAAAGGTAAGCAGGAGGGAGTTTTAAAGAAGTTTTTCAAGTTATTGGCTCCACAGAAGAGTTTGCTATTGAATATTTTTGCAGTGTCTATTGTATATACCTTGCTAGGGATAGCGGCAGCATTTTATTACAAGTTTTTGATGGATGATGTAATACCAAATCTTTTGAAGAATACACTTCATGTTATAGCAGCAGGTACAATACTGATTACGGTATTTAAGGTGATATTAGGAGCCTTCAGGGTAAGACTTTTAATACATTTGAGTCAGAGATTGGATATTAAACTGATGCTGGGGTATTATGAACATGTGATTAAGCTTCCGATGAGTTTTTTTGGTAGCAGGAAGATAGGAGAGATAATTTCGAGGTTTATGGACGCGTCAAAGATAAGGGATGCGGTATCAGGTGCAACGCTGACGCTAATGATAGACAGCATAATGGCATTGGCAGGCGCAAGTATTTTATACTTGCAAAATTCAACGCTGTTTTTTATAGCGTTTGTGATGGTTTTGCTGTATGCGGCAGTAGTGTTTGGATTTAACAGGGTATTGAGGGAAGCGAACAGGCAGGAGATGGAAGACAATGCAATTTTGACGTCATATTTGGTAGAGTCACTGAATGGGATAGAGGTAGTAAAGGCATTTAATATAGAAGAGGATGTGAGTTTTAAGACAGAGAGCAAGTTTGTAAAGCTATTAAAAGATGTGTTTAAGGTAGCGAATTTAAACAATTTGCAAAGTAATATAAGTGCCGCAATAGCAGGGATAGGTGTTATAGTGCTACTGTGGGCAGGAGCAAACAATGTAATAAATGGGCAGATGAGCATAGGAGAGCTGTTTACGTTCAATGCACTGCTTGCATACTTTGTAGACCCGATAAAGAACTTGATAGGATTGCAGCCGATGTTGCAGACGGCGATAGTTGCAGCCGAAAGGCTTAGTGAGATTTTGGAACTTGAGAGTGAGTTTAAAGAGGACGAAGATAAGAAGTTAGCTCCAAGTTTGAAAGGTGATATAGAGATAGAAGGTTTGAACTTTAGATATGGTGCAAGACAGCTTGTGCTGAGGGATATAAATCTTAAGATAAGAAGTGGAGAGAAGATAGCGATAGTAGGAGAGAGTGGTTCAGGGAAGACCACATTGGCAAAGCTGCTTTTAGGATTTTATGATTATGAGAGTGGAGAGATAAGGATAAATGGTTATAACATAAAAGATATAAACAAAAGGCATTTGAGGGAGAAGATAGCATATATATCTCAAGACATCTTTTTGTTCAGTGGTACGATATTCGAGAATTTGGTATTGGATAACAGGAATATAAAAATGGAAGATGTGATTGAAATAAGCAGATTAACCACACTGGATGAGTTTGTATCAAAACTTCCTTTGAGATATAATACCATGATAGAAGAGAATGGAGCGAATTTGTCAGGCGGGCAGAAGCAGCTAATAGCAATAACCAGGGCACTTTTAAAAAGGCCTGAGATAGTGATAATGGATGAAGCAACCAGTAACCTTGATTCTGTAACCGAGCAGGCGATAGGGAAGGTTATAGAGAAGGTATGTGAGGGGATAACAACCATAATAATAGCGCACAGGCTATCGACAATATTAAAGTGTGACAGGGTTGTGGTAATGCATGAAGGCAGGATAGTAGAGGTGGGAACGCATGAGGAGCTGATGAGAAAGAAAGGATATTATTATAACCTGTGGAGAGAACAGCTGATAGGGCTTGAGCAAAAAGGGCTATGGGATTTGGTTGGGAGTGCAGCTGGAAAATGAGAGAGGTAATATATGATTTTGGTGAACTGAAAGAAAGTAAACTCTTGTATGAATCAGAGATTTCAAAGTATGGACTTTATATTACATACATTTTGCTTGCCTTAGTGATAGGGCTTGTTTTGTGGAGTATTGTAGGAAAAATTGATATAAATGTAAAGGTTCAAGGGATAATAAGACCCTGGGAAGATGAAGCAAAGGTGATAAGTTATGTTGGAGGGAAGGTAAAAGAGGTTTTTGTAAAAGAAGGTGAATATGTAAAGAAAGGTGATGTTTTATTTAAGATAGATGATGAAGAGTATATAAAGAAGAGGGATTTGTTAAGGCAGCAACTTAGCGAATATGAGAAAAAGATTGACGATTTAAAAGAATTGAGAAATAGCATAGAAAAAGGAGAAAGTCTCAAGAATAAAAATACGTACTATTTAAGGTACTTGAGTTATAGTTATGAGATAAAAAAATTGAAAAAAGCGGCAGAAGAAGCAAGAGTGCAAAGAGAATACAGTATAATGGATTTTAAAAAGCAGATAGAGAGTTTAGATGAGAAAATTAAAAATATTGATAAATTTGAAAGCATGTTAAAAGAAATAAAGGAAGTTGTAAACAAAGGCGAGCAAGTTAAGCTAACGAAATACGACATAGGGTATTTAGGATTTATATTGAGTGAAATAGAGGATTACAATCAGCAGGTGAAGACAAAATCGGATGGTAGTGATATGAAGAAGATTTTAATATTGAAAATAGATTCAAAACTTGATGAACTGAGGCAGTCAAAAAGTGAGTTGATTTTGCAAAGACAGAAAATAGAAGGGCAGCTGAGACTACTGGTCATTTCAGGTGATGATATAAAAGGAGATATTGAGAAGTATAAGCTGGAGGTGCTGCAGCAGATTGATAGTGAGATTAGTAGTTTAACTCACGAAATAAAGAACTTGAAAATCAACTTGGAAGAAACTAAGAGGTTGATAGAGAGTTGTAGTATAAGAGCGGAAAAAAATGGTTATGTTGAATACAGTGCTGAATTGTTCAGTGGAGCGGCAATAAGTAGCGGAGCTGAGATTGGCAGGATAGTTGACGGTCAATCAAAAAGATTTAAGGTTATTGGATACATACCAAACACAAAAAGCAGTGGTATAGAAAGAGGGCAAAGGGTAAAGGTGAAATTGGCGGGAACAGATGGGTTGAAAGTAGTAGAAGGGAAGGTTACCAGGGTATCGCGGGATATAAAGGTAGCAAATGAAAATGGGCAAGGATTTTATGAGGTTGAAGTAGAAGTGAGGAATGTAGGAAATGGTATTAATTTGAGTGCAGGGCAAGTATGTGAAATGAGCATAGTCGTTAAGCAAGAGCGATTGATTAAATGGGTATTAGAGAAGTTGGAATTGAGGTTATGAGGTGAGGCAACAACCTCTGTTTGCGGCCGCGGGAGGTTGGGATATAGTAAAAATAAAATCATACAAAGAGGAGGTTCGAGGTGTGATGATGGAGACTGCATTGAAAGGATATTTAGTTTTAAATGAAGATGATGAATTGACCGAAGTAAATGGTGGCGCTTTACCAGCAATAGTTATTTGGGGTTTAGGATTTTTAGCTGGATGTGTAGTTGAGGGAGTAGTTGAAGGGCTTACTGGGAAAAGTATATCTGATTGGATTGCAGAAGGTGTTAGACGGGTAAAAGAACAGTTTGCACACTAAGCATTTGAAAACTTCTAAGGTTATCTATGGAAGGAGGCGTCTCCTTTTTTCTTTTTTTATTTTGGAGAGGAGGTAAAGGTTGTGGACTTTAAAAAATTTTTCAGGTTGCAATTGTTTAGATATATAAAGAGTAAGTTCCTCTTTCTTATTTTTGTGATATTGTTCTTTTTACAATTTGGTGGCTGGTTCATTACGTATCTTGATACTGATTACAATAGACAGCTTGTTTTTAAAGAAAATAAACTTGTTGAATTGAGAAGCAAATTTGAAAATGCAAAGAAAAGGAATTTAAAAGAAGTTGACATTACATATTATGAAAAAGAAATAAAGAATCTGGAGTCAGAAATTAAAGAATTAGAACTTATCAAAAAATACTTAGGGAAGAAAGAATTTATTCAAACAAAGATTCAAGAACTGAAAAACAATATAAATTTATACAAAAATAACAATGATCTTAAACAAACTAATCAGTTAGCTGTTGAGCTGTTGTATTATGAAAGGTTATTAAAAGAAAAGATTTACAAACCCAAAAATTTTATTGCTATTGAAAATGTTTGGATATCAAATACTATGGGTTTTAGGTGGATGGATGTATTTTTTGGTTTTATTATAATAGCATTATGTATTGCGACATTATTTGGTGATGATTTGAAGAAAGGATATATCAAAATGTTGTTTCCGAATTATAGAATTAAAAGAGAAAAGCTATATATTTACAATATTATATGCGAAGTAATCATATTTTTACTGATATTTACTATAAGTGTAATAGTTTTTTCTGCTTTAATTTATGTATTGTTTAAAAGAAAATTTGATATTAAAATGCCGTATTTTACTATTTACGGGTTACAAACATGGGGAAATAGTGTAATTGTAAGCCCAGAAAAAACAACGTTTGATTCATGTTTGATAGGTTTTTTGAAATTGTTTGTGGTATATAGCTTAATAACAGTTATGTTAATAACTTTGTATAAAATGCTGTATACCATATTAGCAAATGACTATTTTGTATTAGGCGTAGTGATTTTTTTAAAAATGGTAAATTCTATATTACCTAAATTAGGCATAGAAAGAAAGTATCTATTAATAAACCCACTAACATATACAGATGGTTGGGGAATTGTTACAAAGTCTCTTTCTTTGGATTATAATGTTTTAATTGGGAATAGCTTAATTTATATAATGATTATCGTATGTTATACGTTAGTTTTTATAATAATTGGGTTGATAATATTTAGAAAAAAGAACTTTTATTAAGTTGTGGAACAAATAAAAGTTTTTGAAGGGAGAAGTATATAGAATATGAAGGTGTACTTTCTGTATTATTTGATAATACTAATTGCATTACTACTTGCCAAACCTGCATACGAATTAGGGAAAATTATTGGTAAAATGATTAGGGAAAAAGTTGATCAAAAAGGAGAGGGTAGAATTAATGAAAATAATAGAAGTAGATAATGTCACTGTTAAAACAAGAGAAAAGATAATTTTAGACAGAATTTCTTTTACAATTGAAGAAGGTGAAGTAGTAGGACTGATAGGTCCAAACGGTGCAGGAAAATCAACAACATTAAAGGTTTTATTTGGTCTTGTTATTCCGTCAAATGGGTGGGTAAAAATAAATGGATTTGATGTTTTAAAAAATCCTGAAAAGGCATTAAAAGATGTAGAAGGTATTATAGAAAATCCAACATTTTTCCCAAATCAAACAGGATTCGATAACTTAGATTTATTTGGTATATCGAATGGCACAACAAGAAACGAAATTCAAAAAACAGCACAGTTTTGGGATTTTAATGAAAAAATATTGAAGAGGAAAGTAAAGAAATATTCTTCTGGTATGTTGCAAAAATTAGCATTAACAAAAGTTTTTAGTTCTAATCCTAAATTGGTGATACTTGACGAGCCGACTAATGCACTTGACCCAACCTCCAAAATTAAATTTGCGCAAAAAGTGAAGGAAATTAATGAAGTTCAGAAAACCACATTTTTAATATCATCACATTTATTAGATGAAGTTGAGGAAATATGCAACAAATTCATTTTTATAAAAGAAGGTAGGATAATATTAGGAATAGGTGAAAATGAGCTTATTGATAATAATGTTTATATTCTAACGTTAGACAGAGCATTTGAAAAAGATAAAATAAGTGCATCTACAATTTTCAAATTTTTAATTGAAAGCAAAGAAAATCAATTAAAATTTAAAATTGATTCTCAGGAAGATTTGAATTTTATTATTAAGGAATTAATTGAAAAAGGATATATAATTAAAGAAGTAAAACAAAGCAAAAAAAATCTAAGAGAAATTTATAGAGAACTTTATTGAGATTTCAATGTGAAAATGATATCAATAAGCTTTTTAATAATGAGCTTAGGTTGTTGAATAAAAGAGATAACCATATTAGCAAGAATACAGTAATGGGTAAAAAAATCCCCCTTGTGATATAATTTTAATTTGTAAAGACCAAACCAACACACAAGGGGGAATAAAGAAATGTCTAAAATTATTAAAGCACAAAATGAAAAATTTTTAAAGCTCCTTTGCATAATAAAAAAGATTGCAGAAACTACAGTCCAAAGAAGGAAAAACAGTAAAAGAGGCAGACCAAGGAAATTTAGTTTGTTTCAAATAATAGCTTGTTTAGTTTACAAGGTCAAAAGAGGAATAGCAAGTTTTAGGGAATTAGAATACAGAATAAATCAAGATACAGAGTTCAAAAAGAGCATAGGATTAGAAAAAAGTCCAGATTATTCATACATAGCAAAATTAGCAGCAAAAATAGAAGAGGATTTATTGCAAGCTATCCGAGACGTGTTAATAGCAGAAATTAATCCAGATGTATCCATAACAATAGTAGATTCAACACCTTTGAGAAGTTCAAAGCAAGACAAAGAAGCAAAGATAGGAATACATGTTACTATAGGTTTTTACAAAGGATATAAATTACATCTTTTGTGTACAGGGAAAGAAGAAGTGCTTCCACTTTTCTGGATTTTAACTACAGCAAATAAACATGACTCTACTCAAGAAGAACTTTTGGTAAGAAGCATGGAATTACAATTCGAAGATGAGACTTGTCAAGAATTTTGTGTTTCCAATTTATAACGTAAGTTGTAAAGTTGGATTATGTTGTTAATGCATTTTCTAATGCTGGGAACTCCATTTTTCCATTTTGTACGGCGTAAGTTCTCTTCCTGTAAGTAAATATTAATTTCTAAGACGCAAGCAGCTGAAAGTATCCACCTAAATTTACTTCTTGCCTTCGCAATCATGCTATTTACACATAAAGCGGCGTTTGTAGAAAAAGCTTTCTTAATTCCTCAGGGTATTTCATATGGACAGAATAAAACTCTGCTTTTTCTGATATTGCAGCAATAAAATCGAGGATATTATGAAAGGTATCCATTACAAAGTTCTTTAAATTTCAGTACAGCTCAATCAAAAAATCGGAGGAAGAAATTCTAAGTTTGTTCTTAACTCTTGTTAAAAGTGGAAAGCTTTATCTTTTGTCATATGTTTTCTGCTATTTTGTTGGAGGTGGACAAAAGCAAGCTAAAGGTAAAAAAGAGGATAAGCAAGTTTGACAGCATCTATAATACCAGGAAAGTCATCACTTATGACAATTAAAACTTCTTTAAGACCTCTTGTAATTAGATCGTCAAAAACTTTCATCCAGGTAAGCCTTATTTTCTTTGCCGAAGAAAGGGCAGAATACCGAAAATGTCTTTTTTACCTTTCTTAGTCGATACCGAGGCAGGCATTGCAAGTAGCAAATTTGCTCTTACAATTACCTTAACTTTACTTTTGAATAACTATCGATGATAAGAGCAAAAGCACTTGCAGGTAAGTTCTCTTTGTTTGGGAAACTCAAGCTCATTTTTAAGGTCTTCTTTGATTTTTGGTATTTCATTTTCGGAATATGGAAGATTCAAAGCTTTCAAAGTCTGGACAAGGGAACGCTCAAGAATAACCATTGGCATACTTGCGACATAAGCAGGTAAGTAGGAAAACTATCAACTCTTTTGTAGCGGGAAGAAGAGGATAGAAGGTCGGAAATTGGAAGTAGCGCGTGCGAGGGACAGAGATTTCAAGACTTAAGGCAGGTGTTGCAAGTTTTACTTCAATAAAAACCATTGCCTTTGTCATTGTCGTTTTTAGCAAGGCTACTTATCTTTCCGACAACATAAAGCAATCGAGCAAGTTTTACTTTTAGTTGCTTTAGAGCTGGGCGGTTAGGATCATCACAGGAAGCAATACATATTTAATACTTGCTTCTTTTGCCATGTTTTTAGCAGTCTCAATAATTTTGTTTTTATTCATTCTTAAGTAGCCCCCTTTGATGATTATTTCAATACTAATTATACAGTGGACACAATTTTATTTTAACTCCCAGATAATGGTTAATGAGGAATGGTTTGAGCTTATCGGATAATGCGAGCTGTATAAAAAGGGAAATTGAATAATATTGTTGCAGGTTAAGCCTTTTAAAATTCAAAATATGCTAATAAAAAAAATAATAAGAGAGGGGAGTATTGATTATGAGTAAGTTAAGAAAAATAATAGCAGGGATTTTATTGGTGGCTACAATTTTAAGCAGTGTTGTTATCGTTTTCGCTTCGAGTAGTAATTTATACAGCATAGAGTACCAAAAAATAGACCCACAGGCTCCGATTAATAAATATTTGTTTATTAACAATGGTAACAGTATACCAATAGATAGACCCGAGGTAATCTTTAATTCGGCAAAGATACCTCAATGGCTTGAGAGAAAAGGATATCAGCAGTTAGAAGATGATTTTAAGAAGATATTTGGACTTGTTAAAGCATATACGACTGTGAAATTTATTGAAAATGATAAAGAAATGCCAATAATAGATTATAGTACTGATCCTGTTTATCGTATTTTTCAATATGATTTGAAGTTTGATCCTAAATTGGACCCTCATACGATAGCATTTTTTCAAAACATGTATAAGGAATTGAAGGGTAAGCCTATATCGGTTTATATTCCAACAAGAGGTTTTAGGATAGAGGATAATATGAAATATTTTTATACAAGAGCTGAGAAGGTTTTTGCTAATAATTATACTTATTTATGGAATTATAAGTTTCATGGAGGTATAGACAATCCTGCAGATGGCACGTGGTGAAGACATATTTACCACCTAATTTATTACAGAACAGAGAATAAAAAGTCCCCACTTTCTTTAATAAGTCTTCAAGAAGTAAAGTAGGAAATTGAAATACATGGGAGGAGACCAGAATTTTTGAATCTCTAAACTTTTCGAAAGGTGTCCTCCCATTCATTCCTTTACCATTGTGAGGTCTATAAAAATTCCACGTATCCTGCCATTTTTGAGCTCTTGTCATAAATTCGTCTTTTGTTATGCATCTTTCAGCATGAATCATCAAAAAATATTCATCATCTGCTCTATGTGAATTTTCAATTATACCCATCAAGTGTTTTGCTTTTGGTGGAATAGGATTTAGCTCTACTCCCAAAAATGACAACATCTCATTCCACTCCTTTAGCTTTTTTTCGCTCCCACCACAAAACTCTGCTCCATTATCTAATCTTATCCTTATTGGGTTTCTTACATTATGTGTCCTAAGCCATAAAACTACTAATGTTATGAACATAAAACCAAAAGTAGATGAAAGCTCATATGAATAAGCTGTAAATCTTGTCCTTGTAGCAACATCTATCATGTTCCACTCATAACACGGTAGATTGTATTTTATCATGTGCTCATATACTTCTTTTGGGAGGCTTTCTTTGTCTAAAAGATGTTTCGTATCAAGCTGAAATTCAGAAAATGGGATGAGAGACTCATAATCGTAAAGACTTCTTTCTCCCTTTTTCGTCTTTCTTGTCTTTCTCGGCACACTATTTCTTTTGAGAATAGATTTTATCGTGTTTTCACTTATTTTAACGCCATATTTTCTGAATAAATAAAGAGAAAGACGTCTGTATCTGAATCCTGTTTTTTTAGCCTCTTGGATAATGAGATTTTCAAGCTCAGAAGAAAGTTTTTTAGGGCAAGTTTTAGGCTTTCTAGACTTATCCTCAACAGGACCATATACTGCTCTTCTTACAGTGTGTCTTGATACACCTAATATTTTAGCAGTTTTTGATATGTTTTTGTTATTTGCCTCAAATACTTTTCGAATTAATTCTCTGGCCTTTTCAGGAGATATTTTTCTGAGTTCATGATATGGTATAATATTCATAGTAGGCTGCCCTCCCATCCTGGTAGTTTTTTGATGTTTCTTTTGAATGGAATATTACACTTTTTTATTATATCAAACAGGAGGGAGGCAGCCACAATTCTTTTTATGGGCTTTTCATTATTGTTTTCGTACATTCTTTCGCTGTGGTAAATATCTTTACACCTATTCGAGGACAATCCTGCAGATAGACTTGACCATGGAGATAAATCGCTGGTATATTATATAATGTGGGGAGCTACTAAGAGAAGAGGACGAGGTCCAGGGGTATATGATATTAATGCTGGTAGACTTGTAGGTAATAATGTTGATAATAGATTTGTATTTAGAATTTTAAGGCCTGAACTTGCAAAAGCAGCGGCTAATTTCTTTTCAGATGTATCCGAGAAAGATTATTATGCGCCATATGTAACAATGTTAACTGTAGCACAGGCTATTGATGGTTACTGGTGTATAAGGAAAGATAAGAAAACTGGTAAAGTTATAGATAAGCGTAGAGTAATAAGATGGGACAGGCAATTAACTTTTGAGGATTTATGGAAGATTGTGTCGCAGGTTAGCCGTACTGGAGTATCTATGATAGTTGGAGATACTTATGAGAATCAAATGGATAATTACAAGGAAGCGATAATACGCAAGGATCCTCAGCTTGAGCAGTGGGCTAAGGAGATGCAAAAGAAGTATAAATTAAAATCTCTTGATGAAGTTTATGACAGGTATTTATATAGTCCTGGAAGAAGAGAGGCTTTGAAGTATTATAAGTATGATTATAGTAAAATAGGAAGACCAATTACACGATTTGAGTTGGCTTTAGCTTTTATGGCAAATGTTGATGATAATTATATGGCAGCTATTTTATCAGTTAAAAATCCTAAGCAATATCCACCTAACAAAACTGATGGTCATTATATAGGAGCTTCAAATCCATATACAATGGCTATATATCTTAATCAAGGTAAGCCAGCTACAAGATATTTTAGAAAAGTAAAGATAGATAATGCAGCTATAGAGAAGAGACTAATAAAAGGAACTGATTCAGACAAGGCGGTTTATGGTAATCCCAAGTATTACAAGTACGCGGCAGATTATTTGGAACTAAGTTATAAAACTGAAGGAGTTAAAAGATATGTTTATATTTTAAACTATATGCCTTTTTCAATACCTATAAACTATTCTGTTATAGAGCAGGGAAAGAAATTAGGCGTGTTCCATTCTAATTATGCAAGGTGGCTTGATAACAAGTTGCAGGCTCTTGACCTATTCAAAAATTGGCCAAACATGCCAAAAGAGCCTGATGCTAACTGGTGGTATTCACCAGCAACATTGAGAGAGGCTATAGTTTTATATGATGCTATTACAGCATATTTATATAACGTTCAAATGACGAATCATGAGGCGGTATATCATGATTGGTCGGATTATGATTTTAAAAATTTTGGGGAGTTTTTGAATTATCTTGGAAAGGGGTATTAATAGTATGAGACGTATCGTTAGTATTTTATTAGCTATAGCGATGATACTAACTGCAATACCCTTAACAGTTTTTGGTGAACAGGGTATACACGTTCAAACAGGTGGTGATGCTTCAGCTACTTTCCAAGTTCCTGGATCAGGCGGTGGTTCAGGTGCTGGTAGAAGCTCTTACTTGCAGCCAAGTGGAACAATAAAAATTTCACTGGTAAAGACGATATTAGACTATTATAAAGGTATTATATTATACTGAACAGTTCCGATTCTGATAGTGAATTTGAGAAGCAGATATACAGGCAAAATCCTATAGCAGGGTTATATGATGTGTTTTTAATTGAAGGAGATTGGAGAAGTCAGAATAAGGTAAGGCAGTTGATTGATAGCTTTAAGTACGATAAGGATGGTGAGAGGATAATACAGAATGATGACATAATAATAAAGAGTTCCAGGAAAGGTCTTTTAAAATTCATGGATAGTGAAGAAGGGAATAAGTACAGGCAGAATTTATTACCTTCTATACTTTCGAGATTAAATAATGGATTTGATATACCTGGAAGTATTCATAACGATTTAAAGTTTGAGGCTAATAAACAATATACTTTTGTAGTGGTGTTTAAACCTATTAGAAGAAGAGTGCAAGTAGTATTAGAGGATAAAGAGAATCATATTTTATGTGATAATTATTTAGATAGTCCTGCTTGCTTTATAAAAGACATTTTTATTTCATCCACTGGTGATATAGTTAATGATGCAGTAGACAAGTATAAAAATATGTATGTAGACAGGGTATATCAGGGAACGAGTGAGAATATGAGCAAACAGATATATTCGGAGACTTGTCAAGAATTTTGTGTTTCCAATTTATAACGTAAATTGTAAAGTTGGGTTATGTTGTTAATGCATTTTCTAATGCTGGGAACTCCATTTTTCCATTTTGTACGGCGTAAGTTCTCTTCCTGTAAGTAAATATTAATTTCTAAGACGCAAGCAGCTGAAAGTATCCACCTAAATTTACTTCTTGCCTTCGCAATCATGCTATTTACACATAAAGCGGCGTTTGTAGAAAAAGCTTTCTTAATTCCTCAGGGTATTTCATATGGACAGAATAAAACTCTGCTTTTTCTGATATTGCAGCAATAAAATCGAGGATATTATGAAAGGTATCCATTACAAAGTTCTTTAAATTTCAGTACAGCTCAATCAAAAAATCGGAGGAAGAAATTCTAAGTTTGTTCTTAACTCTTGTTAAAAGCGGAAAGCTTTATCTTTTGTCATATGTTTTCTGCTATTTTGTTGGAGGTGGACAAAAGCAAGCTAAAGGTAAAAAAGAGGATAAGCAAGTTTGACAGCATCTATAATACCAGGAAAGTCATCACTTATGACAATTAAAACTTCTTTAAGACCTCTTGTAATTAGATCGTCAAAAACTTTCATCCAGGTAAGCCTTATTTTCTTTGCCGAAGAAAGGGCAGAATACCGAAAATGTCTTTTTTACCTTTCTTAGTCGATACCGAGGCAGGCATTGCAAGTAGCAAATTTGCTCTTACAATTACCTTAACTTTACTTTTGAATAACTATCGATGATAAGAGCAAAAGCACTTGCAGGTAAGTTCTCTTTGTTTGGGAAACTCAAGCTCATTTTTAAGGTCTTCTTTGATTTTTGGTATTTCATTTTCGGAATATGGAAGATTCAAAGCTTTCAAAGTCTGGACAAGGGAACGCTCAAGAATAACCATTGGCATACTTGCGACATAAGCAGGTAAGTAGGAAAACTATCAACTCTTTTGTAGCGGGAAGAAGAGGATAGAAGGTCGGAAATTGGAAGTAGCGCGTGCGAGGGACAGAGATTTCAAGACTTAAGGCAGGTGTTGCAAGTTTTACTTCAATAAAAACCATTGCCTTTGTCATTGTCGTTTTTAGCAAGGCTACTTATCTTTCCGACAACATAAAGCAATCGAGCAAGTTTTACTTTTAGTTGCTTTAGAGCTGGGCGGTTAGGATCATCACAGGAAGCAATACATATTTAATACTTGCTTCTTTTGCCATGTTTTTAGCAGTCTCAATAATTTCGTTTTTATTCATTCTTAAGTAGCCCCCTTTGATGATTATTTCAATACTAATTATACAGTGGACACAATTTTATTTTAACTCCCAACTTGAGAAATTTTAGTTTAAAGTAGGAGCGAAAGATTAGCAGAGTACACATCTTGAGGGGGTAAAAGTTTCTTAGCTTTGCGAGAAGAATTAAGACATGTCGAGTAGCAAAGCGCCCCTTTTATTAAGAGTTCAAATCATAGAAAGTGTGTTAAGATTAAGATATAGAAGGAAAGAGGAATTAGATAAATTAAATGAATTTTTATAGGACGATTAAAAAATGAGAGCGGGTGGTCGGAGTACAATCCCCATAAGGGCGAAGACCCTGCATACGAGCATAACCGACATCCACGCCATGGTAGATGGGACGAGGGAATTGAGGGCAAGGTAAGAAAGACCCTGAGAGACATGAGAGGGTAAACACCATGGTTATTGTGGACGGATACCCGCCGCAATATGGTATAATATCTAAATTAATACAAAAAGCAGGTTGAATCTAATCTTCATGTGGTAGAATAAAGCAATAATAGAAATAACAAGCACTAAATAAATTTTTATAACTACGAAATTTGAAGAAAACGAAAGATACTTTGAGAAAATCAAAGGTATATTGAGAGAGGGAATTGTAATTAAAAGCATAGAAGAACAAAAAATAAGTTTAGTAGATCTTTACAAACAACTTTATTTACAGTAATTAAAATACTTTGCATTGAATTAATGTTGGTAATTTAGTGTGTATGACTTCTGGAATTTTAGTTGCCTAAGAAAACAGAAAGAAAAAAGATATAAGGCTCTATATAATAAATATCAGGGTAGGTAAATAAAAAAAGAGTGCTTGTATTGAATTGCATAGTAGAAAAATAAAACTTAGGCAAGAAGATGTACTTATTTTAAAGAAACGTAAATATGTCTGTAAAGTTTGTAAGAAGAAATTTTGTGAGGAAGTTGACTTTTTGCCTAAGTATCAAAGAATGACAAACAGACTCGCAGCATGGATAATAAGTCAATTGTCAAATACTACGAGTATTAAGGTAATTACGAAGATAACAAATGTATCATATATAACCGTTTACCAAATAGGTTATGATTGAAGGTAAGAGATGCCAATACTAACATAAAATATAATCAAGATACAAAAAGAAAAGCAATATGACAACCTAATATTATCAATGCAAGCAAAAATAATCAACAACAAACATATGACAAAAATTAACAATATCAAAAAAGACAATAGTATCCTAAGCCTTCTAGCTTCTTGGTTTTAGAAGGTTAAGTAAAAAACAAAGTCGCAAATCAGGGTTAGCTTTTGAGGTATTTTTCAACAGTAGATGAATGAATTTAGGGTTATTTTTACGGACCTTTGGGACAATGCCGGTTGTATTGAAGATTAAGATTGAAGCAAGTTCAGGGGATTGCCTAAGAGAAATATTGTGTGCGTGGATAGAGATATTTTGGAAAAGTTTATGAATTTGTGTGTTAAAGATTTTTATGAAGCGCGAGAAAGTGGAAATAGAGTGAACATTGATGCGAACAATTATAGAAAGAACTAAGTCCATGGGTAGTATAAGAAGCACAGCCCGAAGAAAAATCAAGGGTATTGAGTTTGAGAAATTTTTGAACAGAGAAGCTTTAGAAGCATAGATTCTAAGGAGAATGGTCTATGCTTGCCGAAGTATTTGTAGTAAGCGTTGTAGAAATAAGAAGGTATGTAGTTGGATAAGTCGATAAACTTATTAAATAAGCCCAAAAGGATATCAAGAGTTGTAGAGAGCCGAAGCCTTGAGGATGGAGACCAGACTTTTTTGAATCTTTATAAAGCTTGATAACGCTCATATTGAGCGTTTCTGCAAAAGGCTAAGATATAATGAGACAAAAGTAGGGGCTCTCCTGAAACTTATGAAAGGATAGCCCCTTTACACTTATTCTCTATTTTATAATCATTAGATTTATTAACTCATTTTTTCAGCTTTTGCCACTGCTTCTTCAAGAGTCAAACCTGTGAAAGCTTGAGCTGGGAAAAGTCTTCCGCTCTTTTTATCATCTATAAAGGCGCCTACAACTATTCCCGGGATAACACTTTCAACAGGATTTGGAGCATTTGGTCCGCCAAGGTCGGTTCTACACCAGCCGGGGTCAGCCAGATTAATCATTACATTTGTTCCATCAAGTTTTGAAGATAGGTCCTTTGTAAACTTGTCAAGAGCAGCCTTGCTGGCAGAATATGCTGCTTGTTCCGGTTCGTTTTTGATTCCGCTAGTAACGTTCACAACTCTGCCAAAACCTCTTTCAATCATTGGTGGTATTAAACGATAGCAGATGAGAGCTGCTGAAATAAAGTTAACACGAAAACTTATTTCAAAATCTTCGATAGGAGTTTTCCAGAAATCTTTTCGATATGCTACTTGCAGTCCAGCATTATTGAATACAATGTCAACAGCGATACCTGTTGATTCTATTTCATCAAGCATAGTTACAACTTGGGTAGGCTCCGAAAACTCTGCCTGGACGCAGTAAGTTTCAATTCCAAATTTTTTAACTTCTTCAGATATTTTTTTCAAATGCTCTAATTTCCTGCCATGCAAAATAAGATTACAACCCATTTTAGCCATGAAAGTTGCAATTTGATAGCCAACTCCTCTGCTTGCACCAGTTATCAATGCCCATTTTCCTTTAACATTTACCATATAAAAATCACTCCCTGTCAAAAACCCAGCAATTCAAAATTTTATTAGCAATTATATCATAAATTTTTTGAAAATGTGCAGTAAATTTTTTGTAACAACTTTTTAATATTTGGACAGTAGAAGCAAGCACAAAAAAAGGGTAAAATATTATATATGAAAATCTAAAGAAAATCAAAGTAAGGGGCAGGCAAAAATGGTAGGGTATTTATTACCACATCCACCAGTCTTGATTCCCGAGATTGGGAGAGGCGAGGAGAAAAAGTGCCAGGCAACCTTAAATGCTTTGGAAAAGGTAGCAGATGAAATAGCTGAATATAAACCAGAGGTCATAGCCATAATATCACCTCATGCACCTGTGTTTTCGAATGCTTTTTTCTTGAATGACAAACCAGAAATTACTGGTGACCTTGCAAAATGGGGTGTATATGGAGCAAAATTTAGCTTTAAAAATAACCTTGAGATAGTTCAAGAAATTGCAAAAATGTGTGCTCAAGAAGGTTTAGCAGTTGCATTTGTATCAGACAAACTTCAAAAAAGATATAGTGTTTCGCGAGAACTTGACCATGGCGCATTGGTTCCACTTTACTTTATAACCAGAAGATATAAAGACTTTGAGCTTATTCACACATCCTATTGTATGCTTGATGATATAAACCTTTATAAATATGGAATGATACTGAGAAAGGCAATTGAAAAACAAGGAAAAAAAGGCTTGATTGTGGCTTCAGGTGACCTTTCGCACAAACTCTCTTACGATGGACCTTACGGGTTTGCAAAGGAAGGACCAGAGTTTGACAGACTTCTGGTTGAACTTTTGCAAGGAAGCAACATAAGAGCACTTTATGACATAGACCCTGTGCTTTCAGAAAATGCGGCAGAATGTGGTTTCAGGTCCATAAAGGTTTTGCTTGGTGCATTTGAGGGCTATAGTATAGAGTCCAAGGTTTATTCGTATGAAGGACCTTTTGGCGTTGGATACTGTGTTGCTGCCTTTTACCAGAAAGGGGAAGCAAGTTCTTCTTTGCTTGAGGAGATAGTTCAAAAAAAAGAAGAGAGATTAAAAAGGATAAGAGAAAATGAAGATGAATATATAAGACTTGCAAGAGAAAGCTTAGAATACTATGTAAGACACCGCAGGTACTTAGACTACATACCAGATTATGTCACAGAAAGAATGCTAAAAGAAAGAGCAGGAGTTTTCGTGTCAATCAAAAAGGACGGGAATTTAAGAGGCTGTATAGGCACAATTTTCCCGACACAGGAGAATATCGCAAAAGAGATAATCAGAAACGCTGTTGCAGCAGGGTTTTATGATCCAAGGTTTGAAGAAGTTACCGAAGATGAGCTTGACAGCCTTGTGTATGATGTTGATATTCTAAGCCCACCTGAAAAGGTAAGTTCAAAAGACCAACTTGACCCTAAAAAATATGGGGTTATTGTGAGAAAAGGGACCAGGCAAGGGCTTTTGCTTCCTGACCTTGAAGGCGTTGACACAGTTGAAGAGCAGCTTAAGATAGCCTGCAGAAAAGCAGGAATTGACTATGAAAGTGAAGATTTTGAGATAGAAAGGTTTACAGTTGAAAGACACAAGTAAGGGAAGAGAATAAAATGGTTGAGGCAAGATATTATGAAAAGCTTGAAGGCAAAAAAGTCAGATGCAAGCTCTGTCCACATGGATGTATCTTACCACAGGGCAGCACTGGTTTTTGCAGAGCAAGAAAAAATGTTGATGGTATTCTGTATTCGCTAAACTATGGCTATATCTCTTCGATTGCATTTGACCCTATAGAGAAAAAACCTCTTTATCATTTTTATCCGGGGTCAACTATACTTTCTATAGGGACATTTGGGTGTTCGTTTAAGTGCCTTCATTGCCAGAACTTTGAGATTTCGCAGCTCAGTCCAAACGTGTTTGAGGTTGAGACTGAGAAGCTCATTGCTCTTGCTAAAAAAGATCCAAAGTGTATTGGCATTGCTTTTACTTACAATGAACCTACCATCTGGTTTGAATATGTAATGGATGTAGCAAAAGCTTTTAAACAGGAAGGGCTTAAGACTGTACTTGTTACAAATGGGTATTTGAATGAAGAGCCGCTTTATGAACTACTTGAAATAATAGATAGTGCAAACATTGATGTTAAAGCTTTTAATGATGAGTTTTATAAAAAGGTTTGTGGTGGGGATTTAGAACCAGTAAAAAGGTTTGTTGAGATATGTGCCGAAAAGATTCATATTGAAATAACAACACTCATTATTCCAACGTTAAATGATAGGGATGAAGAAATAGAAAGTCTTGCAAAGTGGATTGCCTCAATGGATGATAGAATTCCGCTGCACCTTACAAGATATTTTCCAAGATACAAGATGACTCTTCCACCAACACCAAAGGAGACATTAATGAGACTAAGAGAGGTTGCTAAAAAGTATCTTGTGAATGTGTATCTTGGTAATATTTAGAAAATAGTGGGGGAGAAAGGTTTGCTGAAAGATTTTTCTTTTTATCTTCAGGAGTTTTTGAGAAACGTAACACTAATCAGAATTTCGCCGTTTGATATTATTGACATTGCAATTGTGTCGTTTGTGATATACAAAATAATTGTATGGATAAAAGACACAAGAGCGTATCAGCTCATAAAAGGCATAGCTGTTTTAATTGTTATAACACAGGTTAGCAAATGGCTGAATCTTAATGTTATAAACTGGCTTTTGACAAATACACTGTCATATGGTGTTCTGGCGCTTTTGATAGTTTTCCAGCCAGAGCTAAGACGTGCTTTAGAGGAGATTGGAAGAAGCAAAATCTGGGGCAAGTTTTTGTGGTTTGGCCCTGATGAGAAAATGGCAATAAAGTGGCAAAACAGCGTTGAAGAGATAATAAAGGCTGTGATGTATCTTTCAAAAAACAAGATTGGTGCATTGATTGTTGTTGAAGGTCAGACTAAAATAGGAGATATTATCAATACAGGAATTATAATTGATTCAGAGATTTCATCCCAACTTTTGATAAATATATTTATTCCAAACACCCCGCTTCATGATGGTGCTGTGATTATAAGAGATGGGAAAATAAAAGCGGCTGCATGTTTTTTGCCTCTGTCTGAGAACAGATACATAAGCAAAGAACTTGGAACACGGCACAGAGCGGCACTTGGTATATCTGAAAACTCTGATGCAACGGCAATTGTTGTGTCAGAGGAGACAGGGATTATTTCTGTTGCGTACAACGGTGGTCTTACAAGAAACTTAGGACCTGAGGCTTTGAGGAAGATACTTCTCAGACCTTTGAAGCAAGAAGAAGGGAAGAATGGACTAAGTATTTTCAAGTGGAGGCGTTAAGATTTGAAAAAGATTGCAATAAAAAGACCAAAAGATGGTAATTTCTGGCTCAGAGTTGTTTCAATTTTGATTGCAATTGTTTTGTGGTTCTATGTAAATAGCATTATAAATCCTATAAAGAAAAGAGAGATAATTATTCCCATTAGATACAACGTTGCAACTTTGTCAAAAGGCCTTGTGATGACAGAAGCTGATGCAAAAGAGGTAAGAATAGTTATAAGCGGTACACAGGATGAACTTAGCAAAGTTGACGAAAAGAATATCCAAGCAATGGTAGATTTTTCTGATATAAGACAGACAGGAGAAGTAAAACTTCCAGTAGCTATCCAGAATCCTTACCACAGGATTAACATTGAGAGTGTGTATCCCAGAAATGTTACGGTATCTATTGACAATCTTGTGACAATCCAGAAAGATGTTACTGTTGAGATAAATGGAAATCCCAAAAAGGGTTATATTATAAATAATTATCAGGAAGAACCTAACGTGATAAGCATAAAAGGTGCTGAGAGTGATATAAAAGAGATTTCTGAATGCGTAGCTCAGCTGAACCTAAGTCTTAATGACAGGTCGTTCAAAGCGTCTGTACCTGTAAAGGTAATAGATTCAAGGGGAAAAGACATAACATCGCTTTTTGAACTATCCCAAAAGAGCATAGATGTGTATGTGGAGATACTCAAAACAAAACAGGTACCTTTGAGTGTCAAGTTCAAAGGTAGTCTTCCACCCAGTAAGGTTATTTCAAAGATAATTTTAAAACCTTCTACAATCAATATAGCAGGAAAAGAAGAAGACATAAACTCAATAAATGAGATTGTTGTAGGGACTATTGATACAAAGATGCTTGACAATGTTTCAACATTCCAATTTGACTTTAGTCTTCCAAAAAATATAAAGTCTTTGGATAATGTAAAACAAGTTACAATCATCATATACACAGATTCAATTGTTGAGAAATCTATCAATATACCTATTGAAGTGAGAGGACTATCACCAGGGCTTCTTGCGAAGCTCAGTCCTGACAAAGTTAAAGTAGAACTCAAATATTACCAAAGTGCGCAAAATTCTGTAGATTTTAATTCTTTGAAGGCGTATGTGGATGTTTCAAATCTGACAAAAGGGAGTTATGACCTTCAGGTGTTGGTTGAAAAGCCCGAAAATATTAAAGAGTTTGAAGTCTTTCCAACTTACATAAAAGTGGAGATTTCAGAAAATAATCAAACTAAAACTCAATCTCAATAGAAAATGCTATGTAGCCAAAAGAGGAGATGACCTGATGTTGCTTGAGGAAAAGCTTTCAAATCTTCCGACATCGCCAGGGGTTTATATAATGAAAGACGAAAATGGAAATGTTATATATGTTGGTAAGGCTGTAAACCTGCGAAATAGGGTCAGACAGTATTTTCAAAATTCATCAGACATGCTGCCAAAGACAAGGCTTATGGTGAAAAAAATAAAAGACCTTGACTATATTGTGACAGACAACGAGATAGAAGCCTTGATCTTAGAGTGCAACCTCATAAAAGAATACAGGCCAAAGTACAATGTTCTGTTGAGAGATGATAAAAACTACCAGTATATAAAGATAACAAACGAGATGTTTCCAAGGCTTGTGACAACAAGAAAGATTGAAAAGGACGGCAGCCGATATTTTGGTCCATATGTCAGTGGGTATTCTGTAAAGCAGACGGTAGAGCTACTCAAAAGCCTTTTTATGCTCAGGACTTGCAAGAAAAAGTTTCCTGACCAGCTTGGCAAAGGCAGACCCTGCCTTAATTTTTATATAGAAAAGTGTCTTGGTGTATGCAAAGGGGATGTAGCAGAAGAAGAGTACCAGAGACTTGTTGAAGGGGCAATAAAAGTTTTGAGCGGCAAAGGTGATGAGATTGTTCAGGAGCTCAAAGCAAAAATGTTTGAATATGCTGAAAATCTAATGTTTGAAAAGGCACAGGAGATAAAAAATAAGCTTTCAAGTCTTGAGCAAATAATCACAAAACAGAAAGTCATTTATGCGGATGACAGAAGTGAAGATGTTATAAACTTCGCAAAAGACCACACACACATTGCAATTGTTGTGCTGATTATCAGAAATGGCAAACTTATAAACAAGGAAGAGTTTGTTTTGAAAGCCGATGAGGACACATTTGAGAGATTTTTAGAGCAGTACTACTCTGATGTTGTATCGCTGCCAAAGGAAATCATAATTCCTCACACAATAGAAAATGCTGACAATATTGAAAAGATGATAGAAAAACTTTATGGTTTCAAAGTGAAAGTAACTGTTCCGAAACAGGGTGAAAAAAAGCAGCTTCTTGACATGGCAAAAAAGAATGCAGAGATTTCTCTTGCAAACAGGCAAAGAGTAGGTGATGTATATGCTGAGGCGCTTTTAACTCTTAAAAATCTCCTTGGACTTGAGAATGAAATTGAAAAGATTGAAAGCTATGATATTTCCAACATTGCAGGTGCTGACAATGTAGGGACTTTGATTGTGTTTGAGGATGGGAGGTTCAACAAAGAGTTTTACAGGAAGTTCAAGATAAAAGGATTTGAGGGTCAGGATGATATAAAAAGCGTCAAAGAGGTTTTGACAAGAAGATTTACTAGCTTAGAAAAACATGGGCGAATTCCTGATTTGATATTGATTGATGGTGGACAAAATCAGGTTAATGCTGCATTAGAGGTTTTGAACACTTTGGGATTTTCTATTCCTGTTGCTGGCATGGTAAAGGATGATAGACACAAAACAAGAGACTTGATTTACAATGGTAAAGAAGTAGGTATTCAAGAGTATCCGCTTGTGTATAAACTTATATATGCTATTCAAGAAGAGACGCACAGGTTTGCAGTGAAGTTCCACAGAGAAGTTAGAAAGAAACATCTGTATGAGTCAATTTTAGATGAAATAGAGGGAATAGGAGAGAAAAGAAAACTTAAGCTCTTTAGAACTTTTGGCTCAATTGATAATTTGCGGAAAGCAAGCATTGAAGAGATTGTAAAAGCTGCTGATATTCCATATGAAGTAGCTTTGAAGATAAAAGAAAAGATTGGAGTATAAAAAACAGTCAATTGATGCAGGAAGGGTGTGATTATAGATTGTTTTATACAACAGTTGGTAAAATGCTCAAAGAACTTAATTTAGAGTCTTTAACAGAAATTAGTGGACTTGAAGAAAGAAAAATAAAGGATATGAACCTGAACAGACCGGCTTTACAGCTTATGGGTTTTTTTGAATATTTTGATGAACAAAGGATTCAGATAATAGGAATTTCTGAGATGGCGTATTTGAAGACCATGACACCCACGCAGCGAAGAGATGCAATTGAGAGACTTTTTCAGCGAAATATTCCGTGTGTGATTATTACCTCAAACCAGCAACCTTTTGAAGAGTTTTTAGAATTTTCAAAAAAATATGGTGTTCCTCTTCTTCGTACTCAAGAGGTTACAACAAGGTTCATGACAAACTTGAGTACATTTTTAACACACGAACTTGCACCAAGGATTACCCGCCATGGCACTCTTGTCAATGTGTATGGTGAAGGTGTTTTGATGCTTGGCGAAAGTGGGGTTGGGAAGAGCGAAACTGCTTTAGAGCTTGTGAAGAGAGGGCACATACTTGTTGCAGACGATGCAGTTGAAATTCGAAAGGTTTCTGAGAAAACACTTGTCGGTGAAGCACCTGAGATTATAAGGCATCTTATAGAAATTCGAGGAATTGGTATTTTGGATGTTAAAAACCTGTTTGGTGTTGGTTGTGTTAAAGAGTCCGAAAGAATTGACCTTGTAATTCAGCTTGAAACTTGGAAACAGGGAAAGGAATATGAACGACTTGGTCTTCATGACCAGTACATAGAAATTTTGGGGATAAAAGTACCAACGCTTGTGATACCTGTACGACCCGGCAGAAATCTTGCAATTATTGTTGAGGTTGCTGCAATGAACAACAGACAAAAGAAGATGGGCTATAATGCAGCAAAGGCTTTAACAGAAAGATTGCAGCGACAGATGAGTAGAGGAAATGAAACTGTTGAATAAGGATGAATAAGAGATAGTAAAAAAGAATTTGCAAAAAACAGGGTTGTTTTATGAAAGCCCTGTTTTTTTATTTTTATTAATTTTCCCATTTTGCTATTTATCTTTTGCTTAAAATAACATTTGGGTTATTTCAAAAATTCAAATTAATATATTGACATTTAGTCAGTTTTGAGATATCATAAAACATGACTAATAGTCAAAAATAATTTTTCGGAGATGATGCAGCATGCATAAATTTGGCCTTTTTATAGCAAAGCATAGAAAACTTGTATTAGTGATTGCAGTTTTGCTTTTGATACCGTCAGTTTATGGGTTTATTACAACAAAGATAAATTATGATATCCTCACATATTTGCCTAAGGATTTAGATTCCACAAAAGGGCAAGAAATACTTGACAAAGATTTCAAGCAAGCTGCAATATCTATGCTAATTGTAAAAGGTAAGATGAACATTTCTGATATTCAAAAGATGAAAGAAAAAATTTCAAAAGTTAATGGAGTTGAAAAAGTTATATGGATTGATGACTTTTTAGATCCTACAATTCCAAAAGATATGTTACCAGAGGTATTAAGAACAACCTTCTATAGTAAAGACTCCACCCTTTTGTTGATTCAGTTCAGTAACTCTGCAGCATCAATTGAAACACAGAACGCAATTTCTGAAATTAGAAAAATAGCTACAAAACAGTGTTTTTTGAGTGGTATGTCAGCAATAATCAAAGACACAAGAGATCTTTCAGACAGAGAAACTCCGCTTTATGTTGCTATTGCAGTTTTATTTATATTCATTCTATTAATTTTGACAATGGAATCTCCGGTAATACCAATCTTATTTTTGCTGAGCATTGGAATGGCTATTATCTATAACCTTGGGACAAATAAGTTCCTTGGACAGATTTCTTATATAACAAAGGCTTTAGCAGCAGTTTTGCAACTTGGTGTAACCATGGATTTTTCAATCTTCCTTATGCACAGATATGATGAAGAAAGAAAAAGATTTGAATCAAAGGAAGAGGCTATGGCAGAGGCAATATCAAAGACCCTGGTTGCAATACTCTCAAGCGCTGCAACAGCCATTGCAGGATTTTTAGCACTTTGTGCAATGCGACTTAGAATCGGGGCAGATATAGGGATTGTCATGGCAAAAGGAGTATTTTTGGGCGTGCTTGGAACAATTACAATACTTCCAGCACTGATACTTGAATTTGATAATGCAATCCATAAATATAGGCTTAAAAACATATTGCCAACATTTAGCCATACAGCAAACTTTGTTTCTAAAAATTATGTAATTTTGTTTATAATCTTTCTCATTGCATTTATACCTGCTATATATGGTAGAAATAATTTGAAGGTTTACTATAACCTTATTGATTCACTGCCAAAAACAATGAAGTCTGTTGAGGCAACTGATCTTCTCAAAAAAGAATATAACATGATTACTACTCATATGATTCTGGTTGACAGGTCTTTACCGGGTTACAAAATCAAAAGTATGTGTGAGGAAATTAAGAATGTAAAAGGTGTAGAGAAAGTTTTGGCATTTGATGAAGTTTTAGGTCCGGCTATACCGAAGAATTTTATTCCGCAAGAATTAAAAGATAATTTTGAAAAAGGTAAATATAAACTTATTATGGTAAACTCTGCTTACAAAGCAGCAACGCAGGAGGAAAATCAACAGATAGAGATGATTCAGCATATTGTAAAGAAGTACAGCAAAAACTCTTATGTGACTGGAGAAGGTGTTTTGACAAAAGATATGATTGAAATGGCAGATATAGACCTCAAAAGAGTGGATTTTATTTCAATTTTAGCAATATTTATTATCATTTTGATTACGTTTAAATCAATCTCAATACCAGTAATTTTGGTATCTGCTATAGAGCTTGCAATTTTGATTAATTTATCAATTCCATATTATACAAAAACAGTGGTGCCGTTTATTGCCTCAATAGTTCTTGGAACAATTCAACTTGGCTCTGCTATAAACTATGCCATTTTGATGACAACAAGGTTCAGGGAAGAAATACGAAAAGGACTTGACAGGTTTGAAGCTATAAGAGTAGCAGTGAAAACTTCTTCAAGGTCTGTTGTTACAAGTGCACTTGCGTTTGCATTTTCAACACTAGCAGTAGCAATCATTGCAAAAATAGATATGATAAGAAGTCTTTGTGAAATGCTCTCAAGAGGTGCAGTCATAAGTATGATAGTTATATTGTTTATTCTGCCATCATTGCTTCTTTTATTTGAAGGTGTTATTGCAAAAACAACGTTCAGCTGGGGAACAAAAAAAGCTTCAATAAAACCTGAAGAAGAATATGAGACTTTGTAGAGAAAGAGTAAAAAAAGGAGAGTGAAATAATATGATGAGAAATATAAGATTTTTAAAATTAATTTCTCTGTGTGTTGCAACAGTGTTTTTATTAACAAACGTTGCTTTTGCTGGTGAAGCTGTAAAGAAAGAAACAGTGTACGTTATTTTAGATGCTACCGGAAAAGTAAAAAGTCAGATAGTAACTGACTGGATACATTCAGATACTCCAAATTCTACAATAAAAGACAAATCAGAGCTTGAAAATATAGTAAATCTAAAAGGTGACGAAAGTCCCCAAAAGGATGGTAAATATATTACATGGAAGTTAAATACCAATGATTTATTCTATCAGGGAACTATATCAAAGCAACTTCCTTTTATAGTTTCAATTAAATATTACTTGAATGGAAAAGAGATAGAACCTCAATATTTAGCAGGAAGGTCTGGAAAGGTAAAAATTAAAATAGAAGTTGAAAATAAGCAGCACAAGATTGTAAAGATTAATGGAAAGAATAAAACAATCTATCTACCTTTGACTTTTGCTGCAGTTGTAAATCTTCCTCTTGATAAATTTGAGAATGTCAAGACAAATGTTGGTGAGGTGATAACAGAGGGAAATACACAGGCTGTGGTTTCGGTGCTTTTACCTGGTCTTTTGGAGAGCCTTGGGATGAAGAGTGAAAATGATATTGTAGATATTCCAAAATATATAGAAATCACAGCTGCTTGTAAGTATTTTGAGCTTTCTCCAATCTATATGGTTGCAACAAATAAACTACTTGACATAAAAGACATAAAAGAGATTGATTCAATTGATAGTTTGCAAAAAGCTATTAATACACTTTACACATCAAGTGAAAAAATCCTTGAAGGTGCTGTAAAACTTTCTGGTGGAGAGAAAGAGTTTACACTGAATTTTGAAAAGTTTACAAATGGTTTAAAACTTTTATCAGATGCGTCAGGTCAACTTTGTAAAGGAATAGAAAGTCTTGAAGACGGAACAAATAAACTCTATACATCCTCAAAACAGCTGAAGATAGGAACAGGTGAACTTAATAAAAACTCTCAAAAGCTTTACAAAGGTGTGGCAGAGTTTGGAGATGGGGTTTATAAATACACATATGCAACTTCACAGTTTTCAGACGGTGCAATAAAAATAGTAGATGGATATGAGCTTCTTTTTGCAAAGAATCAAGAACTATTTGAAGCTGTAAAAAAAGTATCATCTGGTCTTGATTTAGCTACTTCTTCACAGAAGGATTTAGTGGCTGGGGCAAAGAAGCTGGAGGATGCAATTCAAAATCTTCTTGAAGGGAATAAAAAGGAACTTGAGGTTTTGAACATAGTTTACAATGGATTTGATGCAATTATTTCTGGTTTACAAAAGTTAGAAAGTATTCCTGTTGTTAAGGATGTGGTTTCAAACCTTATAGCAGGGATTGACAAACAAAGACAGGCAATAAAGGGTTTAATTGATTCAAAACAGGCAATGATAAATGGTCTTTCACAGATTCTTGATAATTTAAAAAAGATGTCTCAGGGGCAAGAAAAGTTAAGCATAGCTTTGATGCAGTTGAAAGATGCACAGGCTAAAATTGCAAACTCGTCTGATTTGATTGTACAGAATCAAAAACTTTTAAAACAGTCAGCGACTAAGCTAAAAGATAGTAAAAATATTTTGGATGAAGGAGCAAAAAAACTTTTAAATTCAAAAGATCAACTTGTAAACGGTACAAAATCATTTTGTGAAGGGATAGAAAAACTTGATAGTGCAACGGCACAGTTTGTCTCTGGCACAGAAAAGTTGAATGAAGGTGCAAAACAGCTCTCTGGTGGGATGATGGAATTTGATAAAAATATAAAAATGGTTTATTCGGCATCAGGGAAACTTTTAGAAGGTTCAAAAAAACTTGAAGATGGTGCAGAGTCTCTTAGTATTAATTATCATAAATTTCACAACGAAGGTATACAAAAGCTGTATTCTAAAGCAGATGAGACAATAGAAAAACTAAATGATATAAAGGATACTTTAAATGAGCTTAAAGAATTTTCACAAAGTTATAAGACATTTTCTGGTATTTCAGATGAACTTGATGGTGAAGTGAAATTTATTTTAAAGACAGATGAGATAAAAGCAAAGGAAGAAAAACAGGTTTTAAAAGAAATAAAAACAGTAAGTTTACAGAATAATGAGAAGAAAAGTTTTTGGAAGTGGCTTTTAGGGCTTTTGCATATCAAGGTGGAATGATGCAAAAGCCCTCTTTTTTTATTTTATTTGACAATTAAAACATGTGTGTTATATTATATATAACATATATAACTTAAAAAGAGGTGCTTTGTTTTGATATCTAATTTAAAAATTATCTTTATGTGCATTACACTTATTATTTCAGTGTTCTTTCCGTTTGTGCTGGCAGTGATTGTTTTAAAAAAGTACTCGGGAGTTTTGAAGTCAATATTAATAGGAGCGTTGATATTTTTCATTTCTCAGATTGTTCTGAGAATGCCTATAATTCAGATTTTATCAAAACAAAATTACTTTATAGAATTTTCCAAACATTACATTTTATATTCTCTATTTTTAGGCATGACAGCTGGAATTTTTGAAGAGATTGGTAGATACATTGGTTTTAGAGGGTTTTTAAAAGATAGGCTCAACTATCAAAATGGTATTGCTTATGGAATTGGGCATGGGGGAATTGAGTCAGTTTTAATTGTTGGGATAACCTATATAAATAACATTGTGTATTCATTCTTAATCAATGCTGGAATTTTAGATTCGCTTCTAAAAGGCAAGGTTGGAGCTGGGGTAGTCGGTACTATAAAAAGTGCCCTGATAAATACGCCAGATTCGGCGTTTCTTTTTGCCGGCTTTGAAAGAATCTTCACAATGGCAATTCAGATTGCTCTTTCGCTTTTGGTTCTGGTAGCTGTTAAGAAAAGAAAGCTTTATTATCTTCTTCTGGCGATATTGCTTCACACAATTATTGATGCACCGGTTGCGTACATGTCATTATTGAAAGTTAATATATTTGTTCTTGAGTTTGTAGTTTTGCTATGGGCTGTGTTGAGCTTGGTCTACATTATAAAGTGGCAAGACATTCATAGAATACAAGAAAACTAAAAGGGCGGAAAGTGTGATGTTTATAAAAATTGACTTTACCTCTGACATACCAATTTATGAGCAAATAAAGAACCAAATAATAGAGGCAGTAGCAAGAGGAGAACTTCAAAATGGTGATAGTCTTCCTTCTATCCGAGACCTTGCAAGCGAAATCGGCGTCAACATGCACACAGTTGCAAAGGCATATAATGAGCTCAAATACATGGGACTTATTGCTATTAACAAAAAGCATGGGGCTTATATTGCTGTGAGTAAAAATTATGATAAAGAGTTTTTAAATGAGATAATAAAAGAAGTTACCCCAATTGTTGCAAAAGCCATTTGCAAGGGTATGAATAAGTATGAATTAATAAGGTTGATTGAAACTATTTTTGATGATTTTGGGGGAAAGAAAGATGCATGAAAAACTACTGATTTTTATCCTTTCTTTTCCTGCACAGATTTTTCTTGTTCTACTGTGTTTTTTTATTCCGTACTTTTCGAGAGAGCATATTTTGTTTGGGGTAAACGTTCCGCCTACTATTAAAAAAAGTGAAGTTACAAAGAAATTTTATAAAGAATACTGGAAAAACTTTGCTCTAACAGTTTTAATTCCTACTTTGTTGTTTTTCTATATTCTTTTTGAGAGTACAGAGAGAGTTTTGATAAAATACAACATATTATATCCACTGTTTGTCATTGTTTTAATGACACTCAATCACTATGTAATCTACAGAAAAGTTTTAAAAGCTAAGAAAAAAGGTAATTGGCAAGAAGGAAAAAAGCAAATTGTGGTTGTCCCTATTAAAAAGGATAAAAAAGGGGGATATCCGTCAAGGTTGTGGTTTTTAGTACCAATTGGTGTGTTTATAGGTTTGTTAATAATAACTGTAGTGAGATACAACCAACTTCCTAAGATAATTCCACTTCATTACAACCTAAAGCTTGAAGTTGATTATATTGGGCCAAAGTCAGAACTCATAAAGCCTCTCAGTGTGATGTTTGGAAGTATGTTGTTAGCTCAGGGACTGGGATATTTTGTTTATGAGCTAACAAAAAAAGGTAAAATGAAACTGAGTATATATTTTCCTGAGAAATCTGCAGAGCAGAACGAGAAAGTAAAAAGCTATACAGCGTACTTTTTGATTTGGATTTTAGTCTTAATAGAGCTTATAATGGGTTTGGTTATTTTTTCAATGCTTGACATCATAAATATTCAAACCACGTTGGCCTTACTTCCAGTTTTTCTCATATTTCCCTTAATAACATTAGGATATTATCTTATGAAAGTATTCAACATTAATTCTGAAAGATTAAATTTGATGCCAGAAGAAAAAATATCCGAAAAAATAATTGACAGAGATGACGACAAATACTGGATTGCAGGGATGTTTTATTACAATCCTGACGACCCTGCCCTCTTTGTCGAAAGGCGGGTTGGGGGATTTGGCTGGGATTTAAACTACGCAAAGCCGCTTGGCAAGTTCATAGGGTTTTTAATAATTGGTATTTTGGTTGCAGTAGTAGTTGTGAGTTTGGTTTTGATTTGATTTTGTCCGATTCATGCTTACGTTAAGATGTGGTATAATAATACTGTAGAGATTATTCTAACTCTTCTTTAAAATTTGATTTCTAAGGAGAATTAGTTAAATGGACAATGAAAACAAGGAAAAACTTCCTGCAAAAGAGCATGATTCCACTTTTAAACTTCTTTTTGAAAATCCTAAGGATGTTTATCTTTTGGTGAGCAAAATTATAAACTATAGTTGGGCGAACGAAATACGTGAAAGCTCAATTGAAATAAAAAAGACAAATTACATTACAAAGGAATTTTCGCAAGTAGAAGCAGATGTTGTAGCAAAAGCAAGGCTAAAAGACAGAGATATATATTTTTATATATTGATAGAAAATCAATCAACTATAGCAAAAGACATGCCTGAAAGGTTATTACGATATATGATTTCGATATGGGCAGAGGAAATACGAAATGGTGTTGAAAAACTGCCAGCTATTATTCCTATTGTAGTTTACAACGGGCTTGATAGAAGATGGGAAGTACCCACAGATATAGTTGGAGCATTTGATATTTTTAAGGATGATATTTTTAAGTACAAAGTTGTAGATATCGCTCAAGTTGACATTAAAAATTATTTAGAAGAGGAAGATGTTTTAACACCAATAATTTTCTATTTAGAACAGGTGAGGAATGACAGTAATGAATTAATTTGCAGATTACAAGAAATTGCTCAAAGCTTAATGAAGCTGAGTTTTAATAATATCGAAAGGTTTTTACTATGGTCACAGCATGTTATAAGACCAAGATTAGGAGAGAAGCAAAAGAAAGAATATGACAAGATTGTTGAGAGAGTAAAGCAAAAGGGGGTGGAGGTAATGGGTGAGTTTGTGTCAAATGTGGCAAGACTTTTGGATGAAACAAAAACAAAAGAGTTTTTAGCAGGAATTCAACAGGGAATTCAACAAGGTATTCAGCAAGAGAGAATAGAGACAGCAAAAAGAATGATTCAGTTAGGAATTTCGTATGAGGTCATCTCTAAGGCAACGAACCTTAGTATTGAGGAGATTGAAAAAATAGCACGCGAACAGATTAACTAAAGCTTAGACGACTTGAGAAACTTTATACACACAATTTCTTGCACAATGTATTTTAAAGTGCTATACTAAAAAGTGAAAAATTAAATATAGTGGTTTTAAGGGGGAGCTGAGCGGGGCAAAGCTCGGCTGAGAGTAGGCACTAAAAATCCCTGTGCCTTGACCCTTTGAACCTGATCCGGGTAATGCCGGCGAAGGGAGAAAACAGCGTTTAAGAGCCTTTAATGCAAAATAGTCCGGCATTAAAGGCTTTTTGTTTTGGAAAAAATAAAGTCTCCCACCATCAAAAGCTTTTCAAACAATAATTTTAAATTGGCTACCGGCAAAGGCGGCCTTTTGTTTTAAAGGAGGTGAAAGTCTTGATAAGGGTAAATGACAAAGAGATGGAGTTTTGCGGGAATGTTCTTGAGCTTTTGCTAAGTCTTAATTTAAATCCTCAAGTCTGTGCAGTTTTAGTCAATGGCGAAATTGTGAAAAAAAAGTTGTGGGAAAATTTATTGCTCAAAGACGGAGATTATGTTGAAATTGTCAGCTTTGTAGGCGGTGGTTAAGTGCTTCAAGTTTTGCAAGTTTAAAAACTATACGCAGAAAGGAGACGATTGATATGTTCGAGGTAGGTGGCAAGACCCTCAAATCAAGACTTTTTGTTGGCACAGGAAAGCTTCCTGACTACTCACTTATTGAAAAAATGTACTATGAGGCAGGGGTAGAAGTTTTTGCAGTAGCTGTGAGACGAATTGGGCCTAACACTAAGCATACCAAAAATGTGTTAGAATATATCCCTAAAGATGCAATAATCATGGTAAATACTTCAGGTGCGCAGGACCATAAAGAGGCTGTAAAGATTGCAATGATAGGAAGAGAGCTTACAAATTCCAACTGGGTAAAGGTTGAGATTGAAAAAGACACAAAGTATCTTTTCCCGGACAGTATTGAGACTTTGAAAGCCTGTGAAATTCTTGTAAAAGAAGGGTTCAAAGTATTTCCGTATATATACCCAGATTTAAATCTTGCAAAAGAACTTGAACAAATTGGTGTTGAGGCTGTCATGCCGCTTGGCTCACCAATTGGGACAAACAAAGGTATAGGTTGTGAAGTGCTTTTAAAACCAATTATAAACGAGATAAAAATCCCTGTCATAATTGATGCTGGGATAGGAAGACCATCTCACGCGGCAAAGGCTATGGAGATGGGAGCTGATGCTGTGCTTATCAACACAGCAATTGCAACATCTTCAGACCCTGTGAAAATGGCTTTAGCATTTTCTAAAGCTGTTGAGGCAGGAAGGCTTGCTTTTGAGGTTGGACTTTTGAAAGAATATGAGTATGCTCAAGCATCATCACCTTTGGAAGATTTTATAACAGGCTAAAATATATATTTCAAATATTTCAAACAAAAAAAGAAGGTGCTAAGTAAAAATGACAGAGTTTATAAGAAAAGCTCAAAAAGTTTGGGAAGAGTTTAAAGATTATGTTCCCACTTATGATGAAGTATGTGAGATCTTAGAAAAAGAAGTTGTAAGCATTGAAGATGTGGCAAAACTCTTGAATGTGGAAGATAAAAATTCAATCCTTCTTATGGCAAGTAAAGCCAAAAAGCTTACAAGAGAAAACTTTGGCAAGGTTATCCTCTTGTATGCGCCGCTGTATATCTCAAACTACTGTCAAAACGGATGTGTTTATTGCGGATTTTCTTGCAGGAAAAATTATAAAAGAGAAAAACTTGATCTTGATGAAATTGAAAATGAGCTAAGAAGTATGAAAGAAGAGGGTATCGATTCTGTTATAATCCTCACAGGAGAGGATAGAATACACTCTCCAGTTGACTATATTAAACAAGCTTGCAAAATAGCTGCAAATTATATGTCAGAGGTTTCGATTGAGGTTTATCCTCTTTTTGAAGAAGAGTATAGAAGTCTTGCAAACGCTGGTGTTGTGGGGATCACCATATATCAGGAGACTTATCAAAAAGAAGACTATGAGAAGCTGCATCCTTTTGGACCAAAGAAGGATTTTGAGTTCAGGCTCACTACTGTTGAAAGAGCCCTGTTGGCCGGATTTCATGAGGCATGCGTGGGACCGCTTTTAGGGCTGTCTCATCCCAAAAAAGATGTACTTTGTACTTTGCTTCATGCAGAGTATCTTCTTGACAAATTTCCCAAAACAGAAATTTCAGTTTCATTTCCGCGCGTAAGATCCGCAGGTACAGATTTTGTTCCAAAGTTTTTTGTTTCTGACAAGGAATTTATAAAATTTTTGATTGTTGCAAGGATCTATCTTCCAAGAGTTGGTATTGTTATATCCACAAGGGAAGATGCGCGACTTCGCGATGCGCTCATTGATGTGTGCATAACAAAGATGTCAGCAGGCTCTAAAACAACTGTCGGCGGATATGCAACGCAGGAAGAAAGAGATGCCCAGTTTGAGATTGAGGATAGAAGAAGCGTTGCTGAGGTTGTAGATAGTATAATAAGAAAAGGACTGAGGCCTGAGTTTACTAACTGGGTAAGGGGTGTAAACAGTTTATGAGCTTATTTGACCTTATGCTAAGAAACTATTTTGATGAAAAAATGCTTGAAAAACTCTCAAAAGTCAAAATTCTTATCATTGGCTGTGGTGGTCTTGGATCTAACATTGCAGTGTTGCTGGTTAGATGCGGTGTCAAAAATCTTACAATAGTCGATTTTGACAAAGTGGACATTTCAAACCTCAACAGGCAAAACTATTTCTTTTATCAAGTAGGAGAGGATAAAACCTCTGCACTCAAAGACATTCTTTCAAAGATAAATCCTTATGTAATTGTAAAAGCTGTGAACATGAAGGTTGATGAGTCGAACATAGATAGCTTGATTTTGGAACATGACATCATTGTTGAAGCTGTTGATAATGAACTTACCAAGGTTTTAATTTTCAGAAAGGCACATGAGCATGGTAAAAAGGTAGTGTTGGCATCAGGAATTGCAGGGTTTGGCGACTGTGAAAACATAAAAATCAAACGTGGCAAGAACTTTTCCATAGTGGGGGACTTTGTAACGTCAATAAAAGATAAAAAACCTCTTGCTCCAAAAGTAGTTGCAGTTGCTGCAATGCAGGCAGATGAGGTTTTGAGGATGGTGAGCGAACTTGAGTTTGACTAAAGAAGAAAAATTAGAGCTATTTTCCATATATACTATCTATGGAATGACAGCTGAGAAGTTTTCAAACGGAAGGTCTAATATTGAAGTTGTAAAAGCTATGCTTGACAGCGGCATAAAAATCATTCAGTACAGGGAAAAATACAAATCTTTGAAAGAAAAATACAAAGAATGTCTTGAGATAAGAAAGCTCACAGAAGATTATGGGGCCCTCTTAATTGTTAACGACCATGTAGACCTTTGCCAGATGGTAGGTGCAGATGGTGTTCATTTAGGGCAAGAAGACTTACCAGCAGATGAGGTGAGAAAACTTTTGGGCGATAAATTTATAATCGGTGTTACCACACACACAAAGGATCAAGTTTTGAAAGCAAAGGAAGATGGTGCTGACTATGTGGGTTTGGGACCAATCTTTGCAAGTTTTACAAAAGACAATCCACATCCACCAATTGGGCTTGAAATGGTAAGATGGGCAGCTGAAAACTCACCACTGCCTTTTGTTGCAATAGGTGGGATTAAAGAGCACAATTTAAAAGATGTCTTGGCAAATGGTGCAAGGTGTATCTGTGCTGTTACAGAGATTGTGGGTGCAGATGATATTCGCAAAAAGATAGAAAGCCTTTTTAAGATTTTGAGAAGTTTTGAAAGGAGCTGACAAAAAATGACTCAAATGAGCTTAGCAAAACAGGGGATATTTACAAGAGAGATGGAGCTTGCCATTAAAAATGAAGAGATATCTAAAAAAGAATTCTTGCAAAAGGTTGCAGAAGGTAAAATTGTAATTCCTGCTAACAGAAATAGAAAAAGAGAAAAATACTTTGCAATTGGAGAGGGAACATATGTTAAAATTAATGTTAATCTTGGAGTGTCAGAGGCATGTCCAAACTTTGATCTAGAGCGCCAAAAGCTTGAACTTGCCAAAAAATTTGATGTTGAATCTGTAATGGATTTGTCCAGTGGTCTTGATGCTTCAAACTTCAGAAAATACATTCTTCAAAACTATGATTTTATAGTAGGAACAGTACCGGTTTATCAGGTTGCATCAAGGCACGATGACATTACAAAGGTTGACAGCAAAGAGTTTATAGAAGAAATAGAAAGGCAGGCAGAAGAAGGAGTTGACTTTTTCACAATCCATGCAGGAATTACAAGAAAAGCTTTGGAGAGGCTTGAAAAAAATGAACGTTTGCTCAAAATTGTCTCAAGAGGCGGAGCACTTCTTTATAAATGGATGATGACAAACCGAAAAGAAAATCCTTTGTATGAACATTTTGATGAGATTTTAAAGATTTGCAAAAAACATGATGTTACAATAAGTCTTGGAGACAGTCTCAGACCCGGCGCGGTCTATGATGCAACAGACGCACTTCAGATAGAAGAGCTTATAAATCTTGGTGAACTTACAAAAATGGCTTGGAAAGAGGATGTGCAGGTGATGATAGAAGGACCAGGGCACATGAGAGCAAACGAGATTGCAGCAAACATGGTAATTCAAAAAAGGCTTTGCCACGGTGCACCGTTTTATGTTTTGGGTCCTCTTACAACAGACATTGCAGCAGGGTATGACCATATATCAGGTGCGATGGGAGCGCTCATTGCAGCTTTGAATGGAGCAGATTTTCTGTGTTATGTTACACCTGCTGAACATTTGAGACTTCCATCTTTAGAGGATGTCAAAGAAGGGATTGTAGCGTTCAAGATTGCTGCACACAGTGCAAATATAGCAAAAGGATTCAAAAAGCCACTTGAAAAGGATATTGAAATGTCAGTTGCAAGAAGAGACCTTGATTGGGAAAAGATGATAAGCATTTCAGTTGACCCTGAGAAGGCAAGAGAGTACAGAAGCAGTTTCACATCTGAGACATGTTCAATGTGTGGCAGGCTCTGTGCTGTAAAAAATTCAAGGGATGAGACCATTTTGTAAAAGCTGTGACATGTTTTTTCAGAGAAGGAGATGAAAGTAGAAAGATGAAAAAAGTACTCATAATTGCCGGGTTTGACCCCTCAGGTGGTGCAGGCGTTTTGCTTGACATAAAAGTTGTAAGGGCGTTGAATGGTTATGCAGCATCTGTAGTAACATCTTTGACAGTCCAGGATACTCAAAGGGTCTATGACTTAAAACCCATAGACCCTCATTTTTTTGAGTATCAGCTTCAAAAAGTGGTTGAAGATATAAAGCCAGATAGTGTCAAGATTGGACTTTTAGGAAGTTCTGAGATAGCAGTTGTTTTGCTGAGAAACTTAAAAAAATACAGTCTTAAAAACATAGTTTGTGACCCGGTTTTGAAGTCTACAAGCGGTTTTGAGTTTTGTAAAAGTGAGTTTGTAGAATTTTTAAAGTATGACTTTTTCAAAGCCTGTGATGTCATCACCCCAAACAAAAACGAAGCAGAACTCATTTTTGATGTGGAAATTAAAAATTTTGATGAAGATGTTCTAAGCTGCGTTCAGGAAAGAATGAAGAGAATGGGCATAAAATCATGCATCCTAAAAGGTGGTCATCTTGATGGCGAGCTTGCAGAGGATGTTTTGATAACTCAAAATGAAATTTATAGAGTCTCGGCTATAAAAAAGGGTTTGCCAGATGAGATTCACGGGACTGGCTGTGCATTTTCATCTGCATTTGCCACTTTCCTTGCAAAGGGATATAATATGTATGATGCATTAAAACAAACTAAGGATTTTATGATAGGCTTGATAAACGCTTCAGTAAAGATAGGAAATGGAAGATTAGTTTTAAATCCGTAATAATATTTTATAGAAAATTTTCCTTAAAGATTTTGATAGGAAGGTGTATGTCAAATTGGCAATAAAGTTTGAGCTAATAAAAAAGAGCAAGAAATCCAATGCAAGACGGGGAAGACTCTATACACCACACGGAGTGATTGAAACACCAGTTTTCATGCCGGTTGGAACGCAGGCAACTGTCAAGGCTATAATGCACAGAGACCTATACGAGATGGGTACACAGATAATCTTGGCAAACACATACCACCTTTATTTAAGACCTGGCGTAGATGTTATAAAAGAAGCAGGTGGGCTTCACAAGTTCATGAACTGGCAAAAACCAATTTTAACTGACAGTGGCGGGTTTCAAGTGTTTTCACTCAGCAAACTTCGAACAATAACAGAAGATGGTGTTGAGTTCAGGTCGCACATAGATGGTTCTCGGCACTTTTTCACACCCGAAAAGGTGATAGAGATACAAAACATTTTAGGTTCTGACATCATAATGGCGTTTGATGAGTGTGTGCCATACCCTGTTGATCATGAATATGCAAAATGGGCGGTTGAGAGGACTGCAAGGTGGCTAAAAAGGTGCAAAGCTCATCATAAAAACACTGAAAATCAGGCACTGTTTGGGATAGTGCAGGGTTCAACTTACAAGGATTTGAGGATAGAGAGTGCAAAGCGTACAGTTGAAGAAGACCTTCCCGGCTATGCGATAGGCGGGCTTTCTGTTGGTGAGCCAAAACAGCTCATGTATGAGATGATAGAAGTATTGCATCCAATCCTGCCAGAAGATAAACCTCGCTACTTGATGGGGGTTGGAACACCGGACTGCCTTTATGAATCTGTCATTCGCGGTGTTGACATGTTTGACTGCGTGTTTGCAACCCGCACTGCAAGAAATGGCACAGTTTTCACAAAAGAAGGACGAATGATTATCAAAAACGCTCAGTATGCAAAAGACTTTAGACCCATAGAAGAAGACTGTGACTGTTACACATGCCAGAACTTTACAAGAGCATATTTGAGACACCTGATCAAAGCTGAAGAAATCCTTGGTGCAATCCTTCTTTCCATCCACAACGTCAGGTTCTTGCTAAGGTTTATGGAAAAGCTGAGAAAGGATATTGAAGAGGATAGGATATAAAGTTTTAGCTTATCTATTTACATTGAATTTTATTTGCTTTTATGATTTTTCCTGAAGCTGTAATTATTCCATTTGCTGAAATAAAGCAAAACCATAATAAAGCATGGTTTTTGTATCTCAATGCTGCTTCGAAAGGTATATGTAATAAAATTGTTCCTAAAATTACAAGTCCACCTATAATAATTATTGAATTTGAAAAATTACAGTTTTTAATTTCTAAAATTAACCCTAAAAGAGCAGTAAATAGAATGATGTAATAATATATATCGAAGAGGAGTTTGATTATTTTATTGTTCTTGGGGAATATTAACTTCCCAGCAGTATTTTGCAATTGTGCGCCAGCAACATAATCATATGATTCATGATCAGCGTGCCACATAGTTATTATTTTGTCGGAAATAAAACTTATTATTTTTTTCTCTTTTATAAGGTTTTGAAGTCGGTTAAGACCAAGATTAAAAAATGTTTTTTGAGCTTGATTAGGACCTGTTTCTTTTATAAGTCTTCCGAATAGTTCTGAATCATTTTTATTCCACTGCCCATGAGAAGATATATTCATTCCAACATACAGATTCCAACCTATTCGGGTTGAGGCAATTTTTTGGTTAATTATTGATTCAATTATAATGTTTAGAGAGAATGATGCAAGAAGATAAGTTGCCAACATTATAAAAATGGCAATAAATTTAAAAAAATGTATATTGTTCATATCCTTTTTTAGAAAATTGTTGTTAGTTTCTTTGGAAAATACGATATAAAATAATGTCATTGCAATAAAAAGGATAATTCCATTTGGTCTGATACTACTTAACCAAGCAAGCAAAATACCAATAAAAGCCAGATTAAGATATTTAGTTTTTATACTTTTGAAAGCTCTTATATTTCTAAAAAACAAAAATATTGTAAATAGTGCCACAGTATTAAATAGGTTTTCTGTACATATTAATAAAGAATAAAATATTCTTGATGGCATCAAAGACCACATTATGGCAGCTATAAATCCCAATTGTTTTTTCCCTGCTTCTTTTCCAATAAGAAAAACAAAAATAACTGACATGGCAGACAATAATATACCTGTCAATTGCGCTGCTAAAATTGATGGACCAAAAATACGAAAAATAAACGACAAAAAAATAGGAAACATGATTGTATGAGGAAATGTTGCTATGTAATTTGGGATAAATATTTTACTATAAACTAAATGTTTTGCTATAAGATAATATGTTAAAAAATCGGATTTAGGTTCAACTTTAATTAAAAAAACTAATACTAAAGGGAGGGTTATCGAAATAGCAAAAAGGAAAAAAATAATGTGTTTTTCATTGAACTTTTCGATAATAATTTTCTTTAGGTTTAGAAATATGAGAAATATGCTGATAGTAATAACAAATAAAAATAAAATTGCACGCGACAAAGTTTTTGGGATTCTAGTCGGTAAAACATAATCTAGATAACCAACAATAAAAACTTTTTCAAACACAAAAACCACAAAAATAGTGATTATTGAATACAAAAAACATAAAAAAACCTTCTAAAATTAAAATTAACCATGGTTTGCTTATTATTTTTCATTATTTATAACGTCTCCTTATCACCGTATGTTAAATAAATTTGTTTGAGTTCCACGCTTTAAATATTTTAGCACAATCTTGTTAAGATTTCAACGATTTAGACTTACAGGACCGGACTTATATGTTACAACACCTGTATATTCGTTAATATTTGATAATGGACGTGGCCATTCACAAAATCTATAAGTGGTTTTCACATTAGCAACAATAGTTGTAATTTTTTGGGTGTACAAAAGTTCTCCTGTAAAAGTGTTTGTTGTACCAGGCGCATTTGGAGATGAGATGTTAAATAAATCATTTAAAAATGTTGTTGAATTTATTTTATTTTCTCCTGCTACGAATAATCTCATCCAAACATTTGAGCTTAAAGAAGATTGAAATTGAGCTCTTATAAATACAAATTTATAGTTACCAGTGACAAAATTTGTGTTTATTGCATATACAACTTGGGTTGAATAGGCAGGTATTGTAACATAAGTATATGAAGCATTAAAATAATCTCTCAATATAACTGGTGTTTTTTCAAATGCATTAGCTGATTGATTGCTTTGGATGTCCCATGCATTTCCACTACCTTTGAATGTAATTGTAACAGGTGAGTTATTGGAATTACGAATAGCAATTCCAACCATAAGTTTGTTGTTTGAGTTCCAACCATTGTATAAAATATGGTACATCTCCACATCTTTGGGCGTAGTGTTTAAAGAAGCACCCCATAGATAGAAAAGATCGTTGGGGGTAACGCTAAAACTTTCCGGGTTATCAGAATAAATAAAATTATTACCTCCGTTTAAAAATGAAACAGCAGTGTAACCAGAAGGTATAACAGCATACACCTTTACATAAAATGTAATTATTATAAGCAAACTTAGTAAAAAAACAAAGAATTTTTTCATAGGAAACACCTCCTAAATTAGTAATTAGTGTATTTTATGATAAAATAAAGTATAAAAACAATATGTTTTTGAATTAAATCACACAGTTATTTCCTCCTTTCTCAACCAACCAAAATTTTCTAATTTAATTGTAAAAAAACAATATTTTAATTTAACAAAAATTTAATTAAAATATTGGCTATTTGTAACAAATCTTTGTAAGTACGTCTTAAAATATTAATTTATAGAAAACGATAAATGTAAAAAAGACAATATTTTTTGATTTATTTCTTGACACAATGATTTTTTAAAATTACTATATTGCTAACAAAATATTATAGAGAATTATGAGTTTTGTATCTAACTACATACTACTGAGTATGAATATAAAATTTTAAATTTGAATGATTGAAAGAATTTTTTAAAATGTGTTTAAAGGAGTTGAAAAGGAATGTATCCCAAAGTATATTTTGTAATTCCATGTTACAATGAAGCAGAAATGCTTCCTTACACAATTGAGAAGATGTCACAAAAGTTCGATAGCCTTTTGAAGAATGGATTCATATCAAACGAGAGCAAGATTGTGTTTGTAGATGATGGAAGCAAGGATAATACCTGGCATCTTATAAAGGAAGCGGCAAAAGACAAAATGTTTGTTGGTGTAAAACTTTCAAGAAACTGCGGACACCAGAATGCTTTAATGGCTGGAATGAGCTATGCTCTGAAGTTTTGTGACTGTGTAATTACATTGGATGCTGATTTGCAGGATGATATAAACGTGATTGACGAGTTTATCAAAAAGTTTGAAGAAGGCTATGATATTGTGTATGGTGTTCGAAGCAACAGAAAAACTGATACATTTTTCAAAAGGTTTACAGCACAGAGTTTTTATAAGCTGATGCGGGCATTTGGAGTTGAAATTGTGTATAACCATGCTGATTACAGGCTTTTGAGTAAAAAAGCCTTGGAGTTTTTGATGCAGTTTGAAGAGAGAAATTTGTTCTTAAGGGGGCTAATCCCACTGATTGGGCTCAAATCAACAATTGTGTATTATGAAAGACAAGAAAGAATTGCAGGTAAGACAAAGTATCCACTCAAAAAAATGCTTTCTTTTGCCTTTGAAGGAATAACCTCATTTTCTGTAAAGCCAATAAAGTATATTACCTCTGCGGGATTTTTGATGTTTTTACTCAGCATTGCAATTTTGATATATGCGATAGTTCAAAAGATAAGAGGAGAAGCTGTCACAGGCTGGACTTCACTTACAATTTCAATTTGGTTTATAGGCGGGCTTCAGCTTGTTGCACTGGGATTGATTGGTGAGTATATAGGGAAGATTTATAAAGAGGTAAAGAGAAGACCGCTATATTTTATTGAGGAGATAGTTGAAGATGCACAAGAGCAGGAGTAGCTATAAAAGAAAGCTAATTTTAAAAATTCATTCAAAAATAGAAAAGCTGTTTGAGCTTATCAAATTTTCAATTGTAGGAGTTATAAATACAGCAATTGATTTTGCAGTCTTTTTTGTTTGCTATTCTATTTTGCATTTTGATTCTTCTTTCAGTCAGATTTTTGGCTATACAGCAGGAATGCTTAACAGTTTTTTAATGAACAAAAGGTGGACGTTTGAAGATAGGACAAGAGGGCGAAAAGTATTATTAAAAGCTGTCAAATTTGGCTTTACTAATATTATTTCATTGCTCCTCTCTATTGGAGTGCTAAAATTTTCAAAGTTATATCTGTCAAGCTCAATTTTAATTGCAAAAATACTTGCAACTTTATGTGCTCAAGGTATAAACTATATTTTATACAAGTTCTGGGTATTTACAAAAGCAGAGGTAAATGATGAAAGTGTCTAAAAAACTCTACGGAAAAGTATTTGAATATTTGGTTGCAATATTGCTTTTAAGTAGCATTTTTTTATCCTATCACTACAGAATTTTTGCTCTAACAGGGAAAAATTTCAGCCTATGGCTTTTGATTTTGTTAACACTGGGTGCTTTTTGCATTATGACTTTAGGGGCATACAAGCTAAAAGGCTTATTGTTCGCGAAGATAAATCTATTTACGATATTCTTTTTGATAGCCCTGCCAAGACTTTTGTGGGTATTTTTGGAGCACTTTTAAGGTTTATAAAAATCCATGGTTTGTAAAATTTACAAAAAGTCATCCAACAATTTTTTACATGCTTTCTCAGTTTTATTACTATACAATTTTGCTTTATATTTTCTTTGCATCTGTTTTCAGAAAAAAGAATAGTGACGATGAAGTTATTTTACTCACAAGCCTAATATTTTTTGGATGTGTTGCTGCTCATATCTTTTTAGAAGTTCAGCCGCGGTATCACTATCCAGCAATATTTACCCTCTTTTTGCTAAGTGGGATGTGTGCAGAAATTTTAGAGAAAAAGCCAAAAAAAGGATTTAAAAGTTTAAGTAAAACTCTCTTGGCCCCAAATCAGGTGCTTCTAAATTTTTATCCACTATCAGAAATCTTCGAATATCTAAACACAGGCTGCACTTGTTTAAAAATCTCTTTGAGGGTGTATAACCATAGTTTTCTTTTGCAAATTCAAAAAGCCCTTTCACTCCGTGGGTGTAGAGGAGACTTACAAAAAAGTATTTGCTCGTGTCAAGCTCTTTTCCAAGATCATCTATGGAGATTCTGAAGCCTACACATGGATTTGGAATGAAATTGCCAAAAAGGTCCATGTGAAAATGGCTTTTGCTGTAAAGCTCAAAACATGCAGATGAGTTTTTAATTATCTCATCAGCAGTTTTTGTGGGAAAATACTCTTCAAATGTTTTAATTGCTCTGCCGTTTAGAGTAAGATAATACCTTTGAGGAAGATACCTTATGTAGTTTTCTCCAAATATATCTTTGTATTCAGAAAGAGAATGAGTCTTGTCTATATTCAGCCTTCTAATTTCATTTGCAAAGCTTTCAATCCAGGGGAAAATTCCAATACCAACTTCATCCAAGAGCTGTATTAACCTTAAAACCTTTTTAAATGGAATATATTCATTGTGAAAAGGGCTGATTGAGACAAGTATTGTTTCGATTCCAAGATTTTTTAATTCTCTTAACTTTCTTTTTACATCATCTTCATTTTCTACCCACGAGGCATTTGTCTCTATGTACTCAATATAAACATCATTTTCATTTGCTTTTTGGATAACTTTCTTTAACCCTTCAAAGTTCAAAAAAGGCTCTCCACCGCCTATGTGAACCGAGAAAACTCCAAAGTTTTTTAAGGTCTTGAATACTTTGTCTGCCATCTCCTCTGTCATGTATTCTTTTTTCCATGATGGAGAACTATTGTAAAGGCAGTGTTTGCAAGCAGAAGAACAGTAGTAGTTTGTGATAACACCGCCTGAAAAAAGCCTTTCAATTTTAAGTCTTGAAACAAATTTTTCCAATCTTTACAACCTCCTTTTTAGTTTTTCAAAAGTGCTTGCCTATTTTTTGATAACTGTTATAATATTATTATGCATAATTTTAATTTGAAAAATCAAATGGTGGCAGGGGGATAAAAAATTTATGAGTTTGAGCAATCTATTATTAGAAATTGCGTATGCAGCAGGCAATCAAAGCTCTCAGCAGCAGGCACCAGCAGGAGCGACAGCACTTGCTCTGCTTGCACAGTTCATACCTCTTATATTGATGTTTGTAGTTCTTTACCTTCTCATAATTGTTCCGCAGAGAAGAAGGGAAAAACAGTTCAGAGAGATGATTAATTCTTTAATAGTGGGAGATGAGATAGTTACAAACGCTGGAATTATCGGTAAAATTGTAAATATAAAGGATGATATTTTAACAATTGAGGTTGGGGCAGACAGGGTAAAGCTCAAAATTTACAAGTGGGCGGTCAAAGAGGTTTTGAAAAAGGCTGAACCAAAAGACTAAAAATATAAATGGTTCTGAGGGCTTGAAGTCTTCAGAGCCATTTATTTTTTAAATGTAATTAAACAACTTAAAAAGGAGTGAATTTAGCCATCACAAAAACTGAGCTTTTAAATCTTCTCAAAAAATATGAACTTTCTCCGAATAAAAAACTTGGTCAAAACTTTTTGATTGATGAAAATGTAGTAAGAAAAATTATTTTATTTTCTCAGACAGAAGGGAAAGAAGTTATTGAGATAGGTGCAGGACCTGGAACACTTACGATTTATTTGGCAAAGACTGCACAGAAAGTGTTCGCTGTTGAGATTGACAAAAAAATATTGAATGTCTTAAAAGAGGTTTGCCAGAACCTTTCAAACGTTCAAATAGTAAATAGTGACTTTCTTGAACTTAATGTTAAAAATTTAACAAAAGGCAACAAGATATATGTTGTTGGCAATCTGCCATATTATGTCACATCTCAGATACTCTTTAAACTTTTTGAAGAAAGAGAATGCATAGAAAAGTTTACAATCATGGTTCAAAAAGAGGTTGCGCAAAGGCTTTTGGCAGAACCAGGAACAAAAGAGTATGGAAATCTCACAGTTGCAATGAACTTTTACTGTGAGATAGAGGATTACTTTTATGTTAGCAAAAATGTTTTTTATCCAAAACCGGAGGTTGACTCTACGGTCTTGAGAGCAAGGTTCAAAATTGAAAAGCCAAATATTGATGAAAAGAAGTTTTTTAAAATAGTCCATGCATGTTTTTCGACCCGCCGGAAGACAATTTTGAATGCTCTTTCAAATCATTTTGACATTGAAAAAGATAAATTGAAGAGAATAATCAACATGGCAGAGGTTGATGAAAATTTAAGAGCAGAGGACTTATCATTGGATGACTATATAAGACTTTACAAATGCTTTGAAGAAGAATTTCTGAAAAGTTAAAAGGAACTCTTAATACCTGGTAATAAATGCAATTCGAGAAAGAGACAAATTTCATTTATATTTTAAAAAAATATTTTGTTTTTGACAATTTCAACTTTAATAATGTATAATATAATACAAATTGCAATTCTCATAAACAAAACTTGCAAGGTGGTGGAAAAAGGTGGTAAAGGTGAATTTACATCCGTCAGTGTACGAATGGATTGATGAGATGGCAAAAATCACAAAACCCGATAAGATTGTCTGGATAGATGGTTCTGAGGAAGAAAAACAAAGGCTTATAAAAGAAGCACTTGAGACTGGAGAACTTATGGAACTTAACCAAGAGAAGCTTCCAGGATGTTACCTTCACCGAACACATCCGAGCGATGTTGCAAGGGTTGAAGACAGAACGTTTATCTGCACACCAACAAAAGAAGAAGCAGGTCCAACTAATAACTGGATGGACCCAAAGGAAGCTTACAAGATGCTTTACTCACTTTTTGACGGGTCCATGAGAGGAAGAACAATGTATGTTGTGCCATATTTAATGGGACCTGTTGGTTCACCATATTCGAAGGTGGGCATTGAGCTTACAGACAGCATATATGTTGTCTTGAACCTCAGAATCATGGCAAGAATTGGCGATGTGGCACTTAAAGCCTTAGGAAGTTCACCTGATTTTGTAAAAGGACTTCACTCCAAAGCAAACCTTGACCCAGAAAAGAGATATATCTGTCATTTTCCGCAGGACAACACCATTATGAGTGTTAACTCAGGTTATGGTGGAAATGTTATTCTATCCAAGAAATGTTTTGCGCTCAGAATTGCAAGCTATCTGGGAAAAAAAGAAGGCTGGCTTGCAGAACACATGCTCATTGTTGGAGTTGAAGACCCGAGTGGAAATGTAACATACATTGCAGGTGCTTTTCCAAGTGCGTGTGGTAAGACAAATCTTGCAATGTTAATTCCGCCAGAGCCTCTTAAAAAGCTTGGTTACAAAGTGTGGACTGTTGGAGATGACATTGCATGGATGAGGATTGGCGAGGATGGAAGACTGTGGGCTATCAACCCTGAAGCAGGGTTTTTTGGAGTTGCACCTGGTACAAGTTATAAGACAAATCCGAATGCTATGGAGACTATAAAGAGAAATACCATATATACAAATGTGCTTTTAAAAGAGGATGGAACAGTATGGTGGGAAGGCATGGATGGAGAGCCACCAGAGAGAGGTATTGACTGGCTTGGAAGACCATGGACAAAAGACAGCGGTGAAAAGGGTGCACATCCGAATGCAAGATTTACAGCACCAGCAAGCCAGTGTCCTTCAATTTCAAAGGAGTGGGAAAATCCGAAAGGTGTACCTATTTCGGCAATAATATTTGGTGGCAGACGCGCAAAGGTTGCTCCACTTGTATATGAAGCATTTGACTGGCAACACGGTGTGTATGTTGGTGCTACAATGGCATCTGAAACAACTGCTGCTGCAATGGGAAAAGTTGGTGTTGTTCGACGCGACCCAATGGCAATGCTTCCGTTCTGTGGATATAATATGGCTGATTATTTTGCGCATTGGCTTGAGATGGGCAAGAAGATTCCAAATCCACCAAGGATCTTCCATGTAAACTGGTTCAGACAGGATGAAAATGGCAAGTTTATCTGGCCAGGATTTGGTGAAAATTTGAGGGTTCTTAAATGGATAATTGAAAGATGCGAAGGAAAGGTTTCGGCAAAAGAGACTCCAATTGGTTATGTGCCATATGTTGATGATCTTTACTTAGATGGTATTGATATAGACAAAGAGACAGTAGAAAAGCTTCTTGAGATAGATAAAGAATTGTGGTTAAAAGAGGCTGAGGATTCAAGAGAGTTTTTAAGCCAGTTTGGAGACAGGTTACCGAAAGAACTTATAGAAGAGAATGAAAAACTAAAACAAAGACTTTCAAAATAGAAATAAATCACCTAACATAAGGCCTCCTTCATATACTGATATAAAGGCTACTGAAGGAGGTCTTTTGTTTTGATAGAAAATTTGCCGTTCACAAGATTTGTTGTAATCTTAAAAGGAATTGAACAGAAAGGAAAAATCCCGTTTGGATATGTCAAGGTTCAGGCAATTGTAGACAGTACTAACTTGGAAATTGTTATCCAGGGATTAGAAGAGACGGAGGATAAGATTACTTTTTGGGGTGTTGTAAAAAAATCAGGTGAATATTATCCGACGTTTTTGACTACTCTTTCAAAACCAGAAAAAGGGACTATTACTCAGATTCTTACCACAAGCAGGTTTAATTTGTTCAGAACAGGCTGGAAGCTCACTGACCTTGTCGGATTTGCTGTTGCAAAAGAGAGAAAAGGAAAACCCAGTTTCATTTTGATAGGAAGTTTTGATGATAATGATTTATATGAGATGGAGAAAGATATTTTAAAAGGTTTTGAAAAAGGTGAAAGTAATAAAAATCAAGACAAAAAAGATATGAATAATCACGATGAGAAAAACAAAGAGGAAACAGAGAAAGAAGAAAAGGTAGAAAGCTCTTTCTCAAAGGATGATGACAAGCTGAGTGAAGATCACAATGAAGATATTGAAAAAGAAATGGTGCAAGCAAAAGAACAGGAGGCAGAAGATGAGTTGGGGTCAGAATCAGTCGAAAATTCAGAAAAAGATGAAGATTCTTCTGAGATAGTGGAAAATTCTACAAGGGAACTTCAAAAGATTTGCCAGGATGAGAGCAGAGAAGAAAACTTTCATTTCGATGTTGAAAAAAATTACTGCATATTAGAGTTTGGTGACAAAAAAATTTGGAAGAGAATTTTTGAAGAGTTGAAAGAAAAGTGTGAAAGATTTGACCCGTTTTCTGACGATAAGGTCAAATGGTTTAAGATTGAGAAAAAGGATATAATCAGCATATCTCATATGCATCCATTTTTGTATGTTATATTTAACCCATTTGTATTCAATCTTGTATCTGAACATGGGTATTTGATTATCGGTTATAGGAGGTCCAAAAGAAAAAGAGATAGAGTCGAGATTTTAGTTCCAGCAGAGTTTTCAGAGGAGACAGAAAAGGTTGCAAAGTCGTTTGGATTTTCAGAGTTTGTCACAAGAGATGGGAAAGTCATGGATGGTAAAGAAGGTTACTTTAAGATGAGTTTAGAGCTTATAGAGAAGGAAGAATAAGGAGTTATGGACTGGGCTTGTATTTTGTCTGGCGGTGCGGGTGTCAGACTTTGGCCAAAGAGCAGGAAAACATTTCCAAAGCAATTTTTACGAATTATAGGTGATAAAAGTTTTCTTGAAATGACTTATGACAGGGTAAAGAGAATAATACCGCCAGAGAAAATTCATATAGTCACCCATATAAACTATCGTGAACATCTCAGAATGCTTCTCAAAAATGTGAATGACGAAAATTTGATTTTTGAACCTGAACAAAAAGAGACACTTGCATGCGTAAGCTTGGCATGTATCCATATTTTAAAAAAGGACCCAGATAGCGTTTTAGGAATTTTTCCTTCTGATCATTTCATATCAAAAATAGACAAATTTGAAAGTGCTATTAAAAAGGGTTATGAGATTGCCAAAAAAGGTCATATAGTTTGTTTTGGAATTGCTCCAACAAGAGCCGATACAAACTACGGATATATCAAATTGGGAAAAGAACTTGAAAAGGGAGTATTTACAGCTGAAAGATTTGTTGAAAAACCTGATGCAAAGAGAGCAAGGTATTTAATAAAATCAAGATACTTTTGGAACAGTGGCATTTATATTTTCAAACCATCTATATTTTTGAAAGAGTTAAAAAGATACATGCCCAACTGCTATGATGTTTTTATGAGAATATTCTCTTCAATTTCCACTGATGGTTACATTGATGAACTGAAAAAAGGGTATAAACTTTTGGATAAAATTTCCGTAGACAAGGCAATTATGGAAAAGACAAAAAGACTTGTTGTTTTGACAGCTGATTTTGAATGGGACGATGTTGGCAGCTGGTGTGCGTTTGAGAGGATTTTGTCAAAAGATGAAAATGGAAATGTTATCAAGGCAGAAGCAATAACAAATGAGACAAAAAACTGCATAATTTTTTCAGATAAATTTGTAATAGCTCTTGGGATAAAAGATATTATTCTCATCTCGGTTGACGATGCAATTCTTGTCTCTCACAAGTCAAAGGAAAGAGAGATTAAAGAGATAATTCAAACCATAGCGCTAAACGAAAAATATAAAAAGTATCTGTAAAGTTTCAGGTATCAAAATAGAAGAGTTTGCATATTATAAATTAAGTAGAGGAAGGTTTAAAACTCATCAAAAATGAGATTTTATAACTACAACAGGCGCAGGTGCCAAAAGGCATTAGTCCTTTTGGCTTTTTTAATCTTTGCACTATTTACTTTGGCTATCTTTATAGAAGTTTGGCTGGAAAACTATCTAATAGAAGCATTTGAAGACAAGGCGAAACAAAAAATTATAGAGGTTACAAACCAAGCAGTGTTACAGGTTTTGCAGCAGCAAAAAATAAAGTATGATGATGTAGTCAAGGTTGAGAAAGGCGAAAATTCTTCGCTTATAAAAATTGATACGGTGGTACTAAATAAAGAAGCAGCAAATTTAATTCTTGTGATAAACCAAAAGGTAAAAATGCTCACCCCTCTTCAGGTAGAATTTAGAATGGGCAATATTTTCAACAACATGTTTTTTAATCAATTTGGCCCACTACTAAGAGGAAATGTTATGTACATATCAGCAGTTTCATATAACTGGCAGTCTGATTTTAATTCAGCAGGGATTAATCAAACTGTCCACAGGATATATTTGAACTTAAAATTTGAAGGACACT
>NC_014392.1:727500-997500 GCF_000145215.1 Caldicellulosiruptor obsidiansis OB47
AAAGTGTCCAAAACCGACAATTGTAATAATTGCTGATTCAATTGTTTTATATCCACAAGAAATGTATGAAAAAGGGATGAAGGTAATAACTGCATCAACAAGAAGAAATAGTCCTCAGTGTGTAGACCCACAGATAAAGTCGCTAAATTACTTAAACAATATCTTAGCAAAGATTGAAGCAAACAGAGCAGGTGTGCCTGAGGCTATAATGCTTACCCAAGATGGTTATGTAACAGAGTGCACTGGCGACAATATCTTCATTGTAAAAGATGGTGAGCTTATTACACCACCTGTTTACCTTGGTGCTTTGGATGGAATTACAAGAAGAACTGTTATGGCTTTGGCAAAAGATTTGGGAATACCTGTGTATGAAAAGATATTTACACTCTACAACCTTTACAATGCTGATGAGTGCTTCTTTACAGGAACTGCAGCAGAGGTTATTGCTGTGACTGAAGTTGACGGTAGAAAAATTGGAAATGGAGAGGTTGGACCTATCACAAAGAAGCTTATGGAAGAGTTCAAAAAGCTTACTCAGATAGATGGTGTTGATATATATGAGTAAGGAGATGAAAGAAAAGATGAGAAGTGATATTGTCAAGAAAGGATTTGAAAAGGCTCCTCAGCGTTCGCTTTTCAAAGCAATGGGATACACTGATGAAGAGATAAGAAGACCACTTATTGCAGTTGTAAATTCATGGAATGAAGTTGTCCCCGGGCACATTCATCTTGATAGGATTGCAGAGGCAGTGAAAGCAGGTATCAGGCTTGCCGGCGCAACTCCAATGGAGTTTAACGTCATCGGTGTGTGTGATGGTATTGCAATGGGTCACATTGGCATGAAATATTCGCTCATCACAAGAGAGCTCATTGCAGATTCAATCGAGGCAATGGTGATGGCACATCAGTTTGACGGCATGGTCTTGATTCCAAACTGCGACAAAATCGTCCCTGGAATGCTCATGGCAGCAGCAAGGGTAAATATTCCAGCTATTTTAGTAAGCGGTGGACCTATGCTTGCAGGAAAGATTGGTGATAAGGTGTGTGACCTTAACTCTGTATTTGAAGGTGTGGGTGCATACTCTGCAGGCAAGATTTCTGAAGAAGATTTATATGCCTTAGAAGAAAATGCATGTCCTGGCTGTGGTTCATGCTCTGGGATGTTTACAGCAAACACGATGAACTGTTTGAGCGAGGCTTTGGGGCTTGCTCTTCCTGGAAATGGAACAATTCCAGCTGTCATGGCAGCACGAATTCGTCTTGCTAAAATGGCAGGAATGAAGATTGTTGAGCTTGTTGAAAAGGATATAAAACCGTCTGATATTTTAACTCCTGAGGCTTTTGAAAATGCCTTAGCAGTTGACATGGCGCTTGGGGGCTCAACAAACACTATCTTGCATCTTCCTGCTATTGCAAATGAAGTTGGAATAAAGTTAAACCTTGATATAATAAACGCTATAAGCGACAGAACACCAAACCTGTGCAAACTCTCACCGGCAGGACAACATCATATCGAGGACCTTTACTTTGCAGGCGGCGTTCAGGCTGTTATGAATGAGCTGTCAAAAAAGGGGTTGATCCAGTTACATCTTATGACAGTTACAGGCAAAACAGTTGGTGAGAATATTAAAGATGCAAATGTTAAGAATTACAATGTCATAAGACCAATTGACAATCCATATTCTGAAACAGGCGGGCTTGTGATTGTGAGGGGTAACCTTGCACCGGATGGTGCTGTTGTCAAAAAAAGTGCTGTGCCGCCAAAGTTATTGAGGCACAGAGGACCTGCGCGCGTGTTTGAGAGCGGTGAAGAGGTGTTTGAGGCAATCTTGAAAGGGAAGATCCAAAAAGGAGATGTTATTGTTATAAGATATGAAGGGCCAAAGGGCGGACCTGGTATGAGAGAAATGCTATCTCCAACATCGGCACTGGCAGGAGTTGGGCTAATTGAAGATGTTGCACTGATAACTGATGGCAGATTTTCTGGGGCGACAAGAGGTGCATGTTTTGGTCATGTATCGCCGGAGGCAGCAGAAAGGGGACCAATTGCAGTGGTTCAAGATGGAGATATAATTTCAATTGACATAGAAAACAAAACTCTTACCTTGGAAGTTCCTGAAGAAGAGATAAAAAGAAGGCTTGAAAACCTTCCACCATTTGAGTCAAAGGTAAAAAAAGGGTATCTTTACAGATACTCAAAGCTTGTCAGATCTGCTTCTACCGGTGCTATACTTGAATAAAAAATCTTATTTGGGGGTTGTTGGGTTTTGAAATTGACAGGAGCAGAGATTATAATCGAATGTTTAAAAGAACAGGGAGTAAATGTCATCTTTGGGTATCCGGGCGGTGCTGCTCTTAATATATATGATGCTCTTTACAAACATCAGAATGAAATAAAACATTATCTAACATCGCATGAACAGCACGCATCCCACGCTGCAGATGGATATTCAAGAGCATCCGGAAAGGTTGGTGTGGTTTTTACTACCTCAGGACCTGGTGCAACAAACATTGTGACAGGTATTGCAACAGCGTACATGGACTCTGTGCCGGTTGTGGCAATTACTGGTCAGGTGCCAACTAATTTGCTTGGTAAAGATTCTTTCCAAGAGGTCGATATTACAGGTATTACCATGCCTATTACAAAGCACAATTTCATTGTCAAGGATGTCAATACACTTGCAGATACCATCAGACGTGCGTTTGAGATCGCGCAAAGTGGAAGACCGGGACCTGTTTTGGTTGATGTATGCAAAGATGTGACAGCAGCATATGCTGAATATGAAAAAAAAGAGCCAAAGAAAATCAAGAAAAAAGTTTTTGCAACACAAGAGGAGATTGAAAAGGCAATTGAGCTTATAAATTCAAGTCAAAGACCTTTTATCTGCTCAGGTGGCGGTGTTATTTCATCAGAAGCATCTGAAGAGCTTATTGAATTTGTGGAAAAAATAAACGCACCTGTTGCAACAACCCTTATGGGTGTTGGAGGTTTTCCGTCAACGCATCCGAACTATACAGGACTTGTTGGGATGCACGGCACACGTGCTTCTAACTATGCAGTGTCACACTGCGACCTTTTGATTGCTGTTGGTGCAAGGTTTTCAGATAGGGTAATAAGCAAGGTTGACAGATTTGCACCAAATGCAAAGATTATTCACATTGATATTGACCCAGCTGAGATTGACAAAAACGTTAGCACTGATATTGCACTTGTTGGCGATGTGAAACAGATATTGAAAATATTAATTGAGAATATTCAAAAGAAAACAAATACAGAGTGGATAGATATGATTTACGAGTGGAAGAAAAACTATCCTTTAAGTTATCCTGAGGATGGAAAACTTCATCCACAGTATATTGTGGAAAGGATTTCTGCTCTTACAAACAACGATGCAATAATCACAACAGAGGTTGGACAAAACCAGATTTGGGCAGCACAGTTTTACAAATACCAAAGACCAAGACAGTTTATTTCCTCTGGTGGTCTTGGCACCATGGGCTATGGCTTTGGTGCGGCAATTGGAGCAAAGATAGCAAGGCCGGACAAAGTAGTCATTGACATTGCAGGTGATGGCAGCTTTAGAATGAACTGTGGTGAGCTTGCAACAGCTGTGCACTACAATATACCTGTGATAGTTGCACTGCTTAACAATGGCGTTTTAGGAATGGTTCGCCAGTGGCAGGACCTTTTCTATGGCAAGAGATTTTCACAGACAACCTTAGACAGGCCGCCAGATTTTGTAAAACTTGCAGATGCATACGGTGCACTTGGTATCAGAGTTACATCACCAGATGAGGTTGACAGTGCTATTTTAAAGGCGTTAGAAGCAGGAAGACCAACTGTGATTGACTTTGTAATTGACAAAGACGAAAAAGCTCTTCCAATTGTCCCACCCGGTGCGCCAATTGATGAGATTATTGATTAGAAAAGACCAATAAATGGAGTATGATTTTTTACAGCGTTTTTTGTATTGATTATTATAGCGCGGAAATATATCAAAAAATAATAAGGTAGGAGAAGAATAGTAGAATATTATATTACCGGTATTTTTTATCTTTTTGGTTTTGGGAATTATAGATTAATTTGACTTGAAAAAAGTACTTTTAATGAGATAGCAGTATTCTTATTTGTTTTATATTTATTATATTTAAACACAATAATAACATACAAATACAAAAAAGAATAAATACATTAAAATGTAAAGTTAGAAAATCAAGTTCAAAATAAAAATAAAGATAAGAGGGGCATTTCACAAAAAATTTGAAAAGCCCCTCTTTTAACTATTAAATATCCAAAAAGATTGTTGTCAATATTATCATTTTAACGATGAATTGATTGCTTACAAAACAAATTAGTTGCATATTTTGGTTTAACCCTCTCGGTAGTTCAATCATGGCAATTTGTTGGCACGAAGAACAAAATATCAAAAAGAAGTTCAGAAATATTGCGAAGAGTATTGTTCTGCGGTAAAAAATATATTCAAAATTTTTTAAAAACCTCTGGCTTTTAATTAGCTGGTCTTTTTTTGTTATTAAAAAAGTTTTTTATTTGGGGTATGTTGAATATCAAGATTCCTGTAAGATAACCAAGTAAATTAATTATAATGTCTAAAATATCAAATACACCCCTTTTTGTTAAAAACTGTAACAATTCAACTACTATAATCCATACTAAAAAAATAAAAATTGTGATTTTTGGTTTATTTTTTATTCTAAAAGAAAGGTAAAAACCAGCTGGCAAATACAAAATGAAGTTTTCAATTATTTGAGATAAACTATAATTAATTATTTCATTTAAATTAAAGTTGATGTAATGTTCTGATCTGCTTATCCGGAAAAAGCTAAGCGAAATAACCAAAACAATATAACTGATAAATAAAATATCTAACATGAAATAATATAATTTTCCGTTAAATATAAGATGCAAGAGAGAAAACAGTAAAATAGCTACAAAGACTCTCAAAAATATAAAGCTAAATGCTTCAATTGAAAAATGTAACCAGATATCATCTAAAATATAATAACATAAAAACATTGACAAAACAAGAGAACATATAACTATAGATGCATTTTTTAAGATTTCTTTAAGTTTCATAATGGTCCCCCTGCTAAAATTTCTAATATTACTTATCGTCATATACAATACCATCAAAATCTACATTATCTTTATAAGTGGACTGGAAGTATATTTTATAAGTTCCGTCAGAAAGCTCAGTAAATGGAAGTGTATAATATGATGTATCATTTGGACTAACTTGAATTGTTTGAGCTTTATTACTTACAGCCTTGTATCCCAACCATTCTTTTTTAAGAGGAGTTAATTTCATTTCAGCATATGTCCCAGTATTCCATCGAGTTGATTTAGTTATTCTGTGATAACAATAAAAATCACCTTTTGTAATTGTAAAACTGTCAACAGATTCTTTGCCGACATCAGTAAATCCTGTTCCTTGATAAGTGTCTAATTTATTTGATAGTGCAAAGACAATGTTGGTCATTAATGGTAAGCAAAATATTGCAGTTAAAGTAAGAATAATAAGATAGACTTGTTTCTTGTTATACATTGGCAATCACATACCTTTCTATTTTTAGTTATTATAAAAAATTTTTGTTGCTATTATTATATACTCTAATATTGATGAAGTCAACAACATATACCAGTGATTTAGCAACAATGCTGTAAGAATGTATAAATATCTATCTAAGTATATTAAACTAAATCAATACATTGTGTAAAAAATATTATTCTGTTAGGTTATAACAGGAATTTGGAAATAAAATATAGTTTTAATGATAAACCATTTACAATTGAATTTTCAAAATTTCAAATGTGATAAACTAACAAATAATTATAGATTGCTCTATAAAAAATAATTATTTTTATCTTTCAGTTAGGAGAAAGCTAATTTATTATGTTTCAACAACAGAAATGAGTGTTAATAGCAAACGACAAAGTAGTAGAATGGTATTTAATGTAAAGATTTTAAGAAACAAAAAATATTAAATGATTCTAGTGTAAAAACTCAATTTTAGAATCTGCTTTTCTGTACTTTGAAAATTTATTCAGGTAAATTGTGGTAATTTATACCTGTGACAACAAAAATCCAGTCTAAAATCTGTCGAGAAAAACTTATGTATTACCTTTATAATACGTTATTACCATTTATTGTACCAATACGGGCGCACTTCCCCCCTGGCTCTCTCCAATAGCTTTTTTAGCTCGCTCCAACATGTATCTTGCAAAACGCTTAAAATTCTGGGCCAATACCTTTAAACCTACGTTTACTCTACATTTTACAAGTCCCCTTACTCGAAGTTTCGAAAGACCATGACCCCTCTTCAAGGCTGAATTAGTACCTTCTATTGCTGCTCTTTTGCTCTTGTTTCCCTCACACCTGCATTCTATCTTTTCCCGTTGTTTGGCTGCTTCTATCGATTTTAGATTTACCCTCACCACATAATCTTTTTTCTGCTCTTTGCAATAACATTGATTTTTTAATTCACACTTTGCACAGGCTTCTTTTGGAAAATGGGCTACCGTCTGCCCCTTCTTAACACTTGCATGGATGGGTATTATTCCCCTTGGGCATTTTTTTATCACTTTCGTCTCTTCATCTATTTCATATTCGCTCACTGACATCCTAACAGGCTTCCTACCGTTTAAATCAGTAAAATGAACTTCTACACAGTTCTCTTTTGCAATTTGTACTACTTCTTTGGAGTAATAACCACCGTCTACATAGACTTCTTGACATTTTGTATTCTGTTTTACAATAGGTAGTCTCTCTTTTAAAAGCTCTACATCACTCTTTACGTTCTTTTCTACCGTATAGTCTGTTATGAGCTGAAAAGAATTTTCTTTTGCACAGGTTTCGCTAAGGTTTAAAACATATCCGCTTTCAGCTTTGTTCCCCTTCTTGCGATAAGTAGCATCCTCATCATATGCTGACTGAAGAGAATCGCTGGGTATACTTTTGCTATCTTTGGCCTTGAGCTTCTTGGTTTGTTCGTCGTAGTACGCCTGTTCCGACAAAAATCTTTCAAGGATCCTATACGCATCGGAGTTTTTTAGTTCAGAAATGTTTTCAATTGTTTCTTTTGTTTCTTGGCAAAGATTCAAGAGCATTTCCAGCCTGCTTTCGCCTTCTGAAGGCTTGGTTTTGTGTATCACTTCTGCCCTAAATTCAGGGTTGAGAACTTTTTTTAGGTTCTCTGAAAGTCTGTCTTCAGGAATGGATTTTACTGCCCTGTAAAGTACATCAAAGGCAAGGGCAACTCTTCCTGCTTTTTTGATGTTTGACATGAACATGGTGGAGTCCATCCGCTGTTCTTTCATGTATATACCTGCTTCTTTGGCAAAAATCATGGTAAGATTTAAAAACTGCCCGAATATTAAGTCCTCTTGTTCAGGATGTTTTATGAGGTATTTGTATATCCTTGTTCTAAAGTCATACAAGGTTTTCTCTGAAAGGTTCATACCTCCTAAGGTCCTTATTCCTACAGCATAATTTATCAGGTAATTGAAGTTGAAATTTTCGATAAGTTCATCATCAGAGTAGTTTTTAAGGTGTTTTATGTATTCCAAGGAAAGAAGTATGTTAACCAGGAAGTTAGCCCTTCCTGTATCACTGTATAAAACTGAAAAGGGTTTTTCATCGATGTTGCAGAACACGTATTTATAAAATATGGGAGCCCATGATTTCTCAAGTTTAGCCTTTATCCTTGAATCCATGAAGTTAACACTTTCAAATAATGATTGTTGGAGATGGTTGTTATTTTCTCTAAACAAGTACAACACCCCATTTGTTGTAATTTTTGCTTCTTTGATTCTAACATAATTCTATAAAAATTTGTACTACATATATTTTTATGTTTATTTATTCAATCCTGTTTTATATTTATACTTTTTCATAAAGAAAAAAGACTTTTTACACCAGAATCAAATTATAGTTTTGAATAACAATAACACTTATTAGAATGAAATGATTTTTTTGCTGCAAGAAACTATTAATAAAAATGTAATGTAAACAGCTGATTTTACTTTGCTTTTTTATGACTATGAATAGTTGAACATTTCTGCATATAGTTTATAGTAAAGGTTTGTTTGAGTATTCATCTAAACAAAAAAGGAAATTTTTGTGACATCTTTTTGAAAAGAATTAAAAGAGAAACACCTTTCACTAATTTATCAAAAATCATTTTGTTCGTGGGGCAATTGTGAGATGGAAAGTTTATGGTAAATAAGTTTTTTAAAAATGGATGGATAAACTTATGAATGGAGCATGGTTTTTTACAGCATTTGTAGTATTGATTATTATAGTGCGAGAATATATCAAAAGTTATAAAGTAGGAGGGGAACTAGTAGGATATTATATACCAGTATTTTTTATCTTTTTGGTTTTAGGGATTATAGATTTATTTAACTTAAAAAGAGTACCTTTAATGAGATGGCAATATTTTTATTTGTTTTATATTTATTGCATTTAATCACAACAATAACATACAAATACAAAAAGAATAAATACATTAAAAGGTAAAGTTAAAAAATCAAGTTAAAAATAAAAATAAGAATAAAAGGGGCTTTTCACAAAAATTTTGAAGAGCCCCTTTTTATTTCACCTGCAAATCCCCTTCAATTAGTATAGACAAAATCTGGTCAATCTCAGCAAAAGCAAGAGCAATGCAAGAGTCTGCAGCTCCATAGTAAAGATAGATTTGGTTGTCTTCCACAATTGCTCCACAGGTAAACACAACATTGTTTACATCCCCGATTCTTTCATATACCTCTTGGGGTGATAGCAGCCACTCAGGACATCTCTTTTTAACCTTTGCAGGGTTTTCTAAGTCCAAAAGTGCAGCACCAAGCCTGTAAATTGGTCCTGAAGGCATCATCTTAACACCATGGTAGATAATGAGCCAGCCTTCAGGTGTTTTTATTGGCACAGCTCCCGCACCAACCTTAAAGCCGTCCCACCAAGGCCCTCCTTTTTCAACAAGCACAACCTCATGGTTTCCCCAGTGAATTAAATCTGACGAATATGCAATCCAGATGTGTTCGATGTCCCCTGCAACAGGTCTGTGAAGCATGGCGTACCTACCGTTAATTTTTTCAGGAAACAAAACTGCATCTTTGTTGTTGGGAGGATAAATTAATCCCATTTTTTCAACTTTTTTAAAGTTCTTTGTTCTTGCAAGTGCAACTGCAGGACCATAACGAGAGTATGCAGTATAGGTTATATAGTAGTAGTCATCTTCAGGAATATAGGTTATTCGTGGATCTTCGCAGCCAAACTCTTCGTATATGAACACTGTGGGTTGGGGATAAATCAGAGGTGACTTTTCAATCTTCCAGTTAGTTTTACCATCGCTACTGCGTGCTACAGTTAAATGTGATTTCCCCTGTCTGTCTTCAACTCTCAAAAGCAGTAGGTACTCATTTTTATACTTTATAGCGCCTGCGTTGAAGACTGCGTTTGCTGAATACGGTATATCATATACTGTGATTATTGGATTTCCACTGTAGCGCGTAAATATGTCCTTTTTTGCAAAGACCTTTTTCATATTAAAATCCCCCCACAAATAAAATTATTTATACATTGAAATATACCACATTTGATATTGAATAATTACAAAAAAATTATGTAAAATATCTTTGGAAATCTGTCAAGGGAGTCAAACAGGTTTTTGAGAAAGAGGTGAAAAAGATAAAATGAGAACATACAGAAAAGAGCTGTGGTTTGAAATACCAACAAGAAGAGCATTTGTAAACATCACAGACACTCTTCAAAAGTGTGTTGATGAAAGTGGTATAAAAGAAGGGCTTTTACTTTGCAATGCCATGCACATAACAGCAAGTGTGTTTATAAACGACGATGAGCCAGGTCTTCACAAAGATTTTGAAATCTGGCTTGAAAAGCTTGCACCTGAAAAACCTTATTCTCAGTACCACCACAACGTCGGTGAAGACAATGCAGATGCCCACCTTAAAAGAACTATCATGGGAAGAGAAGTTGTGATTGCTATAACAAATGGCAAACTTGACTTGGGTCCGTGGGAACAGGTGTTTTATGGAGAGTTTGATGGAAAAAGAAAAAAGAGAGTACTTGTGAAAATTATTGGGGAGTAAGGCAATGTCATGTTTTGATCATAGGTGGTGGATAGTATTTGTGGGTTACTGGTGTTTTGTGACGATATTAACCTTTGTTGTGTTAGAAGCTAAGAAATCAGAAAAGAATATAATGGGACATTTGCCAAAACAAATTCAATGAATGCTTGGGATATAATAAAAAAAGCAATATAGCAAAGCTCAAATCCTTCATAGGATAAATTATTTCAAAATTTTTTAATACATAAAAGATAACGGCTGCAAGCCTCGAAAGTACTTATCCAGGTCTGAGTCATAGCTTATGCATTTATAACACTTAGGAATTTAAAAATTTTTTCAACAAATACGTGTAGAGATCTACACAAAACCCTATCGACAAATATGCATAAATACTGCGTTGTTTGTTAATAAAATTCATTAAAGGTTGGGATAACCTCCAAATTACAAATTGAAGAAGTATGGAAATATTTCAATAAGCTTTATTACATAAGTGAAAAAAATAGGAATTGAATTTTGGATTTTGAATTTCGCAAAATACAGTTTAAACAAACTTTTTTGAGAGGGGAGTTGCTAAGAACTTGTCATCTAAAATAAACAAGATTTCTTTAGTCATACTTTTGGTTGTTGATCCACTGCTATTGCTATTTTCATATTATATTTTTGCTGGCTTAGGAAATTACCCTATTGTAAACATTCTTGTGGGATACATTATCTGTGTTTTGCTCATAGGTATTCCTGTTGTCTTTATCGCAAGACTGAGTGCAAGAAAAGTGGAACTTGATTCAGGGTACAACCTGCCTGTATTTTTATCTTTTCTTATCTTTTTCGCAAACATCCTTGCTGCAACTTTAGTAGGTATTATTGCATCAAAAATAAAGCCTCTTCCGGAGGATGCACTTGCATTAAGGGCAAGTGGAGCAATAGCTATAAAATATGAATATTATCGCTCTTTTGCTTTTTATATATTCTAAAGTTCTAACTCAGGAGGAATTCACAAAATATGCCGAAAAGACCAAGATTTCGATTTCCACAAAATTAACAGTTGGGGTTTTATCTGTTTCTCTTTGGGTTGGTCCAGTTTTATTGAAATATATAACAATTCGAATTAACATTGACAATGCCACAAAGATGAATCTTGTCTTAATAAGTGTTTTTGCGAACATATTACTTGCTTTTGTTTTGTGGCTATTAAATAAAAAGATATTGTCAGCAGCACCTGTAATTTCCGGGACATTTTCGAAAGTAGCGCAGGGGGACCTAACCTTTAAGAGTGTTGTTCATTCAAACGATGAATTTGGCACAATTAACAACAAATTAATTGAGACTATAGAATCTCTCAAAAATCTTATAACAGGTGTGAAAAGTATGGTAATTAGTTCTATTAAAACATTCGAAAATGCACGGGAAGTTTTCGAAAGACTAAATAAGGATTCTTTTGAAAACGCTAAAGCAATTGAAAAGCAACAATCCGATATTCAGCGAGTAGCAGCTTCAGTTGAAGAAATTAATGCCAACATTGAGGAATTAGCTGCTCAAGTCCAAAGTCTCAGTGATTTAGCATCTACTGTACTTTCAATTTTTCAAGCACTATTAGAGAAATCAGAATTAGGTCAAGTGGCGGTGGAAACTATACTAAAAACGAGCGAAATACTCGTTGAAAAATACAGCAAGTTGAGAGATGGAGTACAGCAACTGGCACAAACAACCCAAAACATTGGCGATGTTGTGAAATTTGTTAGGCAGATTGCTGAGCAAACAAATCTATTGGCATTAAATGCAGCAATTGAGGCTGCAAAGGCAGGAGAAACTGGGAAGGGATTTGCTGTTGTTGCTTATGAGATTAGGAAATTAGCCGAGCAGACCAAAGAATCGACAGCTGTTATAAACCGAACAATTTCAGCTGTAGATTTATATACGAAACAACTCGAAGAACAAATAGCAGTTCTATACCGTGATGTAGAAGAAAACAAGAAGAAATATACTGAACTTTCAGAAGTTTTTTTGACATTATTCAGAGAATCAAGGACTTAACTTCTTCTTGTCGATAATCTTTCAGCTCATTCTGAAGAAGAAGGTGCGTCTGTAGCAGAAATAACTTCGGCAACCAAGGAGATAGCTGATAGTATTTCGGAGATAAGCGAATTTTCCGAAAAAATAATATCTTCCACGGAGTACAATCTGAGTCAGGCTAATGATTTATCTAAACAGATTTCTGTAATATCAAGCTCGATGGTGCAAATAAGAAATTTGATTGAAAAGTTTAAAGTATAGCAGGTATACCTTTAAATATTTATTGAAACTCGTGAAAGAATAAAATGGTCGCGCAAAAACAATCATTTAATGCAATTGCATATTAACATTGAGTTATTTAGTAAAAATAGAAAGTCAGCTGGTGGTCTTGCCTAACCTGTTTTAATTAGTTATACACTAATTTTACATGTTTTCCTAAAAATTATTTAGCGCAAAAGTTTCCTACAAACTCTTAACACCATTGTGGGAGAGTGAGAGATTGACAATTATTCCTATGTGTATTAAGATACACATAGGGAGGTGTATAAAATGAGGACCAATATTTTTATAGATGAAAATTTATTAAAGAAAGTGATGGAGATTGCTGGGGTAAAAACAAAAAAAGAAGCAGTTGAGATTGCCTTGAGGGAATACTTAGAAAATCACACACGAAAGAATTTGTTAGATTTAAAAGGCAAAATAATGTTTGCAGAAGATTATGATTATAAAAGGATGAGGGCAAGGCAATGATTTTAGTTGACACTTCTGTGTTGATAGACTTTTTTAAGGGAAATACAAACGAAAAAGTAGAAAAGTTTGAATGGATATTGAAAAATAAAATACCATTTGGGATTACTCATTTAATTTACCAGGAGATTTTACAAGGTGCTAAAGATGAAAAAGAGTTTGAGCTGTTGAAGGAATATTTGAGCATTCAACCATTTTATGAATTGACAAAAGGGAAAGAATCGTATGAAGAAGCAGCGCTGCTCTACTTTAAGTGCAAGAAAAGAGGCATAAATCTTAGAAGTACTGTAGATGTGATAATAGCCCAGATAGCTATTGAAAATAATCTTTACTTACTCCACAATGACAGAGATTATTCTAAAATTGCTGAAGTTGAAAATAGATTAAAAGAGTATTGAATGTAATAACATTTCCGGTTGACAATATTCTTTTGTTTTGTTAATATTAATGAGGCAAATTTAAAAAATTGAATATGGTGAATATGATAAGGTTATCCTTATCAAGAGAGGTGGAGGGAAAAAGGCCCGATGAAACCCGGCAACCGGCAAAGCTTTTGGCTTTGCAATGGTGCCAACTCCGTCAGAAAGCAAAATATCTTAGCTTTCTGAGAGATGAGGATAAAACTTTTACAAAAGAAAGTTTTGCCTCTTCTTTTCAGAAGGGGCTTTAAATTTTTTGGTATTTTTAAAAAACAAAGAGTTTTTATTTTACTTAAAAGGAGGTAAAAGGCAAATGAGAAAGCTATTTACATCCGAATCAGTAACAGAGGGTCATCCTGACAAAATCTGTGACCAGATTTCAGATGCTGTGTTGGATGCTATATTAGAAAAAGACCCATACGCAAGGGTTGCATGTGAGGTTGCAGTTACAACAGGTCTTGTTTTGGTTATGGGTGAGATAACAACAAAATGCTATGTAGACATACCAAAGATAGCAAGGGATACAATAAGAGAGATTGGCTATACACGTGCAAAATATGGATTTGATGCTGACACATGTGCTGTTATAACATCAATTGACGAACAGTCACCTGACATTGCAATGGGTGTTGACAAAGCTTTAGAGGCAAAACTGGGTGAAATGACAGAAGATGAGATAGAGGCAATTGGTGCAGGGGATCAGGGTATGATGTTTGGATTTGCATGCGATGAGACACCGGTTTTGATGCCAATGCCAATCTATCTTGCACACAAGCTTGCAAGAAGACTTGCTTATGTGAGAAAGGAAGGTATTCTGCCTTATCTTCGTCCAGATGGCAAAACTCAGGTCACAGTTGAGTATGAAGATGACAGACCTGTTCGTGTTGACACGGTGGTTGTATCCACACAGCACAGCCCCGATGTTACACATGCTCAGATAGAGGCAGATGTTATTGAGCATGTTATAAAACCTGTTATTCCAGAGGGAATGCTTGACAAGAACACAAAGATTTTTGTAAATCCTACAGGAAGATTTGTGATTGGTGGACCTCAAGGCGATTCAGGACTTACGGGAAGAAAAATTATTGTTGACACATATGGTGGATATGCACGCCACGGCGGTGGAGCTTTTTCTGGTAAAGACCCGACAAAGGTTGACCGCTCGGCAACATATGCTGCAAGGTATGTGGCAAAAAACATTGTGGCGTCAGGACTTGCTAAAAAATGTGAGGTTCAGGTATCCTATGCGATAGGTGTTGCAAGACCACTTTCAATCAGGGTTGACACATTTGGCACGGGTAAAATCAGTGATGAGAAGATTGCTGAGATTGTAAAGAGAGTATTTGATTTGCGACCTGCTGCAATAATCAGAGACTTGGACTTGAGACGTCCTATCTACAAACAGGTAGCAGCATATGGACATTTTGGGAGAGAAGATTTGGACCTTCCATGGGAGAGGACTGATAAGGTTGATATCATACTCAAAGAAGCTCAAAGCATTTAAAATCTAAAAGAGAGTAGTTCTAACTTTTTGAAAGCTTTAATAATGTTTATTAGAGCTTGTTTTGTATAAATTTAAAACTGCAAATGGACAGGAAAAATGTAAATGTTTCCCTTTATCAATATATATGGATCATAGTGAAATCTTTGTTCATGGTTTGTTTGCTAATATTTGTTATATCAATTTTTGTAATGTATTTTTCTATGCCAGACAAGATTGCACTTTTTCTTACACTGTTTTCTATGTTTGTAGGGATAGCATTTTCTGGGTATGAGGCAGCAGCTTTGTCACAGAACAGAAAAAAAGTAGCAGCGTTTTTGGTTTCATTTTTTGTTGCAGGTATACTTTTTATCTTAAGCATTGTGATTAAAAAAAAATTTTAGTGTTTCAAAATACCACTTGTGTATAATTCTCACTGGTCCTGTGTTGGGATTTTTAATAGGAGCGCTTAGTTCAAACAAAGTAAGAAAAACAAGGGTAAAGAGAAGGTGAAATTAGGTAAAGTTTTCTTTCCCCTTTTGCTAAAAAAGCGAAAGGGGATTTATTTTTTTGCCTTTGAGTTCATTATGATATATAATAAATTCAAGGAAAAAATTAATCTTTTTGGGGGAAAAGATGATGAGACAAAAAATTGCATATCTTATCAGCACTCTTTTTACAGTTCCTATGGTAGCACTACTTGTTTTTACTATCATGTGGGTTGATAATAGCGAAGAAAACTTTAACGGGAATTTCTACTACTATCTAAATTCGATATTCTTTTTCACCATAGTTCCCCTTTGTGCATACATTGTTGCAAGAAGTTTTCCAAAGTTTAAGGCCGGGGGAAGAGAGGTTGAGAGAAAACTTGCGTTTGTGTTCGGAATAGTTGGGTATGTGCTTGGAAATATAAGTTTAATGTTTATGAAAAAACCAACAAGGGCCATGATAGGACTTTATTTATCATATCTTATCTCAGCCTTGATTTTAGCGTTTGTAAACAAGGTGTTGAGATTCAAAGCAAGTGGTCATGCATGCGGAATAACCGGCCCGATTGTTGCAATAAACTTTATTGCGGGAATAAAGATGATCTATTTGGCTTTGCTCATTCCTCTTGTCATGTGGTCAAGACTTGTACTCAAAAGACATGATTTAAAACAGCTTCTGGCAGGTGCTACCACCTCCTTTTTTGTAACGCTCATAATAATGATTTGGATATACTGAATTTGTGCTAAGTTATTCTCTGCACTGAGGGGGCTTTTTTGAAGCATGATTTTTCAGAAGAAAAGATGGATTTTAAAAGATAGTAGCAACCTTGAAAATATAGATATTGAAATTGATGGCAAAAAAATAAAACCTCAAATTATAAAGGTTTTGAACAATAGGGGTGTGCAAGAAAGAGAAGAAATAGAGAGGTTTTTAAATCCTTCCCTGAAGAATCTTCACAATCCCTTTCTTTTGAACGATATGAAAGAGGCAGTTAAAATTATAAGTCAGGCTATTTTGCACAAAAGCAGAGTATTGATATATGGTGATTATGACTGCGACGGGGTTACAAGTACATATCTGCTTTATTCAAACTTGAGAAATTTCTTGCCCACAACCTATTATATTCCTAATAGATTTAAAGATGGGTATGGACTTAATCTTGATGTTTTAAAGAAACTGGAAGATAAATTTGATGTATTGATCACTGTCGATACAGGTACCAGTAACCACAATGAGGTAAAGTATCTCAAAGAAAAAGGGAAAACGGTTATAATTACGGACCATCATGAACCCAAAGAAGTTTTACCTGATGCTGATGCTGTGGTAAATCCCAAAAGAAAAGATAGCATTTATCCTTTTAGAGATTTAGCAGGTGTTGGGGTAGCATTTAAGCTTTTACATGCACTCAAAAGCTCAGGGATAAATCTTAAACTATCTGAGTACCTTGATGTTGTCGCAATTGGTACAATTGCAGATGTTATGCCTCTTGTTGATGAGAACAGAGTTTTAGCAAAGTTTGGTCTTAAAATTCTGAAAAATACAAAAAATGTTGGTCTTAAAAAACTCATAGAAGTAGCTGGACTTTCGTCAAAAGAGGAGTTGAAACCCTATGATGTGTCGTTCATAATTGGTCCGAGATTGAACGCTGCCGGGCGAATTTCTGATGCAAATTTGGCTGTATCACTTCTTTTAGAAAAAGATGCTATTAAAGCTGAGAGTATTGCCAAAAAACTTGACGAAGAGAATAGAAAGCGGCAAGAAATAGAGGAAAAGACAATTAAAGAAGCCCAGGGTTTGATTGTTAAGGATAAGAGTATTTTAAAAAAGAAGATATTTGTTCTTAGCAACAGTTCGTGGCATGCTGGAGTTGTTGGGATAGCTTCTTCAAAAATCACAGAAAAGTATTACAGACCTTCTCTTTTGCTTACACTGGCTGACGAGGGCATTTTAAAAGGTTCAGGAAGGTCGATTAAAGGGTTTAACCTATTCGAAGCTCTCAAAAACTGTGCAGAAATTTTGCTCAAGTTTGGTGGGCATGAACATGCAGCAGGTCTTTCACTTCCTGTTGACAATGTTGACAAACTTGACGAGATTTTAAACTCAATCGCTCAGGATTACCATTTTATGATATTCAAACCAGCAATTGAAGTTGACCTTGTACTCTCTTTAAATGAGATTGATGATGAACTTATCGACCAGGTTTATCTTTTAGAACCGTTTGGAGTTGGGAATCCTGAACCTACTTTTTTAATTAAAAATCTTATTGTTGAGAATTTTAGGTTCATGGGTGATGGCAACAAATACTACAAATTTTTTGCTGGCAACTCAACCAAATATGATGTTGTGTGCTTTTCTAACTTGGAAGATGAAGATGAGCTGGTTTCAATGAAAAAGGTTGACATTGTATGCAAGCTCGAAAAAAATATTTTTAACAGTGCGAGGAAAAATCAGTTCAATATTATTGACATCTGTGAAAATGTGAGTTTTGGAGTGGTAAAAGATCTATATTATAATTTGAAAGCTGTAAGAAATAGCTGCTCAAGCTTTCAGAGGTGTGATGTAAAAATAGGTAGTTTGCAGGATATAGAAGGGAAAAGGTGTATCTTTGTAGCTTTTTGGCCACACATTGTTCTTAACTTTTTAAAATTCTTAAAAGGTGAAGATGTTGATGGTGAATTTTTTGAATTTTTAAACAAACAAGGTAGAATAATTCAACATCAAAGTAGTCTCAAAGAAGTGTATTTTGACGATATCTTTGCAACAAGGCTTGATAAGCTAAATGCCATTATTGAAGAGGCAGATTTGGTTGTTGCTCTTGATATGCCTTCTTATCAGTATGTCAAAAACTTTTATCAAGATATTAACACTTATTTGATTGATCTTGATAACAAATTTAATGATTTTTCGTTACAAATAAATGAAGAGTGTGTTAATGTCTATAAGACGTTAAGAGAATGTGAGTTTATATCTTACAATTTTTCGGGTATATATGAATCAGACCCATTTTTGAAGGTAGTAAAACTGCTTTTTATTGTCCAAATGTTTGAAGAGGCAGGTCTCATTTTAGCAGATGTTACTCATGAGGGGATTGAGGTAAAAGAGTTTTATAAAACACAAGAAAAGGTAAACCTAAAATCCACAAAGGTGTATAATTTTTATAAGATTTTAAAAATATAAAAGTGAAAAGGGGGAGTTTTGTTGAATGTAAGCGTTTATGATTTTATATGGCTTGGGATTGCTCTTGCGTTTTTGATTGCTGACACATTTATAGGCTTTGTTTTATTCCCAATTTATATATCAGCCTTTGCTGTTTTTATTATTGATTTATTTATAAACAATATTGCACTTGAAGTAGTGATATTTATTGTTCTAGCAGTGAGTATTTTTTTGATTTCTAAACCCAAGATAAAAAGGTTTCTTCAAAACATGCCAAGGATAGAAAATAAAAGTTTTGTTTCTGTTGGTGATGAATTTTTTGTTGAGGAAGTATCTGAAGATGGATATTTTGGTAAGATAAAAAAAGATGGGATATTTTACAATATTACAAGTTCAAAAAAGCTTGAAAAAGGTGATAAAGTCAGGGTCATTAAGGTAGATGGGCTTAAGATATTTGTTGAAAAAATTGAAAATGAGGTATAAGGAGGGGAAATACAAATGTCAGCAGTTGGCTGGGTAGTACTTGTATTAGGCTTATTTTTGATATTTTTCTTTTCGAGCATAAAGGTTGTTCGAACAAAATATTGTTATGTTGTAGAAAGAATTGGACAGTTTCACAGGGTTTTGGAACCAGGTGTTCACATCATCATTCCGTTTATTGATAATGTCAGAGCAAAGGTCAATATGCAGGAACGAATTCTTGATGTTCCACCGCAGGATGTTATTACAAAAGATAATGTGAGAATAAAGATTGACTCTGTTGTGTTTTTTGAGGTATTTGACGCAAAGATGTGTACTTACAACATTCAGAACTATCAGGCAGCGATTATGTATTCAGTGCTTACAAACCTCAGAGATGTTGTTGGTAACATGACACTTGACGAAATATTTTCATCAAGAGAAGTGATTAACTCAAGACTCACATCTGTATTGGACCAGATAACAGATAATTATGGTGTTAAGGTTAAAAGGGTTGAAATAAAAGATATTATTCCGCCAGCAGAAATTACTCAGGCAATGGAAAAACAGATGAAGGCAGAGAGAGACAAAAGAGCGATGATTTTGGAAGCAGAAGGTGTAAGAGAAAGTGAGATAGCTAAAGCAGAAGGTTATAAGCAAGCGCTAATTAAAAGGGCTGAAGGTGAGAAACAGCAAAAGATTTTGCAGGCAGAAGGTCAGGCTCAGGCAATAGAGATGGTAGCTAAGGCTCAGGCAAATGCTATTGCATATGTTAACAGAGCAATAAAAGAGAGTGGTACAGATGCTGTAGTGCTTGCAATGAGGCAGATTGAAGCTGCAATTGAGATTGCTAAAAATCCGGCAAATAAAGTATATATTCCAACAGATGCATTCAAAAATCTTGGAACTCTCATTGGTGCTTCTGAGCTTATAAGAACAAATGATAATCCAAACTCTCAATCATCATCACAATAAAATAATGATAAGAGGTGGCAAAACAAAAGATGAGAAATGTATATGATATTGCATATGAACTTGCTAATGCTTTAAAGGAGTCGAGTGAAGTTAAAAGATTTAAAGCTGCGAAAGAAAAGGTTGAAAAAGATGAAAAACTAAAACAAATGATTTCTGATTTTAAAAAGAAACAATTTGAGCTTGAACAAAAGCGTTTGAAAGGTGAGGAAATTACGAGTTCTGACGTGTACTCCTTACAGCAGCTTTATCAAATAATCTCTTTGAATCCTGATATAGAAGAATACCTTTCTGCTGAGATGATGCTGGCAAAGATAATTGCTGACATTTCAAAAATCATTGTCGACAGTATTGAACTTAAAGATGAGCTTTGGGGATTTGCAGATATAAATAAGTAAAAACAAAAGTGAGGGGATTTGTTCGAAGATGGCAGATAGAATAATTTATGATTACAAAAAGGAAAAGACAAAAAAGGTTTTAAAAAGAATAGGGTTTGTTTTGGCACTGCTAATTTTGATTGCTATTGCATTTTCAATCGCATTCGATTTGTTTTTGGAGTTAATCCAGATAAGAGAGATTGGTAAGAATTTTGTTAGTGTATTCTGGAAAAATTTCTATGTAAAACTTTCTGTGCAGATAATTTCTTTTGTTATATTGTTCTTTGTGTTTTTTATTAACAATGCAATTGTGAAAAAAAATATAGAAAGAATTGTAGGGAAAATTGGTTTTTTAAAGAAAAACATTCTTAACATAATTCTTTCACTTTTCTTGGCGCTTGTGACAAGTAAATATTTAGAGAACAATCTTTATATAAAGTTTTTAACATTGACACATTCTAAGCCTTTTAATATCAAGGACCCCATTTTCAAAAAAGACATAGGTTATTATGTATTTGAAAGACCATTTTTTCTAACTGTAGTAAATTTTCTCTTTTTCTTTATGATATTTGTGTGTATATATACACTGACGCTATATATAATACTCTACACAGCTTCATTTGTTAGCAGAACCAGTTCGTGGAATATTCTATCTGATAAAAAGGTAAAATTCCACATATTTTTCAACCTCATACTCATATTTGTTGTAAAAATATTTACTTTAAAGTACGAAATGGAAGGACTTTTGTACTCTTTCTTTGGAGAAGTTGTGGGAGTTGGCTATACAGATTATTATGTTAGGATGAATTACTTTAAGCTATCTTATATAGTTTTAATTGTGATTATTGCACTTAGCATTTACTTTTTTATAAGAGGCAAGTACTCAACCGTGGGGAAAGTAATGCTTTCTTATATTGCCTGGGGAATTTTAGGGACATTAGTTGCTGCAGGATTCCAATATTTTGTTGTATCGCCAAACGAGCAGGTGTATGAGAGGCCATTTTTAGAGAAGAATATAAAGTTTACACGGCTTGCTTACAACTTGGAAAACATAGAAGAAAAGTATTTCCCTGTTGACACATCCAACAACATAACTGCAAAAGACTTAGAGCAAAACAGGGCAACGGTGGAAAACATAAGAATAACAGATTTTTCGACCACGCTGGACATTCAAAACCAGATTCAGCGGTTTAAACAATATTATATCTTCAATGATGCAGATATTGCAAAATACACCATCAACGGCAGGATAAAATCGGTGTTTATTTCTGCAAGAGAGATAAACTACGATGGTATTCCTACAAAGACATATATAAATCAAAAGTTTCAGTACACACATGGATATGGGGTTGTTATGAGTCTGATGACAGAGGTAACACCAGAAGGTCAGCCAAAGTTCATTATAAAAGACATTCCGATAAAAAGCTTAGATGGTGCACCAAAAGTTACCCAGCCGCGCATCTACTATGGAGAAAAGACAGACCCGTATGTAATAGTCAACACAAAAGTTGATGAGATAGATTATCCAGAAGGAGATTCAAACAAGCTCTACAGATACAATGGTCAGGGCGGAATAAAACTCACACCGCTAAACAGGCTGATATTTTCATATGTATACAAAGATTTTAGGCTTCTTGTTTCCTCTGCGATAAATTCAAACAGCAAACTTCTTATAAACAGAAATATTGTCCAAAGAGCAAAAAAGGTTGCGCCGTTTTTGGAGTTTGACCCTGACCCGTATATCCTGATTGATGGGAAAGGCCGTTTAGTGTGGGTTTTAGATGCGTATACAAAGACAGGTTATTTTCCATATTCAGAGCCAATCGAAGAAGGTTTTAATTACATCCGAAACTCTGTAAAGGTTTTAATTGATGCGTACAATGGCACCTTAAAGTTCTACATTGTTGACAAAAGCGACCCGATTGTGAATGTATACAAGAGCATATATCCTCAGCTTTTTGAAAAAGGAGACATTCCAAAGGATATTGCCGAGCACATACGATATCCGGAGTATATTTTCACTGTCCAGACAAACATCTTGAAAAGATATCACATGACTAATCCTAATGTGTTCTACAACAAAGAAGATTTATGGGATTTTGGGAAGCACAAAACGCCTGACGGTTCTATTGACTACATTCCGCCGTATTACAGTGTAATGAAACTTCCAGATTCGCAACAAGAAGAAATGATTTTAATGGTGCCGTTTACCCCGCTAAAATACAATACAATGATTGCATGGCTTGCAGCAAAAAGTAACCAAGAAAATTATGGGAAGCTTGTGCTTTACAAGTTTCCGAAAGGCTCAACTGTGTATGGTCCGCTTCAGGTAGAGAATATGATTGACCAGGATCCACAAATTTCAAAAGATTTGTCTCTTTGGAATCAGGGAGGGTCTAAAGTAATAAGAGGAAACTTGTTGCCACTGCCAATAAACCAGAAGATTTTATATATCGAACCTATTTATATTGCATCTGACAACGCATCAGCTTTGCCAGAGGTAAAAAGAGTAATTGCAGCCTGCAACGGAAAAGTTGTTATGGGAATGAGTTTAAATGATGCTCTTTCACAGCTGATTGGACAGCAGCTTGAACAAACTACACAAGAGCTGCAAACGCCGCAGCAGCAACAAGGTACTCAGGAGCTTCAGAACTTTTCACAGCAACTTTCAAAATTAAAAGGCATATTTGAGGATGCTAAGAAAGCTTTGCAGGAAGGCAACTGGGAAGAATTTGGGAGGAAGTTCAAAGAACTTGATGAGATGATGAAAAATATAAAATAAAAGGAAAGGCTCTTTGTGTGGATTCCCTCACGAAGAGCCTTATTTTTTTATTTTCTTCTTCACAAATAGAAAATATACAGGCAGGCCAAGTAAAGTAATTAAAACAGAAAAAATTGAGTCTGTAGGGTTTGAGAATATGTTGTTTACAAGAACGTACAAACCACTGAAGATTGCAACAAGTGGGGTTATAGGATACAGAAATGTATTGTACCCTTCCTTGTTTTTTCCTTCTCTTTTTCGCTTGATAAATATTCCAGTAAAAAACAGAACATAGAATATCCACGTTGAAAACATAGCAAGATCTGTGAGCCTGTTAAAGCTTCGTGTGAAAATATACAAGAGCGAGAGAATATAAACAAGTATGCTTGAGTTCACAGGTGTTGCAAAACGAGGATGAAGCTTTGAAAATACATTGTTTGCAATAAATCGCTGATTTGTTGCCATGGCATAAGGAATTCTTATACCTGTCAGGGCAAAACCATTTAAGGTTCCAACAATGGAAATAATTATACCAAGTGATATTAGAACTTTTCCAATTTGACCGAATAACTTTTCAGAAATAAGGTTTATAGCGTTTTCAACTGTTGCAAGCTTTCCAATTCCAATGACATTAATGTAAGCAATGTTTACAAGAAGATAAACCACTATGACAAATAACATTCCGAATATGAGCACCAAAACCAGATTTTTTTGGCATTTTTCATCTCTCCAGCAACATTTGGCACAGAGAGCCAGCCATCGTAAGCCCACAGTGTAGATAAAACTGCAAGTCCGAAATTTTTTGTAAAATGTCCATAAGATGCAAAATTTTCAGCTTCAATAGGTCTTATGAGACCAAAAAGAATAATCAGAAAAAGGGGTATTAGTTTTAAAACTGTTGCCAAAAGCTGAAGAGCTCCGCCATATTTGTTGCCTATAACATTGATTATAACTATTGCTGTCAAGATACTCAAAGCTAAAATATCATGTACCATCTGATTTGCATTTAACATACTTGATACTTGGTCTGCAAACAAAACAGATAATGCAGAGAGTATGGCCGGTATATAAATTAGAGTGTTCATCCAACCAAACAAAAAAGAAATTTCATTTCCATAAATCTTTTCAAGATAGACATAAAGCCCGCCTGTGTGAGGATACCTTGCTGAAAACTCAGCAGCAACAAGGGCACCGCACAGTGACATAACTCCACCCAAAAGCCATGCAAAAAAATAAAAGTAAAACTTCCAGAGTACTTTGCAACAGGTGTTGCTTTGAAAAATACCCCTGAACCAATTACCATTCCCACAACTAAGGATAGTGCCATCCAGATATTTAGATTTTTCTTGAGAGAGATGTTGCTTTTCATCTTGCGCCCCCTTTTAGAAAAGTTGCTTCAAAAACTGCAGAAGCTTTGTTGCATTTAGCTAAAAATATAGCACATGAAAAACCTTTGCGCAAGAGAAATATCGCCGAGAGTCTTCTGGCAGTGGTTTGTTTTAAAATAATTTTTGCAAATTTTTAATAATCTTGTAAACAATTTATAGATTAAATTAGCAATCTGGTTAGTTTAAATTTTAGATAAATGATAGTGACAAAATATCTGAGTTGTATTATAATAATTAATAAAAGACATCAAAATCAAATATAAAAACACATAAAAGCAAAACTATTTAACTTTGACTTAAAAAATCAAGCACGAGTAAACATAAATACAAAACTGCACAAATATTAGTTGTAGAGAGGGGCACAAATTATGAAATTTGAACTACTACATCCAGCCGACCAGATAGTTATGATAATGGAGAGAATATACGGCTATGGTATGACAACAACATCTGGCGGTAACATATCAATTAAAGATGATAATGGCGATATCTGGATTACACCATCTGGGATAGACAAGGGAAGTTTAAAAAGTAGCGATATTATCCAGGTAAAAGAAGATGGAGAAATAATCGGCAAACACAATCCTTCTGTTGAACTTCCATTTCATGAGATGATATACCGTGCAAGGCCTGATATAAAAGCAATAATTCATGCGCATCCACCGGCGATTATGGCGTTTTCGCTTGCACGCAAAATTCCAAATACAAAACTGATTCCGAATGTTCATCTCATATGCGGCGAAGTTGAGCTTGTTGACTATGCTTTGCCGGGAAGCACTGAGCTTGGTCAAAAGATAGCTGATACATTCAAAAAAGGGGTATCAACAGCTGTTTTGGCAAACCACGGGATTGTTGTAGGTGCAGAAAACCTTTTCAAAGCGTTTATGGCGTTTGAAACGCTTGATTTTTGTGCTCAGCTTGAGATAAGAGCAAAGCTTATTGGTGAGCCTAAATCACTTAGACCCAAAGACATTGAGATTTCAAAAGCAAAACAGGATATTCAAATGGATGAGTTCATTCCAAAGACATATTCAAGTTTCGAAAGACTCTCAAGAAAGAAGATGTGTGAACTTATCCACAGGGCATATGACCAGAGACTTTTTACAAGCACGCAAGGAACATTTTCCCAAAGACTTAGTAGCAATTCTTTTATTATCACACCATACATGGTGGATAGAAAATACATCCAGCCAGAAGATATTGTTAGGATAGAAAATGGATACAAGGAGGCTGGAAAAAGGCCGAGCAGGTCAGTGCTTTTGCACAAGTATATTTATGAAAAGCATCCAGATGTCAATGCTATAATCATTGCTCATCCGCCGAATATAATGGCTTTTGCAGTGACAGATAATGAGTTTGATTCAAAAACAATACCCGAAACTTATATTTCTCTCAGAAATGTTAAAAAGATTCCGTTTGGTTCATCATTTATGCAGCCAAAAATGACTGCAGATGTGTTTTCTAAAGAGACTCCAGCCGTGATTGTAGAAAATGACAGTGTAATTGTTGTTGGTAAAGACCTTTTAGATGCATTTGACAAGCTTGAGGTACTTGAGTTCACTGCAAAGGCCATCATAGATGCAAGAAGATTGGGTGATGTTGTGCTAATAAGCCAAGAGGAAATCGAAGAAATAGAAAGAGCATTTAAACTGTAAAAAAATATTTTGAAAGGGATGATGAGATGGAAAAAGGTAAAAGTTTGCATGAGCTTGTATGGCTGTGCCAGAAGATTGGCAGAAAAATTGACTATGTTCAGGGTGGCGGGGGAAACATTTCTGTAAAGCTTGATTCAAGATATATGGCAATAAAAGCATCTGGTTTTAGGCTTGACCAGGTGGCAGAAGATGATGGATATGTGATTGTAGACTACGAAAAAATAAAAAGCTTTTATGAAAGTGTCAATCTTTCGCTGGTTAAAGATTATGAAAAAGAGAGTTTAGAAGTTGCTCAAAAAAGCGTTTTGAGTTTTCCTGGCAAGGTTTTAAGACCATCGGTGGAGGTAGGGTTTCACTCAATCCTTGACAGGTACGTCATCCACTCTCATTCTGTGTATGCTAATATCTTAGCTTGTTCATATGAAGGCAAGCAGCTGTGCTACCAAATATTTAAAGATGAAAATTTTAACTTTATCTGGATACCTTACATTAATCCTGGTTTTTCGTTGACTGTTAAAATTGCAGACGAACTTATGAACTTGTCAGCTGAAGATAAAAAAACAAAGGTAATCTTCATGGAAAATCATGGACTTATTGTGTCTTCAGATAATTTGAAAGAAGTCTATGAGGTGCATGAAAGGGTTAACCTTTTGATAAAAAGGTGGTTCAAAATAAGAGGGCGATATCCTTCTGCTGTGCTAAAACAAATTGGGAATAACAAATACCAGAGCAGAACAAGGTTTATTTTAGATTTTATAAAGTCTGAAAGTTTTGAAATTGACTTCTTTGAAAAGTATCCTCTTTATCCTGACCAGCTTGTTTATATAAACTCAAACTTGTACACAGAAAATCCAAAGATAGAACTAAATCCACAAAAAGGCTGTGTTGTATACAATGCAAATTATTCAGAAGCACTTGCCATTGAAGAGACCCTTCTTGCTTATCTTTATGTGATAACTAAAATCAGCAAATTAGGTCTTACTATGAAGACTATGTCAGAAGATGAAACAGAGTATATCAAAAATTGGGAGAGTGAAAAATACAGAAAAGAGCTTTTGAAGAAAATGGCAAAATAAAAAAGGCAACAAGAGGATGTTTTTTCTCAAAGACCACTTGTTGCCTTTTTGTTTAAAGATGATCACTCTTAATTGGATTGGGAACAAATCTTAATGCCAATGTATTTAAAATATTCAATTCTTCTTTCTAAATTTGGAAACTTTTCTTGCATTTTTTCTGAGAAAAATCCAAGTTCTTTGTCCTCTGTTGCCATTATCTCATGTCCAATCAAAGCCCATGTAGTATCTATCAAATGCTTGAACTCATCCTGTTTTAAAGCTTCACATATAAACCTTTGGCGAGGAGAGTTTATGTCTTCTCCGCTTATCTGGAGAAAGTTATATTTTTCACATAAGTTTTTGACTTTTTTGAGCTGGGAAAGAGTATTTCTTGAGGGCATGTATGTTACTGCTTTTATGCCAAGCTCATTTAAAACCTCAAACAGAAGTTCAAGATAATCATCTTCAAATTTTTCGCTCCTTTTATCGCCTGTGACAGAATCAACAACATCACCAAGGTAGGCATATGCAATTATTGCACCTATCTCATACGAAAACTTTACAACCTCTTTTATATCAGGGCACTCATCTGTGGCATTTATGTAGAACTTTGGAGTAAAATCGCTCTTCAGGGCACCTAAAAGGTCATACTCATAAAAAGGATTTTGCTCATCATTGAGAAAGCTTTCTATTTTTGGGTTAATATCAATTTCGAGCTCATTTTTAAGAAATCTTATCAGTTTCTCTCCTTTTCCAAGTATTTCAACAAGTTTTTTTGCCAGAGCAAAAAGTATATGTCTTTCTGTGACAGTGCCTCCTTCACTATATTTTGAAATACTCACAACATCCTTTTCAAAATCCAAAAAAATTTCGTACTTTGAAAGAAGGCTATTAATGTTTTCTACCATCAGTCTATTTCTTTTCATTCTCCTCTCCACGTACGGCTTAAAAAAGTTCATTACAGTTTCAATTTGGTTATGTGGAATTCCATGAATTGCAACATAAGCAATTGAATGCTGATCAGGATTATTTATCTTCTTGCCAAAAAGCAAAGTTTTTGAAAAGTCAGCTCTGCACTCAACACCAATTGTTGTTGCAATACCTGCTAATTTACCAGCAGCCATGAATTCCTGAGCACCAGCTATGGTATCATGGTCCATTATGCCTGCTGTCGGAAGACCGCTTTTTGCTGCCATGTAAATTGCCTTTGAAGGAGAATATGGGGAAAATGAGTAAAATGTATGTATGTGATTGTTAATAACGCTACTTTTTGGTGGCAGGGCAATCTTGCCTTGCCTGACAAGCTCAAAGAACACAGAGAGAGCTTCAAGTCTTCTCTCCTTATATTCATGATTTAGCTCTTTTTCAAGAGCAAACTCAACTTGTGCCATGTTTCCAATCTTGCTCCTTTTTCAAGATTTATCTCATTTCCTGACCACCTGTTACATTTATAGCCTGCCCAGTCATGTAGCTTGCTTCATCAGATGCTAAAAATACTAATACATTTGCAACATCGTCATATGTGCATGCACGCCTTAAAGGTACCTGACTCAAATACTTTTCTCTTATCTGTTCTGGTGTAAGTCCTTGATTTTTGGAATACTGCTCATAAAGGCTGTTTACCCACAAAGGTGAGTCAAGCAGATTTCCCGGGCATATAGCATTTACTCTAATCCCGTACTCTGCAAGCTCAAGTGCCAAGCTCTGAGTAAGACCAATGCCACCAAACTTTGATGCGGAGTACGCAGAGTTTTTGTATGACCCTTTCTTTCCAGACTTGCTATTTATCTGGATTATATTTCCTTTTCGGCGTGGAATCATCACTCTTGCTGCAGCTCTCGCACACAAGAAGTATCCAATGAGGTTTACATCTATTACCTTTTTCCACTCAGCAAGCGAAAATTCTGTAATAGGCTTTGCAATTAGTATTCCAGCATTTGCAACCATCAAATCAAGCTGGCCAAAAGTTTCAATTGTCTTGTCAACCATTGCTTCGACCTCTTGTTCGTTTGTAACATCACACTTTACAGCAATGGCTTCAGATAGGTCGCTTGCCACTTTTTGAGCACCTTCAAGGTTTATATCTGCAACAACAACCTTGCATCCTTCTTTGTCAAGTCTTCTTGCTAAAGCTTCACCAAGCCCCTGAGCTGCTCCTGTAACAATTGCAACCTGTCCCTCTAATCGTTTGCAATTCATATTTATATAACCCCCTTTGATATTGTTTTAACATGTTGTCTTTTTGCTTTGTCTACAATTAATTATACAATATATGTTGTGTTTATGTCTATATCAATTTGATTTATTTTTGACTTTATTGATTTTTTGGCCAAGATGTATTATCATTATCTTATAATAGCATTGATATTTATAGATAAGATTTTGATTTATAAAGGAGGATATAAAAATGAAGACAAAAGCTGTGAGATTATATGGCAAAAACGATTTGAGACTTGAAGAATTTGAGCTTCCACCAATAAAAGAAAACGAAATTTTAGCAAAAGTAATTTCTGATAGTCTTTGTATGTCATCTTACAAGGCAGCAATACAAGGAAGCGAGCACAAAAGAGTACCAAAAGACATAGATAAAAACCCTGTTATAATAGGTCATGAATTTTGCGGGCAAATAGTAGAGGTAGGTAAGAAGTGGCAGGACAAGTTCAAGCCAGGTGACAAATTCACGGTTCAGCCTGCGCTGAACCTCAAAGACAATCCATATGCAGCACCGGGATATTCATACCAGTATATTGGTGGTGATGCGACATACATCATTATTCCGAATGAGGTGATGGAGCAAAACTGTCTTTTAAAATATGAGGGTGATGCATTCTTTTATGGCTCGCTGGCAGAACCAATGTCGTGTATTATTGGTGCATTTCATGCAAGCTATCACACCCAGCCCGGCAAGTATATACACAAGATGGGTACATTAGAAAACGGTTTTATGGCAATCTTAGCAGGTGCTGGTCCAATGGGGCTGGGGGCTATTGACTATGCTGTGCATGGACCTAAACCGCCAAAGCTGCTTGTTGTGACAGATATAAACCAGGAAAGGTTAGATAGAGCAGCCTCGATATATACTCAAGAGGATGCTAAAAAGCATGGTGTTGACCTTTATTATGTCAATACTGCCAATATAGATAATGTTGAGAATTATCTTCTTTCATTTACTGATGGCAGAGGTTTTGATGATGTCTTTGTCTTTGCACCAGTCAGAGAACTTGTTGAACTTGCAGACAAGATTCTTGCAAGAGATGGGTGTCTAAACTTTTTTGCAGGACCGAGCGACCCTAATTTTTCAGCACTTTTGAATTTTTACAATGTCCACTACAACTCAACGCACGTTGTTGGAACAAGTGGTGGCAATACCGATGACATGATTGAAGCGCTTGATTTGATGGCAAGAGGTGTTGTCAATCCCGCTGCAATGATTACTCATATTGGAGGGCTTAACTGTGTGGCGCAAACAACTCTAAATCTTCCCAAAATCCCTGGCGGAAAAAAGCTTATATACACAAACATAGAGCTTGACCTTGTAGCAATAGAAGATTTCAAAGAAAAAGGCAAAGAAAATCCTCTTTTTGCTGAGCTTGCAAAGATTGTTGAAAGAAATAATGGTCTTTGGTGCAAAGAGGCAGAAGATTTTCTTTTGACAAATGCTAAAAAGATTTGACAGTTAAAACTGGATATTGGCAAGGATGAAAGGAAGATATGCAAAGTGTGTATAAATGTTTGTTATTTAGAAAAGGTAGACTATCAGGAAGCTCTTTCAATTCAAGAGAGCATTTGGTCTTTAAGGGTTGAGAAAAAGATTGGTGACACTCTGCTGCTGCTTGAACATCCTCATGTTATCACAATAGGAAGACGTGGCAGTAGGAAAAACATCCTTGTGTCAGAGGAATTTTTAGAGAAAATGGGTGTCAAGGTGTTTGAGGTAAGCCGTGGTGGGGATGTGACATACCACGGTCCTGGTCAGCTTGTTGGATACCCAATTTTTGATTTAGCTTTGACAGATAGAGATATAAAAAAGTTTGTATATCTTTTAGAAGAGGTTTTTATAAGACTTTTAAAAGAAGAGTTTGGAATTATAGCGCGCAGGGATGAAGATAAATACACGGGTGTTTGGGTTGGCAATGACAAGATAGTTGCTATAGGTATAGCAGTTAAAAAGTGGGTAACCATGCACGGGTTTGCTTTCAATGTAAATACAAATCTTGAACACTTTTCGTGGATTGTCCCGTGCGGACTGAAAGATAGAGGTGTTACATCCTTAGAAAGACTGATTGGAAGCACAATTCGGTTTGAAGATGTGGTGGATAAGGTTCAGACTTATTTTGGAAAGGTTTTCGGCAAGAGTTTGAATATCTTGGACAAAGAAGAACTTTTCGATTTGCTAAAAATTCAAGCGCAGGAAGGTATGTAAATATGAGCTATCTAAAAAAGCCTGATTGGCTGAAGATAAGAGTAAAGGCAGATCAAAAAATAGATGATGTCATAGAAATTTTAAAAATGTTTTCTCTTCACACGGTGTGTGAAGAAGCTCAGTGTCCAAACATTTATGAGTGCTTTTCAAAAAAAACTGCTACTTTTTTGATTATGGGAGATATATGCACTAGAAACTGTACATTTTGTGATGTCAAGAAAGGGAAACCTGAGTGTTTAAATAGTGATGAACCTGAGATGGTTGCAAATGCTGTAGGTGCATTGGGACTAAAGTATGTTGTTATAACCTCTGTTACAAGGGATGATTTGCCAGACGGTGGAGCTTCTCACTTTGCAGAGTGCATTAGAAGCATAAAAGTAAAAAGTCAACATACTAAGATTGAGGTTCTAATTCCTGACTTTAAAGGTAGTTTTGAATCAGTTTCAAAGGTTGTAGAAGCTTCACCCGATGTTGTTGCACACAACATAGAGACCATCGAAAGGTTATATCCCTGCGTAAGACCTTTGGCAAGTTATAAAAGGTCGCTCGATGTCTTGAGGATGGTAAAAGAGATTGATAAGAATATATTTACAAAATCGGGTATCATGGTTGGACTTGGTGAGACAAAAGATGAAGTTAAAAAGACGCTTGAAGACTTAAGAAAAGCAGAGTGTGATTTTGTAACAATAGGACAGTATCTATCCCCTTCCAAAAATCACCATCCTGTTGTTGAGTTTGTTCATCCAGATGCCTTTGAAGAGTACAAAGAATTTGCAATTTCAATTGGATTTAAGTTTGTTATGTCAGGTCCTCTTGTGAGAAGTTCATATATGGCAGAAAATGCAAAGGATATAATTGAAAATGTCCACAAAATATAAAATTAGAAATGCAAAAATCAAAACAACATTGACAAGAAACAAACAAAATGATACTATTAAATTGGAGATGAAAAAAGTTAACATGATAGATGAAAAAATATATCAAATCTATTGAAACAAATAAACAGGTCAAATGGAGGTCATTAATATGGCAACACCTGTAATAATGCCCAAACAGGGACAGACTGTTGAAAGTTGTATAATTACAAAGTGGTATAAGAAAAAAGGTGATAAGGTTGAAGTTGGCGACCTTTTATTTTCTTATGAGACCGACAAGGCGAGTTTTGATGAGGAAGCAAAGGTAAGTGGTGTACTTCTTGATATCTTCTTCGAAGAAGGTGAAGAAGTTCCTGTCTTAACTAATGTGTGTGTGATTGGTGAACCTGGTGAGGATGTGCAACATTTCAATCCAAAGGCTTCCTCAGAAGTCCAAAAAGTTCACATCTCACACCAGACGTATGAGCAAGATGTCCCGGGGGAAACTCAAACAAAGATTTCAAAGCACTATTCTCCAATTGAAGGGAAAATAAAAATTTCACCCAGAGCAAAGAACTTAGCTGAAAAATTAAATGTTGATTTTAGGTTTGCAAAACCTTCAGGGCCAGATGGAAGAATAATTGAAAGAGACATTTTGAAACTTTTTGAATCAGGGCCAGTGTTTACAAGTGCGGCAACACAGGAAGCAAAAGAAGTTGAAGATGTTCAAATTTTAGAGCCAACTGGCATTGGTGGTAGAATTACAACTTTTGACATTGAAAGGGCAAAGCAGGAAAGCTATGTCTCAAAAATTTCTGAGTCTTCTGGGCAGAATGTAGAATATGAAGATGTGCCGCTTTCAAATATCAGAAAGGCTATCGCAAAGGCTATGTATCTATCTCTTACCACAACAGCTCAGCTGACATTACACACATCATTTGATGCAAGTAAAATCCTTGAGTTCAGGAAAAAAGTGAAAGAAAACAGAGAAAAACTGGAGCTTGAGGATATCACAATAAACGATATAATCCTTTTTGCTGTCTCAAGGGTTTTACCAAAACACAAATTGCTCAATAGCCATTTTTTGGATGATAAAATGAGATATTTCAAGAATGTTCATCTTGGGTTTGCAGTTGACACAGAGCGTGGTCTTATGGTACCAACAATATTCAACTGTAACCAAAAGACCTTAAGTCAAATCTCAAAAGAAGCAAAGGAGCTAATTGGCCTTTGCAGAAAAGGAACAATCTCACCAGACCTTTTAAAAGGTGCAACGTTCACTATTACCAATTTAGGAAGTTTTGGTATAGAAAGTTTTACACCTGTCCTAAATCCTCCTCAGACAGGGATTTTGGGTGTAAATACAATTGTTCAGAGGTCTAAGGAAGAAAATGGACAGATAAAATTCTACCCTGCAATGGGGTTGTCACTAACGTTTGATCACAGAGCGTTAGATGGAGCCGATGCGGCAAGGTTTTTGAAGGATTTAAAGGAGCTTTTAGAAAACTTTGATTTGCTTTTGGCACTCTGATTCTGAAGAAAGGGTGAAAACTAAGAATGAAATACGACCTTATTATCATAGGTGGTGGACCTGCGGGGTATCTGGCAGCAGAAAGGGCTTCAAAAGGAGGGCTCAAAACACTGTTAATAGAAGAAAGGTATTTAGGGGGTGTTTGCCTCAATGAAGGCTGTATTCCTACAAAAACTTTACTCTATAGTGCAAAGATTTTAGAAGGAGCAAAGCACGGTTTTAAATATGGTGTTGAAGTAAAAGATATTACGTTAAACCATAAAAAGGTACTTGAAAGAAAAGACAAAGTAATAAAAACTCTTGTGACAGGAATAAAAAGTAAGCTCAGAAAAAGTGGTGCTGAAATACTCAGTGGTCATGGAGAGATTTTAGGAAGAAGCAGCAAAGGATATATTGTAGCGGTGGGGGATAAAGAATTTGCCACAGATAGGCTCTTGATTGCCACCGGTTCTTCGCCTTTTATTCCACTGATTGAAGGTGTGAAAGAGGCGCTTGAAAGAGGTTTTGTGTTGACCAACAGAGAAATCCTGGAGATTGAAAGTGTGCCAGCATCGATGATTGTGATTGGTGGGGGAATTGTTGGGCTTGAGATAGCATCATATTTCAGTTCGGCAGGTTCAAAAGTGACTGTGATTGAAATGCTTGACCACATTGGCGGCAGCATGGACAGGGAAATTTCTAATATACTGCTTGAAATATACAAGAAAAAGGGAGTTGAGTTTGAACTTTCAGCAAGAGTTACTAAGATTGATGAAGGAAAAGTGGTGTATGAAAAAGATGGAAAGTTTTTTGAAAAAGAGGCTGAAAAGGTTTTGCTAAGCGTCGGGAGAAGGCCAAATATCACAGGATTTGGACTTGAAAACATAGGAGTTGAGCTTGAGAAAGGGTGTGTAAAAACAGATGATAGAATGAAGACCAATGTCCAAGAGGTGTATGCTGCAGGGGATATAAACGGCAAGCTCATGCTTGCTCATACAGCATACAGAGAAGCAGAAGTTGCTGTATGGAATATACTAGGTAGAAAAGTAAAAGTAAACTACAATTCTATTCCTTCTGTTGTATATACAAACCCGGAGGTTGCATGGGTGGGTGAAAGTGAAGAGTCAATAAAAGGAAAAGGTTTAGAATATGAAGTTATAAAACTTCCCATGCTTTACAGTGGGAGGTTTGTTGCTGAAAATGAAGAATTTGATGGACTTTGCAAAATATTGATTGATAAAAGGAAACGCACAATACTTGGCTGTCACATGATAGGAAACTACGCTTCAGAAATAATTTACGGTGTTGGTATTATGATTGAGATGCAATTGAGAGTTGAGGATATAAAAGATATTGTATTTCCACATCCGACAGTTAGCGAAATTATAAGAGAGGTCATATTTGAACTATAGAATTTGTGGGGGAGGTTGATTTTAAAGATGCCAAAGTCACAGTTTATTGACCCAAACGAAGTAAGAAAAAGTGGCTGGATAAAATTTTTTGATATTCCTGTAAACCAATATAACAGAACGTTAGAAGAGGAGAGACAAAACTTTTCAGATGACCAGCTGATTAGAATTTACAGAGACATGCTTATAATCCGCGAATTTGAGACAATGCTTTCTTTAATAAAAACAACAGGAGAATACAATGGAATAAAGTATGACTATCCAGGACCGGCACACCTATCGATTGGTCAAGAAGCAGCAGCGGTAGGGCAGGCTTTTGTGTTGGATAAAGATGATTTTATATTTGGTTCACATAGAAGTCATGGAGAGGTTATAGCAAAAGGTCTTTCAACAATTGAAAAACTCAGTGACGATGAACTTTTAAAAATCATGGAGAGCTATTTTGATGGAGCAATACTTAGAGTTGTGGAAGAAAACTTAAAAAATATCTCAAGCATTAAAGAACTTTCAGTCAATTTTTTCTTGTATGGTGCGCTTGCCGAGATATTTGGAAGAGAGACGGGGTTTCAAAAAGGTCTTGGCGGGTCCATGCATGTGTTCTTTCCACCATTTGGAATTTACCCGAACAATGCAATTGTTGGCGGGTCTGCTGACATTGCAGTAGGAGCAGCTTTGTTTAAGAAAATCAATAAGAAAAATGGCATTGTTGTTGTCAATATTGGTGACGGTTCGATGGCGTGTGGACCTGTATGGGAGGCTATGTGCCTTGCTACAATGGACCAGTACAAAAAACTATGGGATGAGGAGTACAGAGGTGGTCTTCCAATAATCTTCAATTTTATGGACAATCAGTATGCTATGGGTGGGCAGACACGCGGTGAGACAATGGGATATGACATGCTTGCAAGGGTCGGAGCAGGTGTTAATCCTGAACAGATGCATGCAGAGCGTGTTGACGGTTACAATCCACTGGCTGTAATTGATGCAATGAAGAGAAAGAAATACCTGCTTGAACAAAAACAAGGTCCGGTTCTTTTAGATATTGTCACATACAGGCTCACAGGCCACTCACCATCTGACTCATCTTCTTACAGGACAAAAGAGGAGATTGAAGCATGGGCAGTTCAGGACCCAATTGTAACTTATAGGGATGAGTTAATCAGAGCAGGCATTGTGACAGAAGAAAAGATACAGGAGATTCAAAGCTATGTAAAAGAGCTTATAACAAAGATATGTGCACTTGCTGTTGATGAAAATGTTTCACCAAGAATAAATCTTGTGAAAGACCCTGATGGTATAGCCAAATATATGTTCTCAAATCAAAGGATTGAAAAGATGGAAGACAGAACTCCTGAGGTTTTGATTCCAAAAGAAGAGAATCCGCGTGTAAAACAAATAAAGAACAAAATAAGAGTTGGGATTATTGACGGAAAACCTGTTCCAAAGGCAAAGGTGTTCAATCTCAGAGACGCAATATTTGAAGCGCTGCTTGATAAGTTCTACACAGACCCGACACTTATCTCATACGGGGAAGACTTGCGCGACTGGGGCGGAGCTTTTGCGGTCTACAGAGGACTTACAGAGTCGCTCCCATACCACAGACTGTTTAACACCTGTATCTCAGAAGGTGCAATAGTTGGGTCTGCAGTTGGATATGGTATGTGTGGTGGCAGGGTTGTTGTAGAGATAATGTACTGTGATTTTATTGGAAGGGCGGGGGATGAGATATTCAACCAGCTTGCAAAATGGCAGGCAATGAGCGCAGGGACATTAAAGATGCCTGTTATTGTGAGGGTTTCTGTTGGTTCAAAATATGGCGCACAGCATTCTCAGGACTGGACTTCTATTGTCTCTCACATTCCTGGACTTAAAGTTGTATTCCCGGCCACACCTTATGATGCAAAAGGTCTTATGAACAGCGCACTGTCTTCCACAGACCCAGTGATATTTTTTGAAAGCCAAAGACTGTATGATATTGGAGAGCTTTTTCACAAAGAGGGTGTACCAGAAGGATATTATGAGGTTCCAATTGGTGAACCTGATATCAAAAAAGAAGGTAAGGACATTACAATTCTAACAGTTGGGGCAACGCTGTACAGAGCACTCGATGCAGCCAAAATCTTGGAAGAAAAGTATGGAGTGAGCGCTGAAATCATCGATGCAAGATCGCTTGTGCCTTTTAACTATGAAAAGGTGATCGAATCTGTCAAAAAGACAGGAAGGATTGTACTAACATCTGACGCATGTGCAAGGGGCTCAATTTTGAAAGACATGGCAGCAACGATTGCTGACCTTGCCTTTGACTATCTGGATGCGCCGCCTGTTGTAGTTGGCTCCAAAAACTGGATTGTTCCTGCATACGAATTTGAAAACTATTTCTTTCCGCAAGCTGACTGGATTATTGATGCAATTCATGAAAGGATTATGCCGCTCAAAGGGCATGTGCCAAAGAACAACTTCACAACAAATGAGATTTTAAGGATAAACAGACTTGGTATATAATACTTTTAAACCCAAGATGAATTTTTGGGATGTGGTGTTGTGAATGATTTCAGAAAACAAAAAATTCTTTCTATATTAGAACAAAAAGGGGAAATCCAGCTTCAGAAACTCAAAGAATTTTTTCCCGACGTATCAACAATGACGCTACGACGCGACTTGATTGCGCTTGAAAAGGAAGGACACCTCATTCGGACGCATGGTGGTGCTATCAGCACAAAAAAGTTGTGGCAACTAACTGGCCAGGAAGACGAATATTCAAAACGTGCTCAGGAAAATATTGAAGCAAAAATGAAGATTGCAAATATTGCAAAGGGACTTGTTGAAAAAAACAGGTCAATATATTTCGACGCAGGTTCTACTATCATGTGTCTTGCCAAAATTATCGATGATAGCAATTTCACAATCATCACAAGCGGACTTAACATTGCACTTGAACTTGCGAAAAAGAAGAATGTCTTTGTTGTGATGCTTGGAGGAATTGTCAACAGCAACACCTTATCAGTGTCTGGTCCAAACGCCATATTTTCTCTTGATAGAATGAACATTGACATTGCTTTTATGAGCGCGTCAGGATTTTGTCTTGAAACAGGATTTAGTGTTTCAAATGCATATGAAGGTGAGCTCAAAAAAAGGATAATTGAGCAGAGTCAGAAAGTAGTGATGCTTATGGATACTTCAAAGGTAAGAAGGAATATGCCATTTTCATATGCAAGGCTTGATGAGATTGACATATGGGTTTGCGAAAAAGCTCTTCCAGAAGATATTGAAAAAGCTGCCCGTGATTGCGGTGTTAAGATTCTGTATTGAAAGAAAAGAGAGGGGAGGTTTTTTATGAACTTAGATTACGAAAAGATTCTTGCTGATTATGAAAGGGCAAAAGAGGTTTATAAGGACTTTGGTGTTGACACAGATGAAGTCTTAAGCAAGATGAAAGGAATTAGTATTTCACTTCACTGCTGGCAGGGCGATGATGTGACGGGTTTTGAAGAAGCAACAAAAGGCATGGGCGGTGGCGGGATTTTAGCGACAGGAAATTATTTTGGCAGAGCGAGAAATGGTGATGAACTCAGGTCTGATTTAGAGTTTGCTATGAGCCTCATTCCTGGCAAACACAAGGTAAATCTTCACGCTATATATGCTGAGACAGATGGGAAAAAGGTTGAGAGGAATGAGCTTTCAATTGACCACTTTGAAAAGTGGCTCAAGTGGGCAAAAGAAAGGGATATAGGGATTGATTTTAATCCCACATTTTTTGCCCATCCAAAAGCACAGTCAGGATACACACTCTCAAGCACAGATACAGAGATCAGGAAGTTCTGGATAGAACATGGTATAAAATCAAGAGAAATTGCATCCCAGATAGGGAAAGAGCTAAAGAAGACCTGTATAAATAACATATGGATTCCTGATGGTTCAAAAGACTTTACAGCAAAGAGGTATGAGCACAGGAAGATTTTAAAAGAATCTTTAGATGAGATATTTTCAGCATCTGTTGACAAAACTTATCTTGTTGATTCTGTTGAAAGCAAGCTTTTCGGAATTGGGTCTGAGGCATTTGTTGTTGGGTCTCATGAATTTTACATGGGCTATGTTTTTACAAGCAAGCACGATATAGCAATTTGTTTTGACCTTGGACATTTCCATCCAACAGAAAGTGTGGCTGACAAGATTTCGTCAGTTTTAGCATTTTCAAAAAAAGTACTTTTGCATTTGAGTCGTGGTATGAGATGGGACAGCGATCATGTTGTTGTGCTAAACGATGAAGTGGTGTCTGTTTCGCAGGAAGTAAAAAGAGCAGACGCTTTTGACAGAGTATTTTTTGCCCTGGACTTTTTTGATGCAAGTATAAACAGGATTATTGCTTGGGTTACAGGTGCAAGAGCTGCTTTAAAATCAATTCTGTATGCTTTGCTTGAACCAACACATCTTTTAAATGAAGCTGAAGAGGAAGGAGATTTTGGAAAAAGGCTTGCGCTTTTAGAAGAGTTTAAAACTTTACCATTTGGTGCTGTGTGGAATAAATTCTGTTATGAAAGTAACATCCCTGTTGGGAACAGCTGGCTTGACAAAGTAAAGGAGTACGAGGAGAAGGTGTTGAAAAGTAGGATATAAAAACAAAAAAGGCTGCAGTTTGCGGTTTTGGATTATATAAAACCCACTGCAGCCTTTTTTATATCAGCAATTATTTAAACGGATTTTCATCCTTGTAGAGCATATTTGCTGGTTGATTGAACGATATGTCATCAACACCCAGCATTTTCATTGCGTCAAATAGAACTTTTCCGATGTGTTTGAATGCAACTGCTGTGTGGTGCGGGAACCGCTTTTGAATCAAAACGTATCTGTAGAATCTACCCATTTCTTTTATTGCAAAAACACCAATTCCTCCAAACGAACGTGGGTCAACGTCAATTACCTCACCCTGTGCAACGTACGACCTGAGCAAACAGTCAGCTGTTGATTGAAGTCTGAATATTGTTATTTCTCCAGGTTTTATTGCACCTTCAAGTGTTCCGCGTGTGATATCAGGTTCTTTATCAGGTTCTAAAAGTCTATGCATAATAAGCTGGTATCTCATCTCTGCATATTTCATATGGCAAATTGGAGTATTTCCACAGTGGAATCCCATGAAAAGGTCTGTTAGCTTGTAATCTTTGAATTTATCCTTATTTGCTTCATACATATCTTTTGGCACTGTGTTGTTTATATCAAGGATTGTTGCAGGAAGCTGTGTTGCAAGTGTAACTATATATTCGCTCAGTGCTCCGTATATGTCAACCTCGCATGCCACAGGAATACCTCTTGATGCAAGCCTTGCATTCACATAGCAAGGAACAAATCCAAACTGTGTCTGAAAAGCTGGCCAGCACTTGTTAGCAAATATTGCAAACTTGCAGCTACCGCGGTATTTTTCATACCAGTCCATCAAGGTGAGCTCATATTGAGCAAGCTTTGGCAAGATACCTGGGTGTTTGTTACCAGTGCCAAGCTCGTCTTGCATTTGTTTTACAATCTCAGGTATACGCGGGTCGTCTTTGTGGTTGTTGAAAGCCTCAAACAGATCAAGCTCAGAGTTTTCCATTATCTCTATGCCGAGGTCATAAAGAGGTTTTATTGGTGCGTTGCATGCAAGAAAATCCTGAGGACGTGGTCCAAAACTGAAGATTTTTAGGTTCTTTACTCCTATCACAACTCTTGCAACATCTACAAAATGTGCAATCATATTTGCAACTTCTTCTGCATCGCCCACAGGATACTCAGGGATATAGGGATTGAGCTTTCTCAGACCTATATTGTACGAAGCGTTTAGCATACCACAGTAAGCATCGCCACGACCATCAAACAGATTTTCTTGTGTCTCTTCGGCTGCTGCGACAAACATAGAAGGTCCGTCGAACTTTTGTGCAAGCATTGTTTCAGGTCCTTCTGGACCAAAGTTTCCAAGATATACAACAAGAGCATTTACGCCTGCTACTTTAAGTTCATCTAAAGCTTTTAAAACGTCGTTTTCATTTTCTACTGTTGTCTTTGCTTCAAAAATGTCAATGCCAAGACGTTTGCACGTTTCAACCACCGCTTTTCTTCTTTTTTCAGAAAGTGTGATGGGGAAACAGTCTCTGCTGACTGCCACAATTCCAGGCTTAACTTCAGGCATATTCTGAATCATTTCAAATATTCCCTCCCAAATGTTCTTGTAAATTCGGAAATGTCCTTATAATCAAATTATATACTTTTCAACTTGTGCATACAATAAATTAATACCATTATATTCCAGTTATAATTAAAAAAATTGTTCACATACAAGTTAAGTGTGAAACTTTGTAGCTTTTTATAATGTGTTTGTAAGAATTTGGATAAAGAATAAGAACATAGGGAAGACTAATCAAGAATTTTGTGTTTCCAATTTATAATGTAAATTATAGAGTTAGGTTATATTATTGATGCATTTTCTAATGCTGGGAACTCCATTTTTCTATTTTGCATAGCGTAAGTTCTCTTCCTGTAAGTAAATATTAATTTCTAAGATACAGGCAGCTGAAAGTATCCATCTGAGTTTACTTCTTGCCTTTTCATAAATATTAAGGAAAGTCATCGCATATGACAATTAGAATCTCTTTTAGCCCTCTTGCAATTAATGGTCAAAAACTTTCATTTAGGTAAGCCTTATTTTCTTTGCCGAAGAAAGCGTATATGCTGAAAATGTCTTTTTTACCATTCCAAAGTCGATACCGAGGCAGGCATTGCAAGTAGCAAATTTGCTCTTACAATTACCTTAACTTCACTTTTGAATAACCATTGCTTTTGTCATTTTCGTTTTTAGCAAGGCTACTTATCTTTCTGATAACATAAAGCAATCGAGCAGGTTTTACTTTTTGTTGCTTTAGGGCTGGGCGGTTAGGATCATCACAGGAAGCAATACATATTTAATACTTGCTTCTTTTGCCATGTTTTTAGCAGTCTCAATAATTTCGTTTTTATTCATTTTAAGTAGCCCCCTTTGATGATTATTTCAATACTAATTATACAGTGGACACAATTTTGTTTTAACTTCCTGTTAAAATAAAAACTACTACAGCAAAAGGCTGTGGTTTTCGTTTTTTTGTGTGGTATAATAAAAGTTGAAAGCAAAAAACTTTGAGGCTTAAAGGGGAGTTTGTTATGTTGTTTACAGTAGTAGTAAGCAAAGAAGACAACTGGTATATCGCCAAATGCATAGAAAACAGTGTAGCTTCACAGGGGAAAACTGTCGAAGAAGCAATAGCCAATTTAAAAGAAGCTCTTGAACTTTACTATGAAGGAGAAGAGATACAAAAACCACAGATGCCACCGCTAATAACTACCATAGAGGTGGCAATATAAATGTCACCAAAATACCCTGTACTAAAGCCACAGGAAATAATAAGAGCGCTCAAAAAAGCCGGGTTCAGAGAAGTGTCACAAAAAGGCAGTCATTTCAAGCTAAAGAAAGAGAATCCAACAAGTATTGTGATTATCCCAATGCATGAAGAAGTTGCAAGGGGAACATTGAAAAGTATTCTGGAACAGGCAGGGATAAGTCTAGAAGAGTTTTTAAAACTCTACAGGTAATAAAGACACAACTCAGAAGCTGCGAATAATTCCACAATCAAAAAAAGTTAGCCACAGGTAGCTGGCAAGGAGCTATTTGTGGCTTTTTGTTTTTTCAGGGGTGTTTTTAGATGCAAAAGAAAACAGCAAGGTTTTGTATTCAAAAAGAGCTTCAAACTTTAAAAATGCTTCTTCCAGAAGTTATTATTTTTCTTCTCATGCTTGCAGTACTCATTATTCGAATTCTTGCTGTTTTGCTGGATTAAACCCTTGCAAACTTGATGCAAACATGCTACAGTATACTCAAATTCATTGCCAGAAATACAACTTTTAGGTGTTTATACAAAGTGTTAAATTTTTTTACACATAATGAAGGCATATTTACTACCTAATTTATTACAGAATAGAGAATGAAAAATTTCTATTTTCTTTAATAAGTCTTAAATGGTGTTCTCACATTCATTCCCTTACCGCAATGGGAGCTGAAAAAGATTCATGTGTCCTGCTACTTTTGAGTTCTTATGAATAAATTCTTCTTTGCTTTTGCCTCTCTGAGCATGAATCATTAAAAAGTATTCATCATCTTTTTGCTTCGGCAAATATCTCTACATCTATTCGAGCTCAAGTTTTAAAAGCTACTTTTAAAATGAAAACTTTTATGCTACAATATCATAGTTAAAATATAACTTTTTATTAGAGTGACAGCAATAAAAAATTTAAAATAAATTTTTTGAGGGAGGATTAGGATGGAGTTTAAAATTGAAAAAAAAGGAACAAACAAAGCAATAATTGAGGTTGAGGTTGAGGCTGAAAAGTTTGAAGAAGGTCTTCAGAAGTCTTACCTGAAAAATGCAAAATATTTCAAAATTCCAGGTTTTAGGCCTGGCAAGGCTCCAAGGTCTTTAATAGAGAGAGCTTATGGCGAAGAGGTTTTTTATGATGATGCTATTGACTATGTTTTAAATGAGACATATCCAAAAGTGATTGAAGAGAGCAAACTTGAAGTTGTCTCAAGGCCAGAAGTTGATATTGTTCAAGTTGGAAAGGACAAGAATTTTATATACAGGGCGGAAGTGTATGTAAAACCTGAATTTGAGCTTGGTCAGTATAAAGGAATTGAAATCAAGAAAATCGAATATCCTGTTGCAGAAGAAGAGGTGGAACACGAGCTTGAACACTTAAGAGAGGAAAATGCAAGGTTTGTTCCTGTTGAAAGACCTGTTCAGCAAGGGGATATTGTTACAATAGACTTTGAAGGGTTTGTGGATGGAGAACCGATTAAGGGTGGTGCTGCTCAAGATTATGAGCTTACAATAGGTTCTAACGCATTTATACCGGGGTTTGAAGAGCAGATTATTGGTATGAACAAGGGTGAGGAAAAAGAAATAGAGGTAACATTCCCTGAAGATTATCAGGAACCTTCGCTTGCTGGTAAAAAGGCAACTTTCAAGGTAAAAGTGAAGGATATAAAGGTGAAAGAGCTTCCTGAACTTGATGATGAGTTTGCAAAAGATGTCAGTGAATTTGAGACATTAGAGGAACTTAAGGCAAGTATAAGAAATAGAATTAAAGAGAAAAATGACCAAAGAGCAAAAGACGAGATGATTGATGCAATTTTAGAAAAGATTGCTCAAAATACATCAATAGATATTCCCGAACCAATGATTGAAAATCAGATAAATTATTATATTGAAGATGTTGCAAGAAACCTGAAGTATTTTGGCATGACATACGAAAGATACCTGCAAGCTATAGGAAAGACTGATGCTGAATTTAGAAGCCAGTTTAGAGAAAGAGCAGAGAAGGCTGTAAGAAATAACCTCATCCTGGAAAAGATTGCAAAGGTAGAAAATATCCAGGCTACAGATGAAGAGCTTCAAAAAGAGCTTGAAAGACTTGCAAAGATGTATAATTTGGAAGTTGATAAGCTCAAAGAAAGACTTTCTGAAGATGATATTGAATATATAAAAGAGGGTATAATCCTAAATAAGGCTATAGATTTTATTTACGAAAATGCTAAAATTATAAGTGAAGGGGTTCAAGGCGAAAATCAGGAAAATTAAATGAAGTTTTTAGCAAATTTTGTTTTTTAAAAAAGGAGGTAAAAATTATGTCTGCACTTGTTCCAATAGTTATTGAGCAGACAAACCGTGGCGAGAGAGCATATGACATATATTCAAGGCTTTTAAAGGACAGGATAGTAATCCTCAGCGGTGAGATTACAGACGATATTGCATCACTTATAGTTGCTCAGCTTCTTTTCTTAGAAGCTGAAGACCCTGACAAAGACATTTACCTTTATATAAACTCACCTGGTGGATCTGTTACAGCGGGTTTTGCAATCTATGACACAATGCAATATATAAAACCTGATGTTTCAACAATCTGTGTTGGGATGGCAGCATCAATGGGCGCGTTCCTGCTTGCGGCAGGTGCAAAAGGCAAGAGGTTTGCCCTGCCAAACAGCGAAATAATGATACATCAGCCGCTTGGTGGTGTTCGCGGTCAGGCAACAGATATAAAAATCCATGCAGAATGGATTTTAAAGATAAAAAATAGAATAAATAAAATCCTGTCAGAGAGGACCGGTCAGCCAATTGAAGTGATTGAGCGCGATACAGACCGTGACTTTTTCATGACAGCAGAAGAAGCACTAAAATATGGTATCATTGACAGGGTGATTGAAAGGCGTCCATAAATCCTTCTTTAATTTGAGGTGATTCAAAATTGGCTAAGTTTGAAGAAAAGAAACAACTGAGATGTTCATTCTGTGGAAAGTCACAGGATGAAGTAAGACGACTTGTTGCTGGTCCCGGCGTTTATATCTGTGATGAGTGCATTGAACTTTGTTCTGAAATAATCTCAGAGGATTTTGAAGAAGAAGAATACAATGAGTTTGACGACAGACTCCCAACTCCAAAGGAGATAAAAGAGTTTTTAGACCAATACGTTGTTGGTCAGGACCACGCAAAAAAGATTTTGTCTGTTGCTGTATATAACCATTACAAGAGGATATACTACCACGATACTAAAAAAGATGATGTTGAACTTCAAAAGAGCAACATCTTGATGCTTGGACCAACAGGGTCTGGTAAAACATACCTTGCACAGACTCTTGCAAAGATGTTGAATGTTCCGTTTGCAATAGCTGATGCAACAACTTTGACAGAGGCAGGTTATGTTGGTGAAGACGTTGAAAATATCCTGCTCAGGCTCATACAGAATGCTGACTATGATATTGAAAGAGCAGAGCGTGGTATAATCTATATAGATGAGATTGACAAGATTGCAAGAAAGTCTGACAATCCTTCTATCACAAGAGATGTTTCAGGCGAAGGTGTTCAGCAGGCACTGCTCAAAATATTGGAAGGGACTATTGCTTCTGTACCACCACAGGGTGGGAGAAAACATCCACATCAGGAATTTATACAGATAGACACAACAAACATCCTGTTTATCTGTGGCGGTGCATTTGAGGGTATTGAGAAGATAATTGAAAAGAGAATTGGTGAAAAGACACTTGGTTTTAATGCAAAGATTGAAAGTAAAAAAGAAAAAAAGATTGGAGATATACTAAGACAGATAATGCCTCAGGACCTTTTAAAGTTTGGAATGATTCCAGAATTTATAGGACGCGTGCCTATAATAGTTACATTGGATGCATTGGATAAAGAGGCTTTAATAAAGATACTGACAGAGCCCAAAAATGCACTTGTAAAGCAGTATCAAAAACTTTTTGCAATGGATGGTGTAGAACTTGAGTTTGAAAAAGATGCTCTTGAGGCTATTGCTGACAAAGCAATTGAACGCAACACTGGTGCAAGAGGTCTTAGAGCTATCATGGAAGAGATTATGCTTGATGTGATGTTTGAGATTCCATCAAATGATAAGATAGAAAAGGTTATTATTACAAAAGCGGCTGTTTTAAAAGAAGATAAACCTATTGTAATAATAAATGAAAACAAGAAAGTTCAGAAAAAGCCGAGACTAAAACAACGTCTTCAGGAAAGAAGAGGAAATGTATCATAACATAAAAATCTGAAAATGTACAATCTGACAATTAGAACAGAAGGCTGGAGAAAACTACCAGCCTTCTTCTTTTTGAATTTTTTCATTTCAAAGAAGGGAATTTTGAGTTTGTATAGAATTAAGTTATTATATAACATTGTTGATAGAGACAATTTTAGTTTTGGACTTTTAAAAAGTCCGGTGATAAGTTTTGTTAAAAGTAAGAGAGTATCAGGAGAGTTTGGAAGAAAAGATTCTTTCACCATATGCGACTCTATCAAAAAATACAAAAGGAAGACAAAGACCTGAACAAAAATGCGATGTGAGAACGGAGTTCCAAAGAGATAGAGATAGAATAATACATTCCAAATCTTTCAGGAGGCTAAAACACAAAACCCAGGTATTTATATCTCCAGAAGGTGACCATTACAGAACAAGGCTTACACACGCTTTGGAGGTTGCACAGATTGCAAGGACAATTGCAAGAGCTCTGAGGCTCAACGAAGATTTAACAGAGGCAATAGCACTTGGTCATGATTTGGGTCACACACCCTTTGGCCATGCAGGTGAGGATATCTTAAACAAGATAACCACAACCGGCTTTTCACACAACGTCCAGAGCCTGCGAGTTGTTGATTTTCTGGAAGGAGAAGATGGACTTAACCTCACGTTTGAGGTCAGGGACGGGATTTTGAATCATGTGTGGGGGAGGATACCTGCCACTTTAGAGGGCAGAGTTGTCCAGTTTGCAGACAGGATTGCATACATCAACCATGACATTGACGATGCAATAAGAGCAGGTATATTGAAGGAAGATGACCTGCCAAAAGACTGTCTCAAAATCTTGGGATTTTCTAAGAGAGAGAGAATTAATACATTAATTAGGGATATAATAAAAAATAGTATGGACAAGCCAGAAATCTCCATGAGCGAAGATGTTTTTTACGCTATGCAAACTTTGCGAAGTTTCATGTTTGAGAATGTGTATATTGGTTCCGAGGCAAAAAAGGATGAAAGCAAAGCTAAATATATTATACAGGCTCTTTATGAGTATTTTATGTCAAACTGTGACGTTTTACCCGATGATGTGAAAAAAAATATCGACAGGTTTGGCAAGGAACAGGCAATAGTAGATTATATAGCTGGAATGACAGACAGATATGCTATGAGAAAATTTTATGAATTATTCTTACCATCACCATGGAACAAGCTTTGATTTTTATTAAAAATGCTAAAAGGTATTAAAAAAAATTTGTCGAAATAAAATTAAATTGGCTTAAAAAACGCGAAGGTGAACGTGATGTGCTGGAAAGAGTTGTAGAACAGGTCCTCAACAAGGTTGACATTGTTGATGTGGTCTCAATGTATGTCCCGCTTAAAAAAGTGGGAGTGAACTTCAGAGCGCTTTGTCCTTTTCATCAAGAGAGGACGCCCTCTTTTTATGTCTCACCGTCAAAGCAAATATTTCACTGTTTTGGCTGTGGAGTTGGGGGCAATGCTATCCATTTTGTTATGCGCATAGAGAATTTGACCTTTACAGAAGCGCTCAAAGTTTTAGCAGAGAAGGCTAAAATTGACGTAGACTTTTCTCAACCTCAGTCAGCAAAAGACAGAGCTTTGGCAAAACAAAAAGAAGAGCTTATTTCTCTTCACCATGACTGTTTTGAATATTTTCAAAGGCAATTGTATCTGAGGGAAAACATAGATGCTGCAAGGTATATTTTGAAAAGGGGTATAAGAAAAGAGACTGCAAAACAGTTCGGACTTGGCTTTTGTCCTGAGAATAACAACTTGTATGAGTTGCTTGCAAAAAAGTATTCCAAAGAGATTATTGATAAAAGTGGAATTTTTATTGAGAGAAATGGAAAGAATTATTGTAGATTCGAAGGAAGGCTGATTTTTCCTATATTCGATACAATGAATAGAGTAATTGGGTTTGGTGGTCGTATAATTGACGACTCCCGAGCACCTAAATACATGAATTCTCCAGATACTCTTATATTTTCAAAATCGAAGGTTTTATATGGTCTTAACATTGCCAAGTCAAGCAAGGAAAAAGACTTTGTGGTTGTGGAAGGGTATATGGATGTCATTTCTCTTCATCAGGAAGGTATAGACAATGTTGTAGGGGTTTTGGGTACAGCCCTGACACAGGATCACAGTTTCCTTCTGCGCAGGTACAAAAATGAGGTCGTTCTTTGCTTAGACAGTGACCAGGCAGGAAAAAATGCGACGTTTAGAAGTGGTGATATACTTTACCAAAATGGGCTTATGGTAAAGGTTATGGAGCTTGAAAATGCAAAAGACCCTGACGAGTATATAAAAAAGTTTGGGAAGGATGCGTTTTTACTAAAGAAACAAAATGCTATGTTCGTAATAGATTTTAAAATAAAGCAGATATCTTCTAATTATGATTTGTCAAAATCTGATCAGAAGATCAGGTTTGTGAGAGAATACTTTGAAAAGATTTTAATGCCAATTTCAAATGAGGTTGAAAGGCAGGAATATATAAAGAAGCTATCCCAGATCACACAAATTGATGAAGATGCAATATTAAAGGAATTTACCAAAAATGAAAATATAAAACTAAAACGCATAGAAAGTATTCAACATTTTAAGCAAGTTCAGCAAAAAAGTAATTTAACTGAAGAAGAGAGAATCAAAAAAAATGATATAGACCTTTTATCTATCTATGTGGAGTGGGCTAACAAGTCAGAAAGCATCAGAAATGCTGTTACCGAGGATGATTTTTGCACCGAAGATATAAAAATACTTTTCAGTTCAATAAAAAACTTAATTAATGAGGGGATGGAAGTGACCTATTCGATGCTTTTGACCTTTGTTGATGATGAAAAAGTATTGTCAGAACTCACAAGCTTTTCTTCGAAAGGATTTGAAACAGAAGAAGCTGCCAAGAGAGCGATAGAAGAGCTAAAAACAAACAATAATAGAATGTTGTGGTTAAGACGTGAGATGTTGGAGGCACAAAAGAGAGGAGATAATGAAAAGGTATTGAAGTTGCAAATGCTAATTAGAAAAATCAAAGACGGAAAGGAGGGAATTTGAGGGATGACAGAGCAGAACATGGAAAATAATGAGGTGAAAAACCTCAATGACCAAAATATAAATAAAGAGACTGGAAGCGAGCAGCAGCAAGAAGTTGAAAAACAATTGCTTGAATCACAGAAAAATGAAAATCAAGAAAAACAGCCTGCTAAAAAAAGCACAGAAAACAAATCGGAAGGCAAGAAGATGAGCGAAGAAAAAAAGACTCTTATAAGAGAAAAGGTCAGAGAACTTATATCTCTTGGTCAGAGCAAAGGGTTTTTGACATATTCAGAAATACAGGAGATTCTTGACAAGGTAGAACTTGATGCAAGCCAAGTTGAAAGTATCTATGATACCTTGGAGAGCATGGGAATTGATGTTGTAGACGACAGAGTATCAGAGGAGGAGCTATTAAAAGACGATTTGGAAAATCTGCCTGAAGGTATTGCTATAGATGACCCTGTCAGGATGTATTTGAAGGAAATTGGCAAGATTCCGCTTTTGACCCCTGAAGAGGAGATTGAACTTGCAAAGAGGATCGAGCAAGGCGATGAAGAGGCTAAAAAGAGGCTTGCTGAGGCAAATTTGAGGCTTGTTGTCAGCATTGCAAAAAGGTATGTGGGAAGAGGTATGCTCTTTTTGGACCTTATCCAGGAAGGTAATCTTGGTCTTTTGAAGGCTGTTGAAAAGTTTGACTACAGAAAAGGGTATAAATTTTCCACATATGCAACGTGGTGGATAAGGCAGGCAATAACAAGGGCAATTGCAGACCAGGCAAGAACTATAAGAATTCCTGTTCACATGGTTGAGACAATTAACAAATTAGTAAGAGTGTCTCGCCAGCTTTTACAAGAAAAGGGAAGAGAGCCAACACCTGAAGAGATTGCAAAAGAGATGAACATGCCAGTTGAAAAAGTGAGAGAGATTCTAAAGATTGCACAAGAGCCGGTGTCACTTGAGACTCCAATTGGTGAAGAGGAAGATAGCCACTTGGGCGACTTTATACCCGATGATGATGCTCTTGCGCCATCTGAAGCTGCTGCATATTCTATGTTAAAAGAGCAGCTATTAGAGGTTTTAGACTCACTTAACGAGCGTGAAAAGAAAGTCTTAAAACTCAGATTTGGCCTTGAAGACGGCAGGGCTCGCACCTTAGAAGAGGTTGGCAAAGAATTCAACGTCACAAGAGAGAGGATCCGCCAAATTGAGGCAAAAGCACTGAGAAAGTTAAGACATCCAAGCAGGAGTAAGAAGCTTAAGGATTTTTTGGAGTAAAAATGAAAGGGGATTACCAGGTAGGCAGATAGTCCCCTTTTTGTTATTTTAACTTGTAATTGGAATTTTAGAACAAATAAGAAAAAATACTAATTCAAAATTGGGAACTAAAAAACATAAAAAAAGTCTGTATATAATTAATAAGGGGCTGACTAAAAACAAAGTTTTAAAATTTTTATATCACAGCATATAGGGAAAGTTCATCAAACAAAAAACTAAATCTTATAATGAAAGGGGCTATCCAATTATTTTTTGGACAGCCCCTCATAATTTGTAAATATTTATTTGTACAATACTGCATCACCTACAAAAGGGTAAATCATACAATTATAATTAGCTGGATTTGCAAAAAATTCAATCTTTAATGTATTACAGCCAACTACATCTAAAGAGACATCTTTTCCTTTTTCACCTTTTGCAATTTCTATCTCATATCTTTTTTCTCCATCTAAATAGATAGTAAATTTGCCACTTGCTCCTACTTCAGAATCATCATCTAAACCCAAAGTCATTTTCAGTTTTTTGTAATCGCCGTTTAATATATACTGAACAAAAGTAAGTCGTCTATTATCATCTGACTGCCAATATGAATATTGGTAAGCATCCCACCAAATATTTTTACGATATGTTTTTCCAAGCAATGTGACCACATCTTGATTTATACCATAACGACCCTGATCGCCCCAAGAATTTCTAACAGATTTATAGGCACTCAACGGCAAATCAGTAAGGAATATACCCCCATTTGGACCCAAATCGGGACCTATAATTAATGCTTTTTGATTATCATTAATTTTCCAAGGAGCTATGTTTTTATTAAAGAAGCAATATAAAATTGAGTCAAGGTGGACAAACCTCATCCCTTTATAGTTTATAAATGGAACTTTGTATTTAAGTGTTACCCCATTTAGGATAATATCTCTTTGATACTCATAAACTGGGCTTGTTCCTGCCTTTTTGCTAAGTTCATTCACCTTTGCTTGAAGATCAGCATTTTCTTTTTTTAACTTGTCATATTGAGTTTTTAGAGAGTTGTAATCTTTCAAAAGTTTTTCGTACATAGTCTTATAATTTGTTGGAGATGACGCAACTGCAACAAAACAAAAAATGACAGCAAATAGGATTATAAATACTGAAATGTGCTTTTTCATTTCCTCAACCTCCCTGAAAGAGTTTTGTTTTTACTATTATATTACATTAATGAAAAACTTAATGTCAACCATATTTTGAAATAAATAAGCTCTTGCATTTATATACGTGAAAAATTATAATTAAATCAAGATAACACCTTAAAAATATATAATTTGTCGAATAATGTCGAATTGTGTCGAATAGTCTTTAAAAAACAATGATGGGAGGTAAAAGTATGCTTTATTGTCCCAAGTGTGGTGCTACAATTGAAAAGGGGCAGAAAGTATGTAGTCAGTGTGGAGAAAGCTTAGAGTCAAAGATTTTGAGTAATTTGCAAAGGACAAAGAGAGAGTTCTTCTTAGAAAAATACTTTGAGGGACAAACAGAAGAATTTAAAGTTCCAAGCATAAAATTTAAATTTGACAGAAAACTTTTGCCGTGGTTTTACGGAATTATAGGTTTCCTGGTGTTTTTAATATTGTTTATAGCGATTGGAAAGTCAATATATTCTCCCCAAAGGCTTGTGGATGAATTCAAGGAAGCTGTTAAAAATAAAGATACAAGAAAGCTTTCCAAAGTACTTGTTCATGAAACAGGTGAACAAATTTCACAAGACAATCTAAAAGCTTTCTTAGAATTGTGTCAGACAAAGCCTGAATACATAGACGGTGTTTTCAAAGCATTAGATGAAGCAATTCAATCAATTTCAAATTCATCCTCAAATGAAAAGAATAAATCTCTAACCGATACTTTATCTGATCTTTTCTCAACTCAAGATTATTCTAATGATTTTCTCTTAAAACTTACAGGCAAGGGCTTGATTTTCTTCACGAAATATAAGATTGCAGCAAAAAATTACTTTTTAAAGGTAAAGTGTGACACTAAGGATGCAAAAATATTCTTGAATGGTAAAAACATTGCTTCAGTTTCAGACCCATCTCAGGAAATTTCAATAGGTCCATTGATTGCTGGTATATACAAGATTAAAGCAGAATACAAAGGTCCGTATTGTACATTAGAGAAGATTGATGAAGAAAAAATTTACAGTACAGATTTTAGTAACTATAACCAATACACTGCTGAACTGTATCTTTATCCTCGCTACGTAGAGGTAAACTCAGATTTTGAGGATGCTGAGATAATTTTGAATGGTAAGCCAACCGGTGTTTTGGTAAAAGATGCGTCTGAATTTGGACCTGTAAGTGACGAAAGTGAGTTTAGTGCAAAAATAAAACTTCCATGGGGTGAAGTGAGAACAACTTCTGTAAAACTTGGCAGCTGGTCAAATAGCATTACAATTCCAAATACACTTTCAAACGATGATACTAATAATTCGACATTCGAAAAGGTTGCTTCTGTTATAAATGATTTTGAAAAGTCTTACAGAACTGCTATGATAGCTCAGGCTCCGAATAAGTTTTTGCATATTTCTGATGAATTAAAACAAATTTTTACCAGCAGAATTGAAGATTTAAAAGCTAATAACCAAAAGTTTACAGGTAAAGTAACAAAAACAGAGTTCAACTTGGGAACGTTAAAATTGTTTAAAAACGAAGATGGAAAAATTACATTAAAAATTACTGCAAAAATTTACTACAAAGATGCAATATATTCCCAAGACGAGACTCCACCACAAGATATTCCTGAAAAAGAAACTGCACAGGTTTACACGCTTGTATGGGATGAAAATGCAAAGAACTTTATTATTGTCGGAATAGAGGCTCCCTGGTTTTATGACTGGCCAGAAGATGGCAAGATTAAAGAATACAAATTAGATGAAGGGAGTGTGTGATTGAAATGATAAAATGTCCGTATTGTAATAGAGAACTTCAAGAAGGTGAGGTTTGTAGTTGTCAAACAAATCAAACGATGGTGAGTCAAACAAATGGCAATGAAGTTACAAGTGGTGAAGTATTGAATAATACTCAAAATGCTGCAAAAGTTAGTAAGGATGTTAAAAGCGAAAATATTGAGCAGACTGTGAATACCGCTGAAGAAAAGAAAAAGGAATCTACTAATACTTCAACCCTAAATGATGTAATTAACTCAGCAGTTCGATATTGTTATCTTACAATAAAATTTGCTTGGGCATTTTTAAAAAATCCCTTCGTTTTTATTTCAAGGGTAATACAGAACAATGACTATAAAGCAGGCATTTTGTTTGCTTTTCTTACTTTTATATTTGTTTCTATTCAAAATCTTGTTTTAGCGGGGAGAGGTATAAAGTTAGTTGAAGATTTTATTGGGATATCCGACCTTTTAAATTCGTATTCATTGTTTAAAACATTTCTTTATAATTTTATAGGTTTGTTTCTTTTATACCTTTTGTATTGCGGCATTGTTAAATTGACATTTGTGATATTAAAAGAAAATATTGATTTTAAGGCTGTATTAGGAGGAATAGGGGTAAGTTTAATTCCTCTTGGATGGGTAGCTATTGTGAATTTAATTTTGCAGTTTATAAGTGTTTGGTTAGTTGTATTATTATGCATATTTGGTTTTCTTATGAATGTTATATTAAATTTTTGGTCTGTTAAGGTTTTACTGAAAGATAAAGAAACTAAGGCACTTTATATTACAGTAGGAGCGTATATTGTGTGTATTATTTTATTAGCAGTGATTGTATTGGCGATGGGCAATGGGATAGCAAGTGCAAGTGGGGGAAATGTTATTAGTATAGGTTCCGATAATATTATTGGAACTTGGTCGGATGATAAAGATACCATCATATTTTATCCAAATGGTACATTTAAAGCCCACTACTATTGGATAGGTGGTGCGTGGGAGATAGAGGGGAATAAATTATATCTTACAGGCACATTGACTGGAAAAGAAGGATATTATTTCAGAATTGAGAGTAACAAATTAATATTAGAACCTATCCCAGGTTCTGGAAGGGCAGAATATGAATTTTATAGAGTTAGATAAATTTAAATTACTTTTTATCAAAATTTAGGAGGTATATTCCAATTATGAAAAAGATCAACACGTTTACAATTTGTATATTTATTTTTTTGTTATTGTCAATCAGTGGATGTTCGGTATTAAAAACAAAAAATGAAAGTGTTAGCAGGGTTAATACTTCGGTTAAGCAAAAAACTGATCAAGCTATTATGTATTCAAACAAAAATAAACCTACTAATAAACCCACGTGGGATGTTGTATTTGAAAGAATATATCAAAATACAGAAAAGTATGAAATAGATGTATTTATACCTAAAATCATTGGTAATGGATTGAAACAAGAAGTTTATGAGAAAATAAATTCTGTTCTTAAAAAATATGCTGAACAACAAATCGAAGATATAAAAAAGATATCTGCTGGGTCAGAAGGTGACTCAGGTTTGTATCCATATACCCTTTATATCAAATATGAATGGGACAAAAGTGTTGAACCTTATGTTTCTTTTTTATTCGAAGAATACTCATATACGGGTGGAGCACATGGTTTGACTCAAATCGAAGGTTTTACCTTTGATCTAAGAACAGGTAACAGTATAAAACTTGTAAACTATTTGAATAATGATCAACAAAAATTAATAAAGAATTATATAAACTTTGCAAGAGCTTTATGTAATGATTTAGATGATCCACCATATGGAGTGTTTAGTGCTCAGGACAATCAGAAAGCCTTTGATGAAGACTTGTTTGAAGATATGGTATTCAAAAATAATGGTCTTTTAATTTGTTTTGAACCATATAAGATTGCATCATATGCAAGAGGAGTAGTAAGATTTTGGTTTGATTTGAAGGAGCTAAAGAACAAGGAAGTAAATACAGAATTTGATTTAAGTAATTATGGCATAATAAAAAAGTTGTTAAGTATGAACTTAAGCGAAATAAGAAAAGAATTTGGTTTACCAGTAGAGATCTATTCTTATGAGGGAGGATTATTATATAAAACTAAAAGTGGGCTTTTATTTAGCTTTGATTTTAATTCGGTAGAAAGATTAGAAGATATGACTAAAGCATATGTTAATAGTTTTAGTGCTGGAGATAATATAAAACTTTTTGGCATTTCCTTGAAAGGTTCTCTCTCAGATTTAGATAAAAAATTAGAAAATATAAAAGAATTAAAAAAATTAGTGAAGGAATTGATGAAGAGTGGGGCAGCTATTTTGTATTATATGAACTCGGTGAAGCTATAGAATTATATATTGAATCCAAAACAAGTGATAAAAACTCAGATGTGAGTTATATATTGGTAAAGAAAAAAAGGTTTTAGAACTAGTTGAACAGAGTTTAATAGTAGGTTGTGTTTGATTGTTGGCATCAAACCAAAAACAATTTAGGGAGGCAAAATAAATGTGGGATAAAATAAAAAGTAAATGATATTACAAATCTAAAACACTCAAGTTTAATGTTAGAAGTGGATAATCGTTATGCAGAGAGGACATTATATGATACCAATACATAAAGAAGAATTATGAGTTATAATTACTTTTCTTTAAGCAAGCATGTAATAATATTGAATTGAAAACCCCGAAGTACCAGAAGAATCTTAGTCAAGCAACTGAGAATACAGATATTCAAATAGGCGACAAAATTCTTTTCAAAGATGATGGAATGAAAGTATATTTTACTTCTTTTGATAATATTGGCTCAATGATAGAAACTTCTGCTACTTTTTTATATTTTTGTATTAAATTTGATGAGTTAAATAAGCATGTGATTTAAAGAGTAAATATCCATTCTTCAAGAGAACTTGGAAAACTTTTGCAGTTAGCTCAAAGATATCAAATTTAACTTTGGACTCTGCGATGTAACTTGTATGTGGAAAGGTGCAGTTTATTATAATATTGGTGCTATAGAATGGACTTTTAACCCTGAAAGATGGAGTTCACGAAGATGCAAACTTTAAAATGTTTAATACTGTTGTTTTTAGAAGAGTTGCAACTGTTTTGAATGTTGAAATAATGAAGACAACACCTGATTAAGTCTATAAAATTTTCAAAAACGAATAATCTGGAGCAATAAATACAGTTACGAGTGATGGTAGTTACGTAGTTGTTGGCTACTCTCAGTCAGAAGATGGTGATATGCGCGGATTGAGCAAAGGTTTAGAAGATGTGATAGCTTGTAATGTATTTAATATCATTCAATAGCTTGTTGAATAAAAATTATTGCCAATAGAGTAATAAAAAGATAATAATTATTGATTCCATTCATAAGCAAAAGAAAATTTTTTGCCTTCTAATTTTCTGAGAAACTGTTCAAACAAAAAAGTAATTAGTATCCAATCGGTATGCCTTTTGTAACTTTTAAATCCTCTTAACCTAATATTCTCAAGGTTATACTCACCTTTCAACTTGCTAAAAAGTTTTTCTATTTTCATCCTGAGTTTATATAACTTCTTACCTTCTTCTGTACCTAAAAATTTTATATTCTCTGCCCTAAATCTATTTTTTACGTTTTCCTCATTTCTCATATTCCTTCTATTTACCCCTGCTACAAATTTTATTTCAAGTCTATTTGCAATATCAAACCATCTGTTACAGTCATATCCTGCATCCGCTAATAATATCTTCGAATTGTAATTCCATGCCCTGTACAAAAGTTCTTCTTGAGTAGAGTCATGTTTGTTTGCTGTAGTTAAAATCCAGAAAAGTGGAATCACTTCTTCTTTCCCTGTACACAAAAGATGTAATTTATATCCTTTGTAAAAACCTATAGTAACATGTATTCCTATCTTTGCTTCTTTGTCTTGCTTTGAACTTCTCAAAGGTGTTGAATCTACTATTGTTATGGATACATCTGGATTAATTTCTGCTATTAACACGTCTCGGATAGCTTGCAATAAATCCTCTTCTATTTTTGCTGCTAATTTTGCTATGTATGAATAATCTGGACTTTTTTCTAATCCTATGCTCTTTTTGAACTCTGTATCTTGATTTATTCTGTATTCTAATTCCCTAAAACTTGCTATTCCTCTTTTGACCTTGTAAACTAAACAAGCTATTATTTGAAACAAACTAAATTTCCTTGGTCTGCCTCTTTTACTGTTTTTCCTTCTTTGGACTGTAGTTTCTGCAATCTTTTTTATTATGCAAAGGAGCTTTAAAAATTTTTCATTTTGTGCTTTAATAATTTTAGACATTTCTTTATTCCCCCTTGTGTGTTGGTTTGGTCTTTACAAATTAAAATTATATCACAAGGGGGATTTTTTTACCCATTACTGTATCTGTCTAATATGGTTATCTCTTTTATTCAACAACCTAATCATTCAAGATATATATTTTAGTACGAAAAGTAAAAGTTATACAAACAGAGAGTAGGACTTTTTTTAAAAATGTGTAGAGCTTTACATCGCTTATCTTGAGCATTTCTACAAAATGCATATAGAACCAAAATACAATAGAGAGGAGGTTTGGAATGGTGTTAAGTTCAAAAAAGTTTAAGTTAAATTTTCTGATCATTACTTTGTTGAGCCTTATTAGTTTAAATGTTTTTTCTGAAGTTTTACATTTCCGAGATAGTACAGCTTTTGCAAGTACTCAAAATTATAAGAAATCTCAAAAATCAAAATTGGTAAGCATTTATGTCAAATATAAAAATGAGCTACTTTCTCAATTTGAACTATTTAATGATAATTGTAAAGTTTACTATTCTTCAAATAAATCAGTAAAATTATCAGTTGCACAAAATTCAAAAATGAATTGTTACATAGTCTCAAACGGACTTTTAATAAAAAAGAATTTAAATTTTACAAGTGCTTCTTCCATACCAGATAAAGTTTGTATCACTCCGAATTCTTCATTAGATAAAGTTGTAAATATACACATATATGATAATTCTAAACCGATTGCTTTTGCTCAGGTATTTATTATTAGCAAAGAAATTTTGAGAGAGATATATATAGGGAAAACAGATAAAAATGGTTATTTACCATTATTAATTACTAAAGGTGAGTATTATTTAAAAATAGGTTATGGTTCAAACGATTGGGATGTAATGGAATATGCATTCGCAAAAATTAAAGTGGATAATAACAAGAATGTAAAATTAGATGTAAGCAAATTTGGAAAAGTTAATTTTAATATGCTATATGCATTTGGTGGAGTGGGGCTAAATGACAAATTATATATCGGATTGAATAGTATGTGGTTAGATGATAAAATAATTTGTCCTATTGGTCGTCAAAGAAGTGTTAAATTTGATATAGGGAACCACGGAAAAGTTTGGATTTTTGCTGGTGATCCTTCGTATTCTGGTATGTATTGTTTAGCATACAAGCCTATAAAAGATTTAATTATTACAAAGCAAACAGAAACAGTGGATATTGACTTAAAAATAGATACTCAAAATATAAAAATTTTAAACACTTATAGATGGAATGAGGAAAAATCACAATGGGGAAGAACAACTTTTTCGAATGTATATGAGGGTGATAAGTTGCGATTAGAAATAGTAATTCCAACAAAATCCTATTACGTTTTAGCAATGACAGGAGTGAATTATTATGATAAAGAGTATGAAAAAAGGTACTTTAGCATTGCTTGCGTTTCTTCAATTATACCTTGTAAAAATTTAACTGCATATATAATTGACAAAAATGGGCAAAGATATAATATAAGTGCTACAATGTCAAATTTATTCAATAATCGGCAAAATACATTTACAGTGTTCTTGGAAGAAATTAAAGGAACTCTAAATTCAAAACTTTATATAGATTTCAATTTTTACCCATATGACTTTGATCGTTTACATCAAACACTTTTTATTCCAATAAATGTTTGTAAACATTAAAATGGATACAAATATAAAAAAGATAGATATTCTTAACTGTAAGAATATCTATCTTATTTTTTTCAATTCACCCACACTACACTTCCGACTGGTACATGATCGTAAATGTATTTAGCATCGTTCATAGGGACTCTGATGCAGCCGTGGCTATTTCTTTTTATTATGGAGTTATCGACGATTTTACCTTCCCGGTTTGTTATAACAGAATGTATCATATAATTACCAGAATACACCAATGCATACATTGCTCCTGCTCTATAGTGTTCATTATAAAATTTATAAACTTTGGCTTTGCTTTTGAAATAACCTCTCAATGTAGGGGTATATTCAGCTCCTGCAGAGCAATCAATTGTTTTGATAAGAAAATATTCATTATTTTCTTTTTTCAACAGATAAATTGATAATCTCCACAAGTCAACCCATATAAAATAATTTGATTTTTCATTTTTTAGTTGTGAATTTACAAATTTTTCAACTTCCTCTTTTGTTAGTGGGTTAAGAAAAACTTTTCTTTGCGGTAAAATGGTCAAATATCTTGAGGGTACCCATAATTCAGAATTTCTATATTTTACAAGATAGATACCATCTACTTCGCTTAATACTTCAATTATCTGATCTTTTGGGATGAGATCTTTGTACTGCAGTTTTGTTTTTGCATAGGTAATATAAGGTTTTATATAGTAAAACATATTCCCATTCTTGGGGAGGGTTTCAGCAAGATAATATTTTGTTCCTTCAACAATTATATAAATTCCAAATTCATCAATACCAAATAGATTTGATGTAAACTTCAATTTGCTTTGAGTTTTTAATGGAAGGCTTTTGAGCATTTTTAAAAATCTAAGGTTGTCAATTCTGAAAAATGTGTTGTCTACTTTAAATTCGTCAAAAGATAAGTTTTCGTTTTTTGATATTCTATTAATAATTTCGTTTACTTCTGTGCTTGAAAGTTTTTTATTTGGATAGATATAAAAACGTTGGTCATAAGGATTGATTTCAGGTATTAATAATCCCAAATCTAATAAACGGAGAATAGATTCTTGAAAGTCTACAGGGGTGAGATATATATCGGCGACAATGTATTTAAATCTTTCGTGATTAACAGGAAAGTCTCTTTTTAATGACATAATGTAATCTTCAACGTATTTGTTCCATCGAGGGTCTGTTTTTACATTTACATTGTATTCTTTTCCTAAGAATGAAGTTTTGAAATTCTGAATTTTAGCAACCTTAAGGATTTTGTCTTCTGAAAAATAACAGTAAACTTGCTCATTGACAGTATAAAGTTGGTTTAACACAATATTCTCAATATCCTGATATGTATTTTGGTATACACTTTGATACACTTTATTTAAAATTGTTGGAGGAAGATTATTTAATTTACCAACGATTGGAAATACTTTTTTTATGTAATCTACTGATAAAGTTTTTGGATTTTCCTTGAGCTCAACCTTGTGCTTTTGTGGATTTTTATTTATGAAATCTCTTACTAATTTCACATAATCATCTTGTGATCGTACTTTGGTATATGGATTCCATACAAGAACATATTTTTTATAACCATCTTTATATATTTTTTCTACTACCACGAAGTTATAATGCAAAAGTGCTATTTCGGTTGGAGTGTTTTTTGTTATAAATCCTTTTCCTGTTTGTTTGTAATATTCCCAACAGGATAATATGTTAGTTTGAACTGGTAATAATCTCTGTTTTAGAGACTCTGCATTTTGTATTGTGCTCCACAGAATATATGCAGCTTGAGCTTTCGTGATAACAGAGTTTTTTTTCAAGTTTGCAGGAAGAACTTTTAATAATTTTGCTTTGTTCCAGGAATCTTGTGAATGATTAATTATCTTGAGATCTACAAAAACCTTTTGAACAAATTCTTCTGCAGTCATATATTTTACTTTTGATACAGCACATAGTGAAATGGTTGAGTTAGATATTGTAAACAAACAGCAGAGCATGAGGACAATTAATTTTGAGTAAGTGTTTTTGCTAAAGTTTAATGGATTTTTTTTCATCGTCGGTGTTATGTACCCCTTTCTTTAAAGTCTTAGTAAATTATTCATAATATATAATATCTAACAGCATGGAAAATTACAATATAGTGCTAATATAAGGTTAATATAATAAGATTGGTTCCTATTTTTTAACCATGTAAACTTTTTGATTTTCTTGACTTTAAAAAGCAGATTATTTTAAAATTATTAAAGCTGCCTATTAAGATTTAAAAGGAGGCTTTTGAAATACAGAGATGCTAACCCAAAGAACTGACATCCGAAACGTTGCTATAATTGCCCATGTTGACCATGGAAAAACAACTTTAGTTGATGCAATGCTAAAACAAAGTGGAGTGTTTCGCGAAAATCAAGTGGTTGAAGAGAGAATATTAGATTCGAACCAGCTGGAAAGAGAAAAAGGAATTACCATAATGGCAAAGAATACTGCCATTATGTACAAAGGCATAAAGATAAATATAATAGACACACCGGGGCATGCAGATTTTGGAAGCGAAGTTGAAAGATCGCTTGTAATGGCTGATGGTGTACTTTTGATTGTGGATGCTTATGAAGGTCCAATGCCACAGACAAAGTTTGTTTTAAGGAAAGCTTTGCAGCTTAAACTCAAGCCAATTGTTGTTATAAATAAAATTGACAGGCCTTTTGCTCGGCCTTATGAGGTTTTGGACAAGGTCTTAGACCTGTTTATTGAGCTTGGAGCAGACGAAGACCAGCTTGATTTTCCATATGTATTTGCATCAGCAAAGGAAGGTATTGCCAAGTTTGATTTAGAAGATGAAAGTCACAATTTAGAGCCACTTTTTGAGATGATTATAAACAATATTCCAGCACCAACAGGTGAAATTGATGGGCCTTTCCAGATGATTGTAACTTCAATTGACTATGACAATTACATTGGTAGAATTGCTATTGGAAAGGTTGTAAGAGGAAAAGTAAAACTCAATCAGCAGGTTGCAGTTTGCACAAAACAAGATGGAGTTTTGCAAAAGACAAGGGTTACAAAGCTGTATAAGTTTGAAGATTTAAAAAGGGTAGAATGTAGCGAGGCAAAGCTTGGTGATATTGTTGCGATTGCTGGAATAGATGGTATTAACATTGGTCAGACTGTTGCAGACGCGGAGAATCCAGAGGCTTTGGAGTTTGTCAAGATTGATGAGCCAACAATCTCCATGATATTTTCAACAAACGACTCACCTTTTGCAGGAAAAGAAGGTGATTATGTAACATCGAGGCATCTGCGAGAGCGTCTTTTTAAGGAGCTTGAGAAAAATGTTGGACTTAAAGTTGAGGAGACAGACTCACCGGATGCATTTAAGGTCTCAGGAAGAGGAGAACTTCATTTGGCAATATTGATTGAAACCATGCGTAGAGAGGGTTATGAGTTTCAGGTTTCAAAACCGCAGGTTATAACAAAGATAATAGATGGTGAAGTTTATGAGCCATATGAATATTTGATAGTAGATGTACCAGAAGAATTTATGGGCACTGTCATGGAAAAATTGGGCCCGCGAAGGGCACAGCTTCAAAATATGACCATTTTAAATGACGGATTTATGCGTCTTGAATTTATTATTCCTGCCAGAGGACTTATAGGTTTTAGATCAGAGTTTTTGACAGATACAAAAGGCAATGGCGTTATGAATCATGTGTTTTATGATTACATGCCATATGCTGGTTATATTCCGGAGAGGAACAGAGGTGCTTTAATAGCTTTTGAAACTGGAGAGGCTGTAACATATGGTCTTTACAATGCCCAGGAGAGAGGAAGACTTTTTATAGGTCCTGGAACTGAAGTATATGAAGGTATGATTGTTGGTGAAAGCTCACGTCCAGAAGATATTGTTGTAAACGTTTGTAAGAAAAAACATCTTACAAACATGCGTTCGGCGACGGCAGATGAAGCTTTGCGTTTGATTCCACCAGTTCAGCTCTCCCTTGAAGAGTGTATAGAATTTTTAGCAGAGGATGAGCTTTTGGAAGTGACACCAAAGAATTTAAGGCTCAGGAAAAAGATTTTAAATCATGAGATGAGAAAGAAGGTAGAGGCAAGAGTGAAGAAAGAAGAAAAGGAGCCTGTTTATTGAAGGCTCTTTTTCTTTTTGAGTTTTAATTGTGGTATAATATGAACATAAAAGTAAAGAAAAGTTTGGGGTAATTGCTGTGAAAAGATTTTGGCAAAAGAGATTTATTAATGCTATATTACTCATCTTTGTTTTAACTTTTTCGCTTGTTTGTGTATATTTAAAACTTCAAAATGAGAAAGTGATTGAAACTGTTGTAGAAATTCCTCAAAATACATCCACAAAAGATGTTGCTATGATTTTGAAGAAAAATGGGATTATAAAAAACCCTTACTTTTTCATGTTTTATGTTAAACTCAATAACTATAAAATAGCAGCAGGAAAATACAAACTTTCGTCTGATATGACATATAAGCAGTTGTGCAAAACTCTTGAAAAAGGTTTTATTCCAAAGACTGCTGTTAGGGTTACTATTCCAGAAGGATATACAGTACGGCAGATTGCTAAAAAACTGCAAAGTCTTGGACTTATAGATGAAAATAAGTTTTTGGAAACTGTGAATAGTTATAACTTTAATTTTAAGTATAAATACACTTCAAAAGAGGTAAAGTACAAGCTTGAAGGATTTTTGTTCCCCGATACATATGAAGTATATCCCGGCACTTCTGAAAAGGATATTATAAAGATGATGCTAAATAGATTTTTAGAAGTGTATGAAAGTATAAAGGATAAAAAGACCACAGATTTAGATGATGTTCAGACAGTTATACTTGCTTCAATTGTTGAAAAAGAGGCAAAAAAAGACAGTGAAAGGGGAGTCATTGCTGGGGTTTTCTTAAACAGGCTAAAAAGAAATACAAAGCTAGAAAGCTGTGCGACAGTAGAATACTTATTGCCTGTTCACAAAGAGGTTCTTTCTTTGCAGGATGTGAGAATAGAATCTCCATATAATACATACCTGAAAAAAGGACTGCCACCTTCTGCTATCTGCAGTCCTGGTAAAAAAAGTCTTCTTGCAGCTTTAGCTCCTGCAAAAACAGATTATCTATTTTTTGTTGCTAAAAAAGATGGAAGTCATATATTTTCAAAGACATTTGAAGACCATTTGAAGGCTCAAAAACAAATAGAAGAAGGGAAAAAATAAAAAATGGATATATCGCAGGACATTTTAAACCAGTTTATAAGAAGTAAGCTTACAAATATGGACCCAAGACTTTCTAAGATTGAAAAGGAGGCTCAAAAGAGAAATATACCAATAGTTTCAAAAGAGGTATCGCGGCTTTTGACAATACTTTCAATGCTCAAAAAACCAAAGAGAATATTGGAGATTGGCACGGCTGTTGGCTTTTCAGCGTTGTCTATGCACATAGGTTTTCCCGAAGCAAAGATTGTTACAATAGAGATGGATTTTGATATGGTCATGGAAGCAAAAAAGAATATAAAAGAATTTGGTGCACAGGACAAGATAGTTGTAATTGGTGGGGAGGCAGAAGAAGTTTTAGAGGCAATTGAAGAAGAGTTTGACATGATATTTTTTGATGCTGCAAAGGCTCAGTACATTGATTATTTCAACCTTACCAGGGAGAAGATGGCTAAAAACTGCCTCCTTGTATGTGACAATGTACTTTTTAAAGGAATGGTTGTTGAAAGAAAGTATCTTAAAAGAAGAATGATAACAATTGCAAAAAGGATGAATAATTTCATAAAAATGATTGAAGATGACCCTGATTTTATAATGACACTTCTTCCTATCAGCGATGGTGTATTGATAGCGATAAAAAAATAGAAGAAAAGGTTGTGGAGGTTTTTGAGAAGATGATAAAAGTAAAAAAACCAGAGCTTGTTGCACCTGCAGGCGATTTGGAAAAGCTCAAAACTGCAATTTTGTACGGCGCAGACAGTGTATATATTGGTGGAAAAGAATTTGGGCTCAGAAAATATGCTGGCAATTTTGATTTTGATGAGATGAAAGAGGGCATTGATTTTGCACACAAATATGGTAAAAAGGTGTATCTTACAGCTAATATATTTGCAAGGAATGAAGATATTAGGAAAATAGATGAATTTTTTGACATTATAAAAGACTTTGAATTTGACGGAATAATTGTGTCCGACCCGGGGATATTCATGAAAGCCAAAAAGCTTGAGATACCAATTCATATAAGCACTCAGGCAAATACAACAAACTATGAGTCTGCTCGTTTTTGGCATCAGCTTGGTGCAAAAAGGATTGTGCTTGCAAGAGAACTCTCTTTAGATGAAATTAGAGAAATAAGAGAGAATATTCCAGAAAGTCTTGAGCTTGAAGCATTTGTTCATGGAGCGGTCTGTATTTCATATTCAGGCAGATGTTTTCTGAGCGCATATATGACATACAGAGACGCAAACAGGGGTGAGTGTGCTCATCCGTGCAGATATAAATATTATGTCATGGAAGAAAAAAGGCCAGGCCAGTATTTTGAGGTTTTTGAAGATGTTGATGGCACATATATTTTTAATTCAAAAGACCTTTGTATGGTAGAACATATTGACAAACTTGTTTTTGCGGGTATCGATGCTTTTAAAATTGAAGGCAGAATGAAAAGCAGCTTTTATGTTGCAACAGTTGTAAGTGTTTACAGAAAAGCAATTGATAAGTTTATAAAAGACCCTGAGCATTTTGAACCAGAACAAGAGTGGTTTGAAGAAATCGCAAAGTGTTCTCATAGAAGTTACACAACCAACTTTTATTTTGGAAAGCCAGGAGCAAATGATTACAGATTTGAGTCAAGCAAATATGTCAGAGAATATGAATTTGTAGGCATTGTCAAGGAGGTTTTGAATGACGGCTGGGCTGTGGTTGAACAAAGGAACAGGTTTTACAAGGGAGATACTGTTGAGGTTATGCTTCCAGATGGTACGTATTTTGTTCAGAAACTAAACAACATATATGACCTTGAAGGGACTCCCTTAGATGTTGTTCCTCATGCACAACAACTTACAAAAATAAAGTTTGACAGACCTGTTGCAGAGTTTGCAATGTTGAGGAAAAAGATTGAAAATTAAAAAATAATGGTGGACATGCAACAAAATGGGGGAATGAGCATAAACTATATGCTGACCTTAAAAAGTGTGGCGGGGTTATTGCCAATGTTTTACATCGAAAATCAAAGTTCATTCCCCCAACCGATGTCTTCTGAAGAGGAAGAAATGTATCTGAACAAGATGTGGGAAGGCTGCAAAGAAGCGCGAAATATTCTCGTTGAAAAAAATTTGCGACTTGTTGCACATATAGCAAAAAAATACACATTTTCATTCCCAAATTTAACAGATGATATCATTTCTGTTGGGACAATTGGCCTTATAAAAGCGATTGAGACTTATTCAAAGGACAAGAGCACAAAGCTTTCCACATATGCAGCAAAATGTATAGAGAACGAGATACTGATGTATCTTAGACAGAACAAAAAATTTTTGTCCCAGCTTTCCCTTGAGAATCCAATTGGCAGCGACAAGGACGGAAATGAAATAACGCTCATGGACGTTTTGCAAAACGACCAGGACGATATAGACGAGCAGGTTGATTTAAAAATCCAGATAAAAAATCTTTTGAAAAAGCTTGACAAAATTTTAAAAGGTCGCGAAAAGAAGATTATTGAACTCAGGTACGGGCTTAAAAATGGCATAGAAAGAACCCAGATGGAGGTTGCAAGCCTGCTTGGTATCTCCCGCTCATATGTCTCACGAATAGAGAAAAAGGCACTTAAAAAACTCTATGGGGAGCTTCAGAATTTAGGTGATGGCATATAAAATGGTCGGGATGACAGGACTCGAACCTGCGACCTCCTGGTCCCGAACCAGGCGCTCTAGCCAAACTGAGCCACATCCCGACCTTTTGCATTATATGTTTTTTAAAATGAAGTTTACAAACCTCTATTTATCATTATATAATAATTTTCAAAAAAATCAATCAAAAAAGGGGAATAAAATTGAGGCTTATAAGAAAAAGATTTTACCCGGAAGAAGAGATAGATATCTCATCTGACCAGATAATTTATCTTGATGATACAGTACTGGTCACCAAGTGGCTGCCAATCAAAAAAAGAGAGGATATCAAATGGGGAGCTTCTTGCATATACTTTGAAAAAGGGGTAAAAATTAGCAAGGTCTATGGACATGATGATAGACTGATTTATACCTATTGTGATATTATTAATACACGGAAAGATAAAGAAAAGATTGTCACAGAAGATCTGCTTGTTGATGTTGTGGTATATCCTGATGGTAGCTACAAGGTAATGGACATAGATGAACTTGTAGTACTTAGAAGAGAGAATAGAATTTCTGAAGAGATTGTTTTGGATGCACTTTACAAACTCAATTTTCTTTTAAATGACATTTATAATGGCTTTGGACTGGACAAGGTAGAAGAGTATCTTAAGAAGAAGGAGTGAAAGTACAGAATGATAATAATTGGTGAAAAAATAAATTCAACAGTAAAAAACGTTGCAGAGGCTATAAAAAATGAAGATTATAATTTCATAGTATCTCTTGCAGAAAAACAGGCAAAAGCCGGTGCTCATTATATAGATGTAAATGCTGGTGCCTTTATTGATCTTGAGGCAGAAATACTAAAAAAGATGGTTCAAAACATTCAAAGTAAAGTTGATACTCCACTTTCAATTGATAGTCCACGACCAGAGGTAATTTCTGAGGTTATGAAGGTCTACAGAGGACAAAGAGCAATTTTTAATTCTGTGATATATGAGCCAAAAATTTTAGATAAAGCTTTGCCCGTAATAAAAGAATATAACATGAAAGTTGTTGCTCTTTTGATGGAAGAAAGTGGTATCCCTGAAGAACCTCAAAACAGACTTGAGATAGCAAAACGACTTGTAGACAGGTTTGACAAAGAAGGAATTTTGATTGAGGATATATTTTTAGACCCTATGGTTCAGCCTGTCTCTGTAGATAAAAGATATGTTGATATTGCACTTGAGACAATCAGGCTTTTGAGAAATGAGTTTGAAAATGTAAATATTATATGTGGACTTTCAAATATATCCTTTGGCTTGCCAAAAAGAAGGTGGATAAACAGGGCATTTTTGCCTATTGCTATTTATTTTGGACTCAACAGTTGCATTGCGGACCCTCTTGATGATGTTTTAATGAAACTCATTTATGCTTCTGAGACTTTATCCGGGCAGGACGAGTTTTGTATGGAATATATAACAAAAGCAAGGGAAGGCTTTTTAGATTAAAAAAGCAAGTAAAAAGGTGAAAAGATGCTAAGGGTTTCGAGAGTGCTTGAGGGCAGCTTAGCTCATAAATGCGGTATCGTAAAAGGAGATATAATTTTGAGCATAAATGGTAATAAAATTAATGATCTTCTTGACTATATGTATTACTCCAAGGATGAAAGTATTGTAATAGAATATATAAGAGACAGCAATATCCAAAAAGTAGGGCTTATAAATAGAAAAGTAAAGCCTCTTGGGATAGAATTTGAATATGAGAATGTAAAAAGGTGCACAAACAAATGCATATTTTGTTTTATTGACCAGCTTCCAAAAGGAATGAGGGATACCTTATATGTCAAAGACGATGACACCGTTCTTTCGGTTTTAAGTGGTAACTATATCACCCTTACCAACCTGACTACAGAAGATTTTGAGAGAATAGTTAAGTTTCACTTGAGCCCTTTGAAAATCTCTGTGCACACAACAGACCCGCAGCTTCGAAAATTTATTCTTAAAAATCCCAAAGCTTCTTTGATTTTAAAGCAGCTTGAATATTTGTCAAGTCACAACATTGAATTTGATGTTCAAATAGTTTTGATGAAAAATATCAATGATAAAGATAATCTTGACAGGACCATATCAAGCCTTGCAAACTTCTATCCAAACCTTCGGTCGATTGCAGTTGTGCCTGTTGGACTTACCAAATATAGGGAGGGGCTTTTTGAGCTTGAGCCTTTTTCAAAAGAGGATGCAAAAGAGGTTCTTTTACAAATCTCAAAATGGCAAAAAGAGTTTGAAAGAAGATTTGGAACCAAACTTGTATTTGCTTCAGATGAGTTTTATGTAAAGGCAGAAGAGAAAATACCTGATTATAGATTTTATGAAGAGTTCAGACAAATTGAAAATGGGGTGGGTCTTCTTGCACTTTTTAAAAAACAGTTTTTAAATAGCTTAAAAAAACTAAAACCAAATGTTAAGTTAAAAAAAAGTGTAACTCTTGTAACATCTGTGGCAGCATATAAGTTTATGAAAGAACTAATTGAAACTTTTAACCAGAAATACCCAAATATAAAGGTTGATATTGTGGCTATTGTCAATAATTTTTTTGGTGAAAATGTCACTGTTGCAGGACTTTTAACAGGCCAGGATATTGTAAGCCAGCTAAAGTGTAAAGAAGTTGGAGATTATGTTTTGGTCCCTGCATGTGCTCTCAATCATGAAAATAGATTTTTAGATGATGTTCATATAGATGATGTTGCCAAAGAGATAAAAAAGCCTGTATATCCTGTGCAAAATCATGGCAGAAAACTTTTGTATTATCTTTTGAAAGGTGGTGAGAAGAATTGAAGCCAACAGTTGCAATAGTTGGAAGACCGAACGTAGGTAAGTCAACCCTTTTTAACAGGCTCATTGGCGAAAGACGGGCAATTGTGGATGATACACCTGGTATTACCCGTGACAGGATAATTGGTGAGGCAGAATGGAGAGGAATTACTTTTAATGTAATTGACACTGGAGGAATTGAACCATACTCTGAAGATATAATATTAAAACAAATGAGAAGACAAGCCCAGTTTGCAATTGACATGTCTGATGTTATTATTTTCATAGTTGATGGAAAGACTGGTCTTACTGATGCAGACAAAGAAGTTGCCAACATGCTCAGAACCTCAAAAAAACCAATTGTTCTTGCTGTGAATAAAATTGATAATATTTCACAGGAGCCTATGATATATGAATTTTATGAACTTGGGCTTTCTGACCCTATAGCTATGTCTGCAGAGCACGGAACAGGAGTAGGAGATGTTTTAGATGCAGTTGTTAATTATCTTGATAATGTGGGAATAAATGAAATAGAAGAAAATACAATAAAGGTGGCGATAATAGGTAAGCCAAATACAGGTAAGTCTTCTTTAGTAAATTATATTCTTGGCGAAGAAAGAGTTATTGTAAGTGATATTCCTGGGACAACCCGCGATGCAATAGACTCTACATTTGAATTTGAAGGCATACCAATAACTTTGATTGATACAGCTGGACTTAGACGAAAAAGTAAGATATATGACAACGTGGAAAGGTATAGCATGCTGAGAACTCTTCAGGCGATAGAAAGAAGTGATATTTGTATAATTTTACTTGATGGTACAGAAGGTGTATCTGAACAGGACGCAAAGGTTGCAGGATATGCTTATGAGGCTGGAAAAGGTTGTATTGTGGCAGTTAATAAATGGGATGCTGTTGAAAAGGATGAAAAAACTGCAGATGAGTACAAAAAGCAAATAGAGGAAAAACTCAGTTTTCTGAAATTTGCACCTGTACTTTTTATTTCGGCAAAGACAGGATTCAGAGTCAAAAAGCTACTTGAAACAGTGTTGTATGTATATGAGAATTACACACGAAGAATAACAACCGGTCAGCTAAACGATGTTTTGGCAGAAGCAACTACAATCTATCAGCCGCCGAGCGACAAAGGAAAACAACTTAAAATCTACTATATGACGCAGGTTGGTGAAAAACCGCCTAAAATAGCTATTTTTGTTAACAGCAAGGACTTATTTCATTTTTCATATCAGAGGTATATTGAAAATTATTTGAGGAAGACATTTGATTTTACTGGGGTTCCAATAATATTTCTTATTAGAGAGAAAGGAGACCAGAACAAATGAAGGCACTCCAGATTTTGATTATCCTTGCAGTGGGTTATTTGCTGGGAAGTGTTCTTCCGGCACTTATAATCAGCAAGATGATAAATGGTATTGATATTAGAAAGTATGGGAGCGGAAATCCTGGGACAACAAATGTTTTAAGAACTCTTGGAATTGGTCCTGCAATTTTGGTTTTTGCAATTGATGTTTTAAAAGGTGTGGTTGCGACCTTGTTTGCAAAGATAGTAATGCCAGATGACATAGTGCTTGGTGTTACTTTGGCTGGATTTGCAGTCATTTGGGGGCATACTTTCCCACTTTATTTCGGATTTAGGGGAGGAAAGGCAGCAGCAACTTCGATAGGGGTTGCACTTGTTGCAACGCCTATCATAACTATTGTTGTGATTGCTTTAGCACTTATTGTTCTTCTACTGAAAAGGTACATGTCTTTGACAGTGATTGTTGGAGCGATTTTATATTTCTTTGCAGTTTTAATATTTGCAAGAGAGTATTGGTTTTTAGCTTTAATTATTTTGGTGGTTATAATTGTAAGACATAGAGAGAATATTAAAAGACTTTTAAATGGCACAGAAAGAAAGGTAGGGGAAAGGGTTAAACTTCAATAAACAAAATGAATTTGTATAGTAAAATAGCTGCTTACTATTCAAAATTTTCATCATTGTTCTTTAATAGAAAAGACATTTTCAGGTTTATTGAAAAAAGTTTTTTAAGTTTTGAAATCAAAAAAGATTGCAAAATATTGGATATAGGGTGTGCGAATGCTAAACTGTTGTTTCTTTTAAAAAGGAGAGGTTTTGAAAAACTTTATGGGATTGATATTTCTTCAGAGATGATAGAGCTTGCTTTCAAGAAAGCTGTTTTAAAAGGTATAAAGCTTTACAATCTGAATTTTTTGAATTTTACGTCCAGAAAGAAGTTTGATGTTGCTCTGTGCACAATGGATGTTACAAATCACATTCCAAACGAGCAGATATTTGATTTTTTTAAAAATGTAACTACCATTTTGAAGAAGAACGGAATACTTATTTTTGATATAAATACCAAAGAATATTTACAAAAGCTTGGCAAGAGGAGATTTGTTGTCAAAAAAATAGAAGATACACTTTTGAGCTGGAAGTTTAGCTTGAATTCAAAATATCTGAAAATAAATTTTTCAGTAAAAGAGAAAAATGGTGAGGTAGCTTCAGAAGATATATACCAGTTTATATATGATGAGGAATTTATTGAAAATATACTAAAAGACTGTGGTTTTGAGATATTGAGGAAAGTGTATGATTATAGGCTGCCCTTTAAAACCAGATTTTTATCAAAAGTGTGCTATGTGTGTAAGAAGATTTGGTGAATAATGATATATCAAAAAAAGAATAATATTCTATGTAAATCATATTTTAAGAAGGTGGACTTGTAAAGATGCGAGGAAGAGTTAAATGGTTCAATCCCGAAAAAGGTTATGGGTTTATAAGTGCTGACAATGGCGAAGATGTATTTGTACACTTCTCTGCTATCAATATGGAGGGATACAAAACACTTGCAGAAGGACAGACAGTTGAGTTTGACATTGTTAAGACAGAAAGAGGAAATCAGGCTATGAATGTAAGGAAAGTAAAATGAGCTTCTGGCAGTTTTGCTGGAAGCTTTTTTGTTTTTGGATTAAAATAAACTTATAAACTTTTAAGTAAGTTGAATTTCGGAGGGAGAATTTATATGGCTGAAATCTTAAGAGCTCTATCAAAGGATAAGAATATAGCAATTTTTATCATGAACTCAACAGATATAGTAGAATATGCACGTAAGATACATAACCTTCCACCTATTCCTGCAGCAGCTTTAGGAAGGTTATTGACAGCAACATCTATGATGGGCATAATGCTAAAAGGTGAGAATCATTCTGTGTCAGTTCAAATATCATGTTCAGGTGTACTTAAAGGCTTGGTTGCCGTTTCCGACTCAAAAGGGAATGTAAAGGGATATGTAAAAAACAAAGATGTGCTCACAGAGATTGATGAAAGAGGAAAGTTAAATGTCAAAGGAGCAATTGGAGAAGGCACTCTCACAGTTATAAAAGATTTAGGATTAAAAGAGCCTTATATAGGTCAAATTGAACTTGTATCAGGTGAGATAGCAGAGGATATAACAAACTATTTTGCTCTGTCAGAACAAATTCCTTCAGCTGTTGCGCTTGGTGTTCTAATTGACATGGATGAAAGTATAAAATCAGCAGGAGGTTTTATTATTCAAGTTTTACCTAATACAGATGAAAAGGTTGTTTTAGAGCTGGAACAGAAGTTGAAAAATTTTTCAAACATCTCATCAGTACTTGAAAATAAGAGCATTGAAGAGATTGTAAAAGAACTTTTTGGCAGAATAGAGTATGAGGTTTTGGCAAGGTATCAACCAGTGTATAAATGTAATTGTTCTAAAGAAAAAGTAGAATCTATAATTCCACTTTTAAAAGACGAAGAAATTTCAGATGACAATATCGAAATTGTATGCAGTTTTTGCCAGAAAAAATACTATTTTTCCAAGGAAGAAGCTTTTAAAATTAAATATGGCGAATAATAAAGAGAAAAATCGAGATTTATTTAGCAATAGTGAGAAGAACCCGAATTTTAAGCTAAAATAGCTGAATATAATAAAAAATTGCCCTAAAAATACTATTGAAAAAACTACTCATCTTAAGTATAATAAAACATGTCGCCGCTGATTGAAGCGGCGGTTGAAAAAAACGGGCGGTTAGCTCAGCTGGGAGAGCACCTGCCTTACAAGCAGGGGGTCGCAGGTTCGAGCCCTGCACTGCCCACCATCTAAAAAGGCCCAGTAGCTCAGTCGGTTAGAGCGCCAGCCTGTCACGCTGGAGGTCGAGGGTTCGAGTCCCTTCTGGGTCGCCATCTAAAAATAAATGTGCCTCGGTAGCTCAGTTGGTAGAGCAGAGGACTGAAAATCCTCGTGTCGGTGGTTCGATTCCGCCCCGAGGCACCATCTTTCAAGATGAGCGGGAATAGCTCAGTTGGTAGAGCGCTACCTTGCCAAGGTAGATGTCGCGGGTTCGAGTCCCGTTTCCCGCTCCAAAATTTTATATAAGAAAAAAATATGGCGCCATAGCCAAGCGGTAAGGCAAGGGTCTGCAAAATCCTGATTCCCCGGTTCAAATCCGGGTGGCGCCTCCAATATATGTGAAAGTTATCGAACCTGCTCAAAAAATGAGCAGGTTTTTGTTTTTCTAAAGAAGGATTTTTGAGCTTTGCGTAGAATAAATATATATTGTACGCTTTTTAAAGGCTGTCAAATTGTTGACAAAAAATTTATTCTAAAGAGGAGGGATTGCAGTGGGAGCCTACATAGCATTAATCTATGGAGTTATTGTATTTGCAATTCTTGTAATCATTGGGCTTGTCAGATTTATCTTTTCTCAAGAAAAAGGCAATGAAAAAATGCAGGAAATTGCTGGTGCAATCAGAGAAGGTGCTATGGCATTTTTAAACAGGCAGTACAAAACTATTGGTATTCTTGCTTTAATTGTTGCTATTATAATCATCATTGCAAACTATTTTGGTAATCTGTCAAAAGGTTCGTCTCAGGCTGCTTCAATTGCTTTTCATATAGGATTTGCATTTATAACAGGTGCACTTTGCTCAGCAATCTCTGGTTATTTGGGAATGTATATTGCTGTGAATTCCAATGTAAGAGCTGCAGCAGGTGCAAGAAAAGGTTTAAATAGAGCTTTGCAGATAGCTCTTCGTGGTGGTGCTGTAACGGGATTAGCTGTAACAGCGCTATCACTTTTGGGTGTTGCAACATTGTTTTTACTCTATGGAGGTGCTTCTGGGAAAGAAAATCTTATAAAAGAGGCACCATCACTGATTGTTGGTTTTGGATTTGGAGCATCATTTGTGGCTCTCTTTGCTCAGCTTGGCGGTGGAATTTATACAAAAGCTGCTGATGTTGGTGCTGACCTTGTGGGCAAAGTAGAAGCGGGAATTCCTGAAGATGATCCAAGAAACCCGGCTGTTGTTGCTGACCTTGTTGGTGACAATGTTGGAGACTGTGCAGGTCGTGGTGCAGACCTTTTTGAGTCAACAGCAGCTGAGAATATAGGTGCTATGATATTAGGTGTTGCACTATATCCGGTGTTTGGTTGGAAAGGAATTTTATTTCCGCTTGTTGCACGTGCTATAGGTATTGTTTCATCTGTTATTGGTCTTTTCTTTGTCAACACAAAAGATGAAAGCAAAGACCCAATGAAGGCTTTGAACAAGGGCTACTTTGTAACAACAATCTTAAACTTGATAGTATTGGTTTTCATAGTAAAAGCAATGCTATCTGGTAAGCTTCCGAATGGACAAGAGGTTAACTGGTGGCTTTTGTATGGCTGTGCAGTTGCGGGAATTATCCTGAGCTATATTTTCGTATGGCTTACAGATTTTTATACATCATACCACTACAGACCTGTTCAAGAAATTGCTAAAGCATCAACAACCGGTCCTGCAACAAATATCATAACAGGTATGTCTGTTGGTATGGAATCGACAGCGTTACCGGTTATATTTATATCAATTGCAATTTATATTGCGTACAAGCTTGGTGAACATGCACTTCCTGGGTTTGCAAACGGAGGACTTTACGGAACAGCAATTGCAACAATGGGTATGCTTTCAACCTGTGCATACATTTTAGCAATGGACACATTTGGACCGATTACAGACAATGCCGGTGGTATCACTGAGATGTCCGGTGCACCTGAAGAGGTAAGAAATGTTACAGACAGGCTTGATGCTTGCGGCAATACTACAAAAGCCCTGACAAAAGGTTATGCAATTGGTTCTGCGGCGCTTGCAACTTTCTTACTTTTCTCTGCTTATCTTGATGAAGTCAAAAAGATACTGGGAAGACCACTTGAGTCTTGGTTCTCTGTTGATATTGGAAAACCTGAAGTATTCATCGGTGCATTTATCGGCGCGATGGTTGTTTACCTCTTCAGCTCAACAGCAATAAGGGCGGTTGGAAGAGCTGCACAGTATGTTATCTTGGAAGTAAGACGTCAATTTAAAGAGATACCTGGCATTATGGAAGGAAGAGCAAAGCCAGATTATGCTAAGTGTGTTGATATTGTTACAAAAGGTGCTTTGAAAGAAATGGTTGTTCCTGGAATGATAGTTGTTATTGCACCGATACTTGTTGGAATTCTTCTTGGAAAAGAAGCAGCAGCAGGATTTTTAATGATAGGTACAATTGCAGGTGTAATTTTGGCACTTTTCCTCAACAACGGCGGTGGTGCATGGGACAATGCTAAGAAGTTTATAGAGCTTGGCAACTACGGTGGTAAGAGGTCTGATGCACACAAGGCAGCAGTTGTTGGCGATACAGTTGGAGATCCTTGCAAAGACACAGCAGGTCCATCCTTGCATGTTCTTGTAAAGCTTATATCGACAATTACTCTTGTATTTGTATCACTCTTTAGATAATGTTAAGCAATAAAATAAAAGCAAAAGGGGAGAAGGGGAACTACAGCCCTTCTCCCTTTTTTGTTTTTGAGAATTAAAGATAGGGACTGAATTTAAGTTTGCTTATACAGAAAATAAATTAAAGTTGTTAAACAATTTTCAAAAATGGTATAATAAAATTAGGAAGTGAATAGGGGGGAGCACAGATGGGTCTGTTTGGATTAGGTGTACCAAAACAGATAAAAGAGCTTGGGCGCGACATCTGTGAACCGCTTGATGTTGAGTACATTGAAGGTCATCCTGATATCAAGTACCAGGGCAGGATGAAACTGCATGTTTGTCAGAATGGTTTTTATCTGATTGACCCATCTAAAAAGCATTTCGGAATTGTCAAGTGGACAGATTTTAAAGACGCTTATCCGAGCAAGACAGGTGACAGGAGAACAGTAATTGCGGCAAAGGACTATAAGATTTACTTACTTGGCATTGAAGAGAGGGTTTGCGAAGTTCTGACAAAGAGGATGGCAAGCTAACAGGAGGCAGAATACATTTTCACGAATCTTTATATGAAAAGAGGGGCTGCTAAAAATGTGCAGCCTCTTTTTTCTTGATAATGAGATTTTTTTACTATAAAATAGAGAAGAGTAGTAAAAAAAGAAAACTTCTATTAAAAGCTAAGGGAGATGATATGAAAGATGATTACAAGAAATGATGTTGAATATGTTGCAAACCTTGCAAGGCTTACTCTGACTGAAGAAGAAACTGAAAAGATGATAAAAGAGCTTGGGGCTATAATTGAGTTTGCAAATAAACTATCTGATCTTGACACCGAAGGTATTGAACCAACCGCACATGTTCTTAATCTTTTCAATGTGTTTAGAAGTGATGAGGTAAAACCTTCATATCCGCGGGAAAAGATTTTACAAAACGCACCTTCACACGATGATGTTTGTATCAAGGTACCAAAGATTGTAGAATAAACATTTATTTGTAAGGAGGCTAAACAAAAGATGCTTTACAAACTAACTGCTCATGAAGCAATTGAACTTATAAAGAAAAAAGAAGTAAAATGCCAAGAGGTTGTTGAAAGTGTCTTTGAGAGAATTAAGCAGGTGGAGGATAAGGTAAAGTCTTATATAACAATCACAGAAGAACAGGCTTTAGAAAATGCAAAAAAGATTGATGAGAAAATTGCGAAAGGTGAGCATGTTGGAGCTTTGTACGGGCTTCCAATCGCTCTTAAAGACAACCTGTGCACAGATGGAATTAGGACTACCTGTGCATCAAAAATTCTTTATAACTTTGTCCCACCTTACGATGCAACAGTTGTGAAAAAGCTGAAGGAAAATCATATGACGCTATTAGGCAAGCTCAATATGGACGAGTTTGCAATGGGGTCATCAACAGAAAACTCTGCTTTTCACACAACTAAAAATCCTTGGGATTTGGAAAGAGTTCCAGGTGGTTCAAGTGGTGGGTCTGCTGCTGCTGTTGCAGCAGATGAAGCATTCTTTACTCTTGGTTCTGATACAGGTGGTTCTATCAGACAGCCAGCTTCCCTTTGTGGAGTTGTTGGTATGAAGCCAACGTATGGAAGAGTTTCGCGATTTGGACTTGTTGCATTTGCATCTTCTCTTGACCAGATAGGACCTTTGACAAAAGATGTTGAGGATTGTGCTTTAGCTATGAATATCATATGTGGACATGACCCATATGATGCAACATCAGCACCAATTGATGTTCCTGACTTTACAAAGGCTCTTAAAAACGATGTAAAAGGGCTCAAGATAGGAGTTCCAAGGGAATATATGGAAAAAGGAGTAAACGATGAGGTAAAAAAAGCTGTTGAGAAAGCACTTGAACTTTTAAAATCTCTTGGTGCACAGTACGAAGAGTTTTCGATACCAATTGTGGAGTACGCTCTTCCAACTTACTATATCATTGCATCGTCTGAGGCAAGCTCAAACTTAGCAAGGTATGATGGAATCAAATATGGGTACAGAACACAGAACTATGACGACCTGATAGATTTGTACAAAAAAACAAGGTCTGAAGGATTTGGTGCAGAAGTAAAAAGAAGGATTATGCTTGGGACATATGCGCTTTCTGCTGGATACTATGATGCATACTACAAAAAAGGATTGCAGGTAAGGACGTTGATTAAGCGGGCATTTGATGAAGCTTTCAAAAAGTATGATGTTATTATCACACCAACGAGCCCAACAACTGCATTCAAAATTGGCGAAAAGGTATCAAATCCGCTTGAGATGTATATGTCAGATATATGTACAGTACCAGTTAACATAGCAGGGCTTCCGGCTATTTCGATACCATGTGGGTTTGATTCAAATAATCTACCCATCGGATTGCAAATTATTGGAAAAGCTTTTGATGAGGAAACAATACTAAGAGTTGCATATACCTATGAACAAAACAGCGGATATAGAAACTTAAAACCTCAGAATTTATAATACAGAACCCTATAAATTGAACAAAAGCATTATTTTAAACAAGAGGTGAAAAAAGAAGATGGAATATGAGGTTGTGATAGGTTTAGAGGTTCATGCCGAGCTTGCAACAAAATCAAAGATATTTTGCAGCTGTACAACAGAGTTTGGCGGTGAACCAAATACTCACTGCTGTCCTATTTGTACTGGTATGCCAGGGGTACTTCCTGTTTTGAACAAAAAGGCGGTTGAATATGTTATAATGGCGGGGCTTGCGACAAACTGCCAAATAGCAAGGTACAGCAAGCAGGATAGAAAAAATTATTTTTATCCGGACCTTCCAAAGGCTTACCAGATTTCACAGTATGACTTGCCGCTCTGTTACAATGGTTATATAGACATTGAGGTAAATGGGCAAAAAAAGAGAATAGGGATAAAGAGAATTCACATTGAGGAAGATGCCGGAAAGCTTCTTCATGACCAGTGGGAAGAAGGAAGTCTTGTTGACTTTAACAGATGTGGTGTGCCTTTGATTGAGATTGTTACAGAACCAGATTTACGTTCCAGCGAAGAGACACGAGTTTTTCTTGAAAAGCTAAAAGCAATTTTGCAATACACAGAGGTCTCTGACTGCAAGATGCAGGAAGGTTCGCTCAGAGTAGATGTTAACCTGTCTGTACGTCCAAAAGGTTCGAAAGAATTCGGTACAAGAACAGAAATGAAAAACTTAAACTCTTTCAGATCTGTTGTAAGAGCTATAGAATATGAAGCAAGAAGACAGATAGAGGTTTTAGAAAGCGGTGGTGTTGTTGTTCAGGAGACAAGGCGCTGGGATGATGCAAAAGGTATAAGTTTATCTATGAGGACAAAAGAAGAAGCACATGACTACAGGTATTTCCCAGAGCCTGACCTTCCACCTATAGTTGTAGACGATAGCTGGATTGAGGAGATTAGAAAGAGAATTCCTGAGCTTCCTGACCAGAAAAAGGAAAGGTATATAAGAGAGTATGGGTTACCAGAATATGATGCCGGCGTTCTGACTTCATCAAAGGCTATAGCAAGCTTTTTTGAAGAGTGCATAAAATATACGCAAAACATAAAGGCTGCAAGCAACTGGATGATGGGAGAGATTATGAGAATCTTAAATGATAAAGGGTTAGAACCTGAGGAAATTGACAATATAAAGATTAAACCAAATCAACTTGCAAGCCTTATTAACCTTGTTGATAACAAGACAATTTCCAACACTATTGCAAAGCAGGTATTTGAAGAGATGTTCGACACAGGCAAAGATCCTGAAGTTATTGTAAAAGAAAAAGGGCTTGTTCAGATAACAGACAGGAATGTAATTTTAGAGGCTGTAAAACAGGCGATAGCAAACAATCCAAAATCAGTAGAAGATTATAAAAATGGCAAAGACAAGGCGTTTGGATTTTTGGTGGGACAGGTTATGAAGATAACAAAAGGCAAAGCAAATCCACAGCTTGTAAATGAAATCTTAAAAGAAGAACTTGAGAAAATCTAAAACTAAAAAAGGGGCTTTCTTCTGATATCAAAAGAAAGCTCCCTCTTTTTTAAATTTTTTGAAAAGGTGAGAATGAAAGTGCAAACCAAAAAGTTTGGAATAGAGGAAGAAATCTTGGATAAGATTATCGAAATTTTTAAAAAATATAAGCAAGTTAAAAAAGCTTGTATCTTTGGTTCAAGAGCAAGAGGAGACTACAAAAGAGGTTCTGATGTAGATATATGTATTTGGCTTGAAGATGATGTTGAAAACCCAATTTACAAGATTGAGGATGAGTTAGAAGAAGTTGATACAATATTATTGTTTGATATTGTTGTGTTCAGTAGTATTACAAAAGAAAGTCTCAAAGACAGTATTATAAAAGAAGGAGTAGTTGTATATGAAAGAGAGAATAGTAGGGAAGCTTGAAAAAATAATATCTCTTGAGCTTTAAAGGTAGCAAATTTGTTGATGAGTTTGTAAAAAAAGGGTAAAATAAAATTGAGCAAATAAGTTTTTAACAAGTAGTCTTTTGAGGAGATGGTAATATGCAAAAGAAAGAAAAAAACCACAATTTTTATATGGCGTTTTGTGATGACAGGTTTAAGATAAACAGGATTTCAGTTACTTTTATAGACAGGTTGGAGAGAGAAAAAAATACTTTAAATGCTCTGTTTCCAATGGTCTTAATAAGAGGGAACAACAAGTACAAGGATATGAAAGAAATAAATAGATATTTGGACAATATGTATGGTGCGACGCTGAGTATTGATGTGGATAAAAAGGGTGACCTGCAAGCAATTTCATTTGCAATAAGCTTTTTAAACGATAGATTTGCAGGTGAGAACCTTTATACAAAAGCGCTACAGTTTTTGTATGATATCATATATGGTCCGATAAAATATGGTGGCGGCTTTGAAGAAGATGCTATTTTGCAAGAGAAGAACAATCTAAAACAGGAGATTGAAAGCAGGATAAACGACAAGGTCCAATATGCAATTGACAGGTGTATAGAGGTGATGTTTGAAGGGCAAAACTATGCTCTTTATGAAAAAGGAAATGTTGATGACTTGCAAACCATCACAAAAGAAAAGCTCTTTTCACAATACCAAGAGGTTGTTACCAAAAAGCCTATGTACGTGTTTGTCTATGGTGACTATGATGAAGAATGGGCAGTTTCAAAAGCATTAGAGGTTTTTGGAGAGGAAAAAAGAGAGAGTATACACAATGATTTTTCTATAAACATTCCGTTTGAAAACACAAGATATGTAACAGAAGAAATAGAAGTAAATCAAGGCAAAATTGCCCTTGGGATAAGAACAAATGTGGATGTGACATCTGAGGATTATTACAAACTTTTGATGCTCAACGGAATTTTAGGAGCATCTCCAAAATCAAAACTTTTTGAAAATGTTCGTGAAAAAGCTTCTTTGTGCTACTACGTATTTTCAAGGATTGACAGATTCAAATCTGTAATGATTATTAGCTCTGGAATTGAGATTGAAAACTATGAAAAGGCTTTAAATCTGATTTTGCAGCAGATAGAGGATATCAAAAATGGGAAGATTGATGATATCGAATATGAAAGTGCAATAAACTATTATAAAACAGCCCTGATGTCTATATATGACAGTCCAAGGGATCTTCTGAGTTTTTATTTAAATCAGGCATTAGTTGGACAAATAATAGAACCCAAGGAAGTCTTTGAAAACCTCAAAAATGTGGATATAGAGGATATAAAAAGGATAGCAAACAGGTTTGAGCTTGATACTGTATATTTTTTGAAAAACAGAGGTGTTGCTAAAGATGGAAAGGATTTATGATGATGCTCTCAATGAAGAGATTTATATAAATTCATATTCAAATGGACTAAAAGCTTTTGTAATAAAAAAGAAAAACTTTAGCAAGGCATTTGCAGGTTTTGCAACAAAATACGGTTCTGTTGATAGTAAATTTGTTCATCCAAAAACAAAAGAGGTTGTTGAGGTTCCAGATGGCATTGCACATTTTTTGGAACACAAATTGTTTGAGGAAGAAGAAGGAAATGTGTTTGACAGATTTGCAAAGTTTGGTGCAATGGCAAATGCATTTACATCGTTCAAGGAAACAGTCTACTATTTTATATCAACTCAAAACTTTTATGAAAATTTTGAGATTCTCTTAGATTTTGTGCAAAATCCGTATTTTACTGATCAGAATGTCGAAAAAGAAAAAGGGATAATTGGTCAGGAGATTAGGATGTACCAAGACAATCCAAACTGGAGGGTTTATTTTAATCTCTTGAATGCACTTTATGTAAACAATCCTGTGAAAATTGACATTGCAGGAACCTTAGAGAGTATTCAAAAAATTACAAAAGATGATTTATATTTGTGTTATAATACATTCTATCATCCAAGCAATATGATAATTGTTGTATGTGGTGATGTAGACCCACAAAAAGTTTTTGATACAATTGAGAGAATGCAAAAAACAAAAGAATATCAAAGTTTGATTGAAAGGATTTATCCTGATGAGCCGGAAAACGTTAATCAAAAAAAGATAGAGACAAGTCTTTCAGTAGCAATGCCAATTTTCTATATAGGATTTAAAGACAATCAAAATGACCTTCCGCCATATGAGATGATAATGAAGGATATCCAAACACAGATAGTGGCTGAGACGCTGTTTGGAAAATCCACAGATTTTTATGAAAAGCTCTATAAAGAAGGGCTTATCAACCAGAACTTTGGTTTTGAGTACAACTGTGAGCCTGAATATTCATTTTTTATGATTGGTGGGGAGAGCAAAGACCCTGAAGAGGTTTACAGAAGAATAATTGAGCACGTTGAGGATGTCAAGAAAAAAGGAATTGACAGGGAAGAGTTTGAGAGAGCAAAAAAGGTTGTGCTGGGAAGCCACTTGAGAAAGTTTGACAATCCTGAAAAACTCTCTGTTGAGTTTATATACAGCTATTTCAAAGGAGTCAATATTTTTGAATATGTTAAGAAAATCACTTCTGTGTCATTTGAAATGTGTGAAGAAAGGCTCAAAGAATTTTTTGATGAGAGCTTGAGCTGTATATCAATTGTATGGCCGGCAGATTGAAAAAAATAAAAGTGTGGAGTAAAAGAAAATGATAGATGATAGCATAGTCTTTCCAGGTCTTGGTTTAAGGTTTGACTTTAGTCCAGTTGCATTTAAGATTTTTGGACTTGAGGTTAGATGGTATGGGATTATAATTGCAATGGGTTTTTTATGTGGTTTTATTGCAAGCACATATTTTGCTAAAAAAGAAGATGTAAACCCAGAGATTTTGCTTGACGTTGCAATAATTGCACTACCTTTTGCTATAATCTTTGCAAGGGCTTATTATGTGATTTTTAATTTTAAAGAGTTCAAGGACAATATTCTAAGTATTTTTGCCATTCGTCAGGGTGGAATTGCAATATACGGGGCTTTAATAGGAGCACTTTTGAGTACGTACATTTATTGCAGGATAAAAAATATAAATTTTTTCAAGATATGTGATGTCGGTGTTCATGGTCTGATATTAGGGCAGGCAATAGGAAGATGGGGTAACTTTGCAAACAGGGAAGCATACGGCTACGAAACAGATCTTCCATGGCGTATGCAGATTTATAGTAGTGAGGCAGGAAAAAGAATAGAGGTTCATCCAACATTTTTGTATGAGTCTTTATGGGATTTTTTAATCTTCTTGCTTTTAATATTTCTCAGAAAATATAAAAAGAAAGAAGGGGATATGTTAGGGTTTTATTTTATATTTTATTCTATCGGAAGGTTTTTCATAGAGGGGTTGAGAACAGACAGTTTAATGATAGGAAATTTCAGAGTATCTCAGATTGTTGCAGCTTTGTGCATTGTCGCTGGAATAATAATTGTGTCAAGAAATAGAAGATTGTTTTTCGACAAAATATAGCAAAAAAACAGCACAATGTATTTTTAGAGTATTTTTGTTGACAAAATACGCATTTGGGTTTATAATTAAAATACAATCTTTGTAAGATGGTGGGAATATGATAACAGAAAAGATAATGAAACTGAGAGAAAAGCTGGATGAACTGATTAACAGCAATGCTGATTATGAGTCAATATATCATGTCAGTACAGAGCTGGACAAGCTTATTTTGGATTATTACAAAGAAAAGAACGAGGTTGTGATTAACAAGTTCATTAAAAAAGAAGGGAATGTATAAAAAACTTTATTTTGACATAAAAGAAGCTGATAGCGGGGGGCAAATTACAACGCTTAAGTTAGCTTTTAGAATACAGAAAAATAGGGCAGGTGAAAATCTGTCCTATTTTTTTTTCGTTTGTTGAAGGATTTTTCAACTTGGTATAGAATATTTTTATAAAGTGGTGCAAAGTGGAGTAAAGTGGTTTTAATGCTGATAGGAGAATACAAGCATGTGGTAGACAGTAAAGGTAGAATAATTCTCCCTTCTAAATTCAGAGAAGAGCTTGGTGAGAGATTTATACTTACAAAAGGTCTTGACAACTGTCTTTTTGGTTATTCTTTAAAAGAGTGGGCTGTGCTTGAGGAAAAGCTCAAGAAACTTCCACTTACAAGCAAAGAAGCACGAACATTTTTGAGATTTTTCTTTGCGGGGGCCTGTGAGTGCGAGGTTGACAAACAGGGAAGAATTCTCATTCCCCAGAACCTCAGAGAGTACGCAGGTATTAAAAAAGAGGTATTTATAATTGGTGTCATGACGAGAATAGAAATATGGAGCGAGGATAACTGGCTCAAAGAAATGACCAATGAGGACCTTTCGGTTGATAGAATAGCACAAAAAATGGAGGAGCTGGGTATATAAGTTTTAGAAGGAGTAGGGGAAAGTTTGATGTATGAACACATGCCGGTACTACTTGAAGAGTCGGTGTTTTTTCTTGTTACAAATCCGGATGGAATTTATGTTGATGCTACTTTTGGACTTGGTGGACACTCAAAAAGAATTCTTGAAAAGCTTTCTAATAAGGGTTTTCTTATTGCCATTGACAGGGATTTGGAAGCAATTGAGCTTGGCAAGAGAAAATTAGAAGTACACAAGAATGTAAAGATTGTGCATTCTTCCTTTTCAAAATTGGATGAGGTGCTGAAAGGTTTAGGAATTGAAAAGATAGACGGAATACTTTTCGACTTTGGAGTTTCCTCTTTGCAGCTTGACAAGCAAGAGAGAGGTTTTTCGTATAATCAAGAGGCGTTTTTGGATATGAGAATGGATACGACATCAAAACTTACAGCATATGATGTTGTTAATTTTTACTCAGAAAAAGATTTAGAAAGAATAATCAGAGAGTATGGCGAAGAAAGGTTTGCAAGGAGGATTGCAAAAGCTATTGTTGAAAGAAGGAGTAAAAAACCTATTGAAACCACAACAGAGCTGAGCAATTTAATTTCTTCTTTGGTGCCAAGGCCAAAGGACGGGTCACACCCTGCACAGAGAACTTTCCAGGCCATCCGAATAGAGGTAAACAGTGAGCTTGACGAGATAAAAATTGCGCTTGAAAAGAGTTTGAGATTTTTGAGATCTGGTGGAAGGATATGCGCAATTTCTTTTCACTCTCTTGAGGACAGAATAGTAAAAGAGTTTTTCAAATTTCACTCTCTTGAGTGTGTCTGTCCGAAAGACATTCCTATCTGCGTATGTGGCAAGAAAAAAGAGCTTAACATCATTACAAAAAAGCCAATAACCCCTTCTAAAGAAGAGATTGAGAAAAACAAAAGAAGTCACAGCGCAAAGCTGAGAGTTGCCGAAAAGGTTTGATTATAAAGGGGGTTTTTAAAATGCCAAGAACAGGTTCAGCAATTTACAATGAGGAGTACTGGGAAGGTTATCAGGCGGAAAGAGAAGAGATTGAACAGGAGATTGCCAGAAAAAATCAGATAAGAAAGCAAATCTTAAAACAAAAAAAGGTTGAAAAGGTGAGGTTTTTAAGGAATGTATTGTTTGTTTGTATATTTTGCAGTATGTCAATAATTATTATGTGCGGTTATGTAAATATTACAATTGAGAGAGCAAAACTTGCTCAGCTTCAGAATGAACTTAAATTGCAAACCGATATCAACAAACAGTTAAAGCTTGAGATAGATGGCAAGTTTACTCTCTCTGAGATAGAAAAGATTGCACAGCAGAAGTATTCAATGACTTATCCTGACTTTTCTCAGGTTGTTTATGTCACTGTTCCTTCAACTGAAGAAAAGAATCAAAAGGTCGCAAAAGAGGAAAAATCGAATTATAATAATAAAGTGTCTTTGATAATAAACTTTATTAAGAAAATCTTTTAATTTTTTTAAGACCCAAGAAGCTGGAGGAAAAAAGACTTGAAAGAAGCGTCTTTAAGGATAAAAAAGAGAATACTTTTTGTTATGGCTGTGTTTTTTTTAAGCTTTGTGTTGTTGGTGGGAAGACTTTTTTATCTTCAGCTAATTAAAGGCGAAGAGCTCAAAAAAAGAGCTTTTTCCCAGTGGACGCGGGAGAGGCTTGTTGCACCTAAAAGAGGAAGCATTGTAGACAGGAACGGCAAGATCTTGGCAATGTCAATTACAGCTGAGACAGTTGTTGCATCTTTGAATCAGATTAAAGACAAAGAATGGACAGCAAAAGTGCTGTCTGGTATTTTGCAGATGGACTATCAAAAGATTTTGAATAAGCTCAATACAAAAGGAGTTTCAGACATCTACATAGCACGCAATATTGACAAAGAGAAGGCAGATAAGATAAGAAAATATGCTCTGCCGGGGATTTACTTAACGGGCGGGACAAAAAGGGTGTATCCAAACGGCAATTTTCTGGCTCAGGTTCTTGGTTTTACAGGGATTGACGACCAAGGACTTTCTGGGCTTGAACTTTATTATGACAAGTATCTTCGCGGCAAGCCTGGCGCTATTTCAGCACAGACTGATGCAAGCGGCAGGGCTGCACCGTTTTCGGAAGAGTTTTTTAAAAAACCTGTTGATGGATATGACCTAATGCTTACAATTGATGAGACAATACAACATTTTGCTGAAAAGTATGCTCAGAAGGCTTTGTATGATAACAAAGCAAAAAGTGTAACCATAATTGTTGAAAAGGTTAAAACAGGCGAGATTCTGGCCATGACATCAAAACCAGATTTTGACCCAAATAAACCGTTTGAGCTTATATACAAAGATAGGTTTCCTGATTTTGATAAGCTTTCTCAAGCAGAGAAAAACAAGATAGTTCAGTCAATGTGGAGAAACAGAGCACTGACAGACACATATGAGCCTGGGTCAACATTTAAGATAGTCACCGCAGCTGCAGGACTTGAAGAAGGGGTTGTAAATGAGAATTCACAGTTTTATTGCAGAGGTTATGTAAAGGTAGCAAACGCAATAATAAAATGCTGGAGATATTATAACCCGCATGGCAGCGAGAATTTTGTTGAGGGTGTTCAAAATTCGTGTAACCCTGTGTTTATAGAGATAGGGCAGAGACTGGGGAAAGAAAAACTTTATAAATATATAAATCTTTTTGGATTTGGACAAAAGACAGGTATAGATCTTCCTGGTGAAGCAAAAGGAATTGTTCAACCAATTGGTAAGGTTGGACCTGTTGAGCTTGCAACAATTTCTTTTGGACAGGGGATTTCAGCAACTCCCATTCAGGTTATCAGCATGATAAATGCAGTTGCAAACGATGGGGTATGGGTCCAGCCTCATGTTGTAAAGACCATATATGATAAGGACAAAAAACTGATCAAGTCTTTTGACAGCCCGCAAAAAAGAAGAGTTTTGGACCAGGACGTTGCAAGAAGGTTAAGAAATATTCTTCAGTCTGTTGTAACGAACGGTACAGGTCATAATGCTTATCTTCTTGGCTATAGAGTTGCAGGTAAAACGGGAACGTCGCAAAAGTATGATAAAACATCTAAAAAGTATATAGCATCATTTGGAGGTTTTGCACCGGCCGACAATCCAGAGGTGTCAGTTCTTGTTATTATAGATGAACCTGACCCTTCACTTTATTATGGAGGGTTAATAGCTGCCCCAGTTGCAAGAGATTTATTAAATGATATACTAAGATATTTAGATATCCAGCCACAGTACACAGCTGAAGAACTAAAACAGATAGAGTTTTATAAAGAATATATAGTGCCAAGTACAATAGGAATGAACATTGAAGATGCGAAAAAGGAAATATACAATAACAAGTTCAATGCTAAGGTCATAGGCAGTGGCGACAAAGTAATTGACCAAGTTCCAAAGGCTGGGTTTATGTTGAAAGAAGGTTCAACAATAATATTGTTTACGCAAGAGATGTCGCAGACAACTGTAGCTGTTCCGAATGTAGTGGGCTTGAGTTCCCAGGATGCACAAAAGGTGCTTTCAAATAGTCTTCTCAACATAAAAGTGAAAGGAATAAAAGGAAAGATTATAAGACAAAATCCGCAGCCAGGTACAAAAGTTCCAATAGGTTCAATTGTTGAGGTTGAAATTGCTGACAAAGAAAATGCGGAATAGAAAGGGTGAAGACTTCTTGAAATTAAAAGATTTAATTGAGAACATTGATGTTTTGGAAACTAATGTTGGAGATTTTGATAAAGATATAACTGATATTGCGTACAATTCAAAGAATGCAAAAGAAGGTTCTGCTTTTGTATGTATAAAAGGCTTCAAGACAGATGGACATGAATATATCGATGAGGCAATCCAAAATGGTGCACGTTTGGTAGTTGTAGATGAGTTTTTTGACACGTCTAAAATTGAAGGGAAGATTGATTATATCAAGACTTCAAATACCAGAAAGGCACTTGCTGTAATGTCTGCAAACTTTTTTGCTCATCCATCAAAAGATTTTTTGCTTATTGGTGTGACAGGTACAAACGGCAAAACTTCAACAACATTTATGATAAAATCTATACTTGAAGCTAATGGACAGAAAGTTGGGTTGATTGGTACAATCAAAAATATGATAGGTAGTAAAGAAATTGAGGCTCAGCATACAACTCCTGAGTCTTATGACCTGCAAAAACTCTTTTGGCAGATGAAAAGTGAGGGTGTTGACAGTGTTGTAATGGAGGTTTCTTCGCACTCTCTTGAGCTTTTTAGAGTATATGCCTGTGATTTTGATGTTGGAGTTTTTACAAACCTGACTCAAGATCATTTAGATTTTCATGGAACAATGGAAAATTATTTTTCAGCAAAATTAAAACTTTTCGGTATGAGCAAGAAAAGAGTAGTAAATGCTGACGACAGTTGGGGAAAAAGGATTATTGAGATGTATCCTGACTGTATAACATATGCCAAGGACAGTGATGCTAACGTTTGCGCACAGAATATTAAACTTTTTGTTAACAAAAACCAGTTTGATCTGTACTATAATAACAAAAAAGAGAATATATTACTTAATATCCCAGGACTTTTTTCAATTTACAATAGCCTTGCTGCTGCGGCGTGTTGCATTCTGCTTGGCATTGAACTTGATACAATAAAAAAAGGACTTGAGGAATTAAAAGCTGTACCGGGCAGATTTGAGATAGTTGAGTCAAACCAAAAGTTTACTGTGGTGATTGACTATGCACACACCCCTGACGGTCTTTTAAATCTTATGAAAACAGTAAATGAAGTTGCAGATGGTAGAAAGGTACTGCTTTTTGGATGCGGGGGAGACAGAGACAGGACAAAAAGACCAATTATGGGCGAGATTGCTGGCAAGATGGCAGATTTTGTGATTGTTACATCTGACAATCCGCGAACAGAAGATCCACTCAAGATAATTGCTGATATCTTGGAAGGGATAAAAAAGACAAATGTTGAGTATGTGGTCATACCCGACAGGTATGAGGCTATTAAATATGCCATAAAGAATGCAAGAGAAAATGATTTTATTGTCCTTGCCGGTAAGGGACATGAGACTTACCAGATTTTAAAAGATAGAACAATACCGTTTGATGAGAGAGAGGTTGTGAAGAATATCTTAAAGGAGCTAAGAGAATGAATCTGTGGCTTTCTGAGATAGCAAAAGCTTTAAACGGAGAGCTTAAAAACTTTTCTGACGATATTCTTGTGAGCAGTTTTTCACTTAATAGTAAAAATATAAGTAAAAATACCCTATTTATTCCTTTAAAAGGAACCAGATTTGATGGGCATGATTTTGTTGAAGAGGCTCTGCAAAACGGTGCAATTTCGTTTATTTCTCATAAAGAAATTGAAAATGTAAGAGTACCTTATGTGAAGGTCAAAGATACACTTGCTGCACTGCAAGGCTTAGCATCTTATGTGAGAGATAAACTAAAAGGACTAACAGTAATTGGAGTTACTGGGAGTGTAGGCAAAACCTCCACAAAAGAGTATATATTCAATGTCTTGAGTTGTAAGTACAAAACTTTCAAAAACCAGGGCAATTTAAACAATCATATAGGGCTTCCATTTTCTATTTTGAACATGCCAGAAGATACACAGGTAGCTGTATTTGAAATGGGTATGAGCAATTTTGGTGAAATTTCCAAACTATCTCAAATTGCAAAACCCAATATAGGAGTTATCACAAATATAGGTGTTGCTCATATTGAGAATTTAAAGTCACGTTACAACATTTTTCTTGCAAAATCTGAGATTCAGGATGGAATGCCGGAAAGTGGGATATTGATTATAAACAACGACAATGACATCTTGAACCTTCACAAAAAAGAACTCAAAAGAAAGGTTGTCACCATTGGGATTGAAAACGAGAGCAATTTCAGGGCGCAAAACGTGCAAAGACATCAGAATGGATTTTCATTTGAAGTGGGTGGCTACACATATTTCATAAAAAGTTTTAATTTTCATGACATTTATAACTCTCTTTTTGCAATTGCGATAGGTACAATTTTAGGAATAGACCGGCAGCTTGTGAAAGAAGCCATCCGCCAAAAGGAGAGGCTAAAAAGAAGATTTGAAGTTATCAAAAAAGGAAGTATTACCATTGTAGATGATACTTACAACGCAAGCACACATTCGATGCTGTCTGCTATAGACAGTATATGTGAGTTTGACGGCAAAAAGATATTAGTGTTGGGCGACATGCTTGAACTTGGTGAGTTTTCTGAAGAGGAACACAGGAAAGTTGGCAGATACATATTGCAAAAGCCGATAGATGTTGTCATATGTACAGGGAAAGACGCGTTTTATATATTCGATGAAGCAAAAAAGAAAGAGGGTTCAAGAGCATATTTTGTTTCAAAAGATGAGTGTTTAGATGTTTTGAAAAGAGAAGTTACAACCAATTCCACAATTCTTTTTAAGGCTTCGCGGGGTATAAAATTGGATGAAATTGTAGATGAATTTCTCAAGGAGAGGTAAAAGATGCTTGACATTGACACAATACTTGCAATAATAATTTCATTTTTGATTGTTTTAATTATCATGCCTTTTGTGATTCCATTTTTAAAATACTTGAAATTTGGTCAGGTTGTGCGAGATGATGGTCCCAAAACACACCACAAGAAAAGCGGTACTCCCACAATGGGTGGGCTTGTTATAGGTTTGAGTATAATCATAACATCGCTCATATTCTACAAAAAGTATCCTGCCATTGGAGCACCGCTGATAGTAACAGTTGCGTTTGGTCTCATAGGTTTTATAGACGATTTCATAAAGGTAGTGTTAAGAAGATCTTTGGGGCTTCGCGCACGTGAAAAGCTGGTACTTCAATTTTTGATCAGCATAACGTTTTTGTATGTCATACAAAAACATTTAGGAAGTGACGTTTACCTGCCGGTTGTAAATAGGTACATTGATTTAAAATGGGCGTATGTTCCTGTGATGTCAGTTTTAATGGTTTTCACTGTTAATGCTGTAAACCTTACAGATGGACTTGACGGTTTAGCAAGCGGTGTGACAATGATAGTTTCTTTGTTTTTAGCTATTATCTCTATATTTTCAAGAAATCATGATATGGCAATATTTAGCGGTGCTATTGTGGGGAGCTGTATGGGTTTTTTGAGGTACAACGCGCATCCAGCTATTGTTTTTATGGGAGACACGGGGTCTCTGATGCTGGGTGGTTCGATATTTGCAATTGCTGTGATGTTAAAACAGCCTGTGCTTGTTTTGGTTGTAGGTGGTCTGTATATCATAGAGGCCCTCTCTGTGATACTTCAAGTTATATATTTTAAGCTCACAAAAAAGAGGATATTTAGGATGGCGCCTTTGCACCATCATTTTGAGCTTTTAGGTTGGGATGAAGCAAAGGTTGTTGTTGTGTTTTGGATATTTACAATTCTGTTTTGCTTGCTTGCCTTGGCAATGATACAGCTGAAAATTTAGGAGTTGGAGGTTTTAAAATTGGATTTAAAAGGGAAAAGTGTCTTGGTGGTAGGCCTTGGCAGAAGCGGATTGGCTTCTGCGAGTTTTTTGAAAAAACAGGGGGCTTTTGTCATAGGTTTTGATGAAAAAGCAGAAGACCAGTTCAAAAAAGAAGATAGAAATTGTGCAGAAGAATCATGTGATGAAATCTATTATTGTGAGATTCCCGATGAGGTGATAGACAAGATTCAGCTTGTTGTTGTAAGTCCTGGAGTGCCGCTTAGCAAAAGAATTGTTGTGCTTGCTCACAAAAAGGGTGTTGAGGTCATTGGTGAGATTGAGCTTGCGTACAGGTTCTGTAAAAGTAAAAATATTGTGGCCATCACCGGTACAAATGGCAAGACAACAACCACAACTCTTGTAGGAGAGATTTTAAAAAAGCAGCATGATGATGTAGTTGTATGTGGTAACATTGGTCTTCCATTTATTGATACTGTAGAAACATCAAGTGAAAATACTATTTTTGTGCTTGAGATATCGAGTTTTCAGCTTGAAACAATTAAGTACTTTAAACCAAAGGTTGGATGTATTCTCAATATCACTCCTGACCATCTAAACAGGCACGCAACAATGGAAAATTATGTAAAAGCAAAGATGAGAATCTTCGAAAATATTGACGAGGCAGGATATACAGTCCTCAACTATGACAATGGCATAACCCGTGACTTGATAGGATTGGCAAAAAGGAATGTAATAGTATTTTCAAAAAATAAGAATCATTTCAAAAATATGGTTTTTGTTGAAGAAAACAAAATCTATTTTACTTTTGGAGGTAAAACACAAGAGGTTATGAAAAAAGATGAGATATTTATTCCAGGAGAACACAATTTAGAAAATGCGCTTGCAGCTATTGCCTGCACTTTGCCGTTTGGGGTAGCAAAAGATACTATTAAGGATGTGTTGAAGACTTTCAAAGGGGTTGAACACAGGATAGAATTTGTGACAGAGATAAATGGTATAAAATTTTATAATGATTCAAAAGGAACAAACACTGATGCGGCTGAAAAGGCAATCAGTGCTTTTGAAAGCCCAATAATTTTAATTGCTGGAGGATATGACAAGGGAGAAAGTTTTGAAAGGTTTGCAGGTTTGATAGCTAAAAAGGTCAAGAAAGTATTTTTGCTCGGTCAGACAAAGCAAAAGATTGCCAACGAACTTGAGAAAATAGGGTATCAAAACTTTGAGTTGGTGTCCAGCTTGAAAGAGGCAGTAGAGAAGAGCTTTGAATATGCAAAGAGCGGTGATGTTGTACTTCTGTCACCTGCATGCGCAAGTTGGGATATGTTTGAAAATTATGAGCAGAGAGGAAAAATGTTTAAAGAATATGTAAATGAGCTTTTGACATAGGGATGTGAATATCAAGGATGGAAAAGAAGATGATTGACTATCCGCTTTTATATATCACTCTTTTACTTTCGCTCATTGGAGTTGTAATGATATTCAGTGCAAGTTATTACTATGCATATTATCACTTTCATGACAGTTATCATTTTTTAAAAAAACAAGTAATAGGTATTCTACTGGGTTTAATAGTTATGTATATAACAAGTCAAATTGATTACAGAGTGTGGAAAAAGTTTGCCATTATGCTTTATATAATAGCTGCAATATCGCTTGTAGCAGTCTTAATTCCAGGTATAGGCAAGCTTGTAAACAACGCACGCAGATGGATTGACATTGGTCCTGTTCAGTTTCAGCCATCAGAGCTTGCAAAGTATGCTCTTGTGATAACTCTTGCTACGTACTTTGACCGTGTTGACAAACCAAAATCGAGATTTAAAGTTTTTGTTATTTCAATGCTTTTAACAGGGCTGTTCTTTGTACTTATATACAAGGAACCAAACATGAGCACTTGCATACTGATACTTGGGATTTCAATGCTCATGCTCTTTGCGTGGGGACTCAATCTTAGCTATTTTGTAACAATGGGTGCTTTAGCTGTGCCGATTTTGTACTACCTGACAACAAAAGAACAGTATAGGGTGGAAAGAATTCAGGCGCTTTTTAACCCATGGGCAGATCCCACAGACAAAGGGTACCAGATAATTCAGTCGCTGTACGCTATTGGTTCTGGTGGACTTTTTGGTATGGGACTTGGTCAGAGTAGGCAAAAACTATTGTACATTCCGGAGCCCCACACAGATTTTATATTTTCAATCTTGTGTGAAGAACTCGGGTTTGTTGGAGCTATATTTGTGATAGTTCTGTTTGTCCTGTTTGTATGGAGAGGGATTGTTATTGCGCTAAATAGTCCTGATAGGTTTGGCACACTTTTAGCGTTTGGTGTCACAAGCATAATAGCGTTGCAGGCAATCTTGAACATTGCTGTTGTAACAGCTTCAGTGCCGGCAACAGGTGTGCCATTACCGTTTATAACATACGGGGGAACTTCAATAGTGTTTCATCTTTTTGGTGTAGGACTTTTGCTGAGCATTTCAAGAAGAATCAAGGTGATAAAATGACACACGAAAGTAAAACATTAATATTTAGCGGTGGCGGGACAGGTGGTCATATTTATCCTGCAATTTCAGTTGCCGATTTTTTGAAAAGATCTGATAAGTACTTTAACATAATCTTCGTTGGAACAAAAGAAGGACTGGAGGCAAAGATTGTACCCGGGGCTGGTTACAAGATAGAGTTTATAGAGGTAAAAGGTCTTAAAAGACAGCTGACGGTAAAAAATGTTGAGGTATTAATAAAGTTTTTAAAAGGGTTTAGGCAGGCTAAGAAGATATTAAAGCGATACAAACCAGCTGCCGTATTTGTAACAGGGGGTTATGTATCACTTCCTGTTGCGTTTGCTGCAAAAAGTCTTGGAATAAAGATTATTTTGCACGAACAGAATGCTTTTCCGGGTCTTGCTAACAGGATAATTTCAAGATTTTGTGACAAGGTTTTGATAAGTTTTGAAGAGAGCAGAAAATACTTCAAAAAAAGCAAAAATATTATTTTGACAGGGAATCCAATCAGGCTTGAGATTTTGAACTACAATCAAAGCCAGGCAAAACGTGAGATTGGAGTTGAAGGTAAGACCACTGTTTTGATAGTAGGTGGAAGCAGAGGTGCAGAAAACCTAAACAGGGCAGCGATAAGACTTGCAAAGTCTTTTGAAGGTAACAAGGATGTACATTTTATCCTTTCGACAGGTGAGAAGAAGTTTGATGATGCAAAGAATTATGCTAAGCAGTTGAATGCGCTGACAAACATAAGTCTGTATCCATATATTATGGAGATGCCAAAATATCTTGCTGCTGCTGACATTGTTGTCTCAAGAGGTGGTGCTATAGCTATTTCTGAGATAACTGCTCTTGGCAAGCCAAGCATTATTGTCCCATCACCGTATGTAGTTAACAATCATCAAGAATACAATGCAAGAGCACTTGAAAGGCAAGGTGCGTGTTTTGTTGTACTTGAAAATGAACTTGAGGAAGATAAGCTTAAAATTTTTTTGGAAAAACTTATATATGATAAAGAGTTGTATACTTCAATGCAGAAAAAAAGCAAAAATCTTGGAAGACCTGATGCAACTGAAAATATAGCGAAAATAATAAGAGAATATATCAAATAAGTTTTGTAACAGCTGCTGGCGCTAAAGAATAAAATAATATGCGACGGTTTGCTGAAAAGTTTGGAAGTAAAAATGCAAAAACTTATCGTATATGGTCCAGCAAAGCTCATGGGAGAAATTGAGGTTGAAGGTGCAAAAAATGCAGTACTTCCCATATTAACAGCTTCTATTTTAGCAGAAAACAAAGTAATTATCACAAATGTACCTGATATTGCTGATGTGAGACACACATTGGAGATTCTTAAGTATCTTGGATGCAAGGTTTTGTTTGAAAATAATACAGTGGTGGTAGATAGTAGCTCAATTAAAAGATTTACCATCCCGCCTGAGTATGCCAAGTTGATGCGCTCAAGTATACTTTTCATGGGAGCACTTTTGAGCAAGTTTAAAAAGGCAGAACTATCTAATCAGCCAGGGGGGTGTGAGATAGGGCAAAGACCGATAGATCTTCACATCTTGGCTTTTAGACAGCTTGGGATAGAAGTATTTGAACATGATAGCAAGATAATGTGCAAATGCAAAAAGGTTAAAAGTAATGGGATATTTTTGCCAATTCCGTCAGTTGGAGCAACAGAGAATATAATTCTTGCCTCCATATTTTGCGATGGTGAAGTAGTGATAAAAAATGCAGCAAAAGAACCTGAGATAGCTGATCTTTGTCATTTTTTGAACAAACTTGGTGCTAAAATTAAAGGTGCAGGTACTCACATAATTAAGATTGAAGGTGTGAAAAAATTAAAAAGTGAAGAAGTGATTCATAAAGTTATTCCTGATAGAATTGTGGCAGGAACTTACCTGTGCGCAGTTGCTGCATGTGGAGAAGAAGTGGTTTTGAGAGGTGTATTTCCAAGACATTTGGATTCGATTTTGCATATTCTCAAAAGTGCGGGGTGTAAAATTAAAGAATCAAAGAATGAGATTTGGATAAAGAAAGAAGGAAGGTTAAAAGGCGGTCAGCGGATAACTACACATTACTACCCTGGTTTTCCCACAGATCTTCAGGCTCCTGTTTGTAGTGCGTTTGTGGTTGCGGATGGGGTTACTATAATCAAGGAGACCATTTTTGAAAACAGGTTTAAACACATTCCAGAACTTATTAAAATGGGTGCTGACATACATGTTGAAAAGGATATTGCAGTAATAAATGGAGTTGAAAAATTGAGAGGTTGTCAGGTCTTTGCTCGCGACTTGAGAGGAGGAGCTGCACTTTTTTTGGCAGGGCTATGCGCAGAAGGAGTAACAGAGGTTTTGGAGGCAGAGTATATTGACAGGGGTTACGAAAAAATAGAGGAGAAATACTCTTGGCTGGGGGCAAAGATTTTAAGAGAAAAAGGTGAGTGAATATTTAAAAATGGGTAGATTAAGTATAAAGATTAGTGTATTATTAATGTTAGGGATCCTTCTTTCTCTTTTTATTTTTAACTTGGATTACTTTGACGTGAAGCATTTTAGTATACATAATTTGCAAAGAGTTAAAAAAAATGATATCATAAAAATAATACAGCAATATCAAACTCAGAATATACTGAGTATAAATACAAAAGAGATTAAGCAAAAACTTTTAGAAAATCCGGAAATAGAGGATGTTAAAATAAAAAGAAAGCTGCCTAACACCCTTGTGATTGATGTTTATGAAAAACAAACAGCGGGTCTTATAAGATACTTAAATTCATATATAGAAATAGACAAAAAAGGGTATGTAATAAGAATAGAAGGGGATTTACGAGAAAATTCGATTATATTTAATGGGCTAAAAGTAACTCAGGTAGCAGTTGGAAAAAGAATTATAACAACAGATGAGTTCTTACTACAAAAAGCAATTGAGGTTTCTCAAAGTCTAAAGAAGTTTAATGCGTTTCATACTTTTAAAGTCAAAGTCATAGAAATCTTATTAAAAAATGTAAACGACATTGAATTGAAGATGGACAAGCTAACTGTAAAGCTTGGAGATGGGTCAGAGATAGATTACAAATTGAAGCTTTTGAAAAGCGTGTACAATAAATTACCAAAAAACATAGAAGGTGTTATAACACTAAACTCAAATGGGATTGCCACGTTCAGTCCAAATACTGGGGAGGACAATTAAAAGAATATGAAGGTAAAGATTAAAAAACCGACGGGTGGACAGGTTGCCATTGCTATTTTGTTATTGGTTCTGGGGATTTTGATGTCCATGCAGATAAAAAGTGTTAGGCAGAGCAACGAACTTAAAAATTTGGAAAAGGCTAGAGCTATTGAGCTTGCAGAACAGATAAATCAGCTGAGGAAGGAAAATGTGAGCCTTCGTCAGCAAGTGTATGATTTGGAGACAAAACTTAAAGAGTATCAAGACTCAGCAGCAAGTATAAGCAAAACAACCGAGCTTTTGAAAGAAGAGCTTGACAAGGTCAAGATTTTAGCAGGGCTTACTGATGTAGAAGGACCTGGTATTATTGTTACCCTTGACGATAGCAAAATTCCTGCCCAGCCAAATGTTGATCCAAACAGTTTTTTGCTACATGATTCTGATATTTTGCAGGTAATAAATGAACTTAGGGCAGCAGGAGCTGAAGCCATAGCAATAAATGACCAGAGAGTGGTTTCAACCACAGAGATAAGATGTGCAGGACCAACTATAAGCATAAATAACACAAGGTATTCTGCCCCGTACATAATAAAGGCAATCGGTGACCCTAAGATTCTTAAAAATTCTCTTGAGATGCGGGGTGGTATCATAGACCTTTTAAAAGAATTTTCTATAGAGGTTAAGATTGAAGAAGCTTCAAAAATTGTCATTCCACGTTATACCGGAAGTTTGAAGTTCAATTACGCAAAGATAAAGAGTGAAGGAAGCTGATGAGAGTATGATAGTGCTTGTAATTGCTCTTTTGGTTGGAATATTAATAGGGCTTTTTATTCCAATAAGTATTCCTCAGGATTATTCATCCTATGTTGCAGTTGGTCTTCTTGCAGCACTTGATTCTATATTTGGAGCTCTAAAATCAAATTTGAAAGGTGATTTCAAGATTGACATATTCATTTCTGGATTTGTGGGTAATACATTAATAGCCATGCTTCTTGCTTATATGGGTGACATGCTTGGTATTCCGCTGTACCAAGCAGCAATTGTGGCTTTTGGTGTTAGAATTTTTCAAAATTTTGGAGAGATGCGCAGAGCAATTTTGCTAAAAAACAAGAGTTTTTCTAAGGAGGAGAAAAACCAATGATTAGTTTTGACACAGAAAAAATGACCATTGCACAATTGAAAGTTGTTGGTGTTGGTGGCGCAGGAAACAATGCGGTCAATAGGATGATTGACGTTGGTGTGTCGGGGGTAGAGTTCATAGCAGTGAACACTGACAAGCAGGCTCTTCAGCGTTCGAAAGCGCATTATAAGATTCAAATAGGTGAGAAGATTACAAAAGGACTTGGAGCGGGAGCAGACCCGGAGATTGGAAGAAAAGCAGCAGAAGAAAGTAAAGAGGATATAGCCCAGGTTTTAAAAGGAGCAGACATGGTATTTATCACAGCGGGAATGGGTGGTGGTACAGGTACGGGTGCCTCACCTGTTGTTGCTGAGATAGCAAAAGAGCTTGGAATACTAACTGTTGCTGTTGTTACAAGACCATTTAAAAGTGAAGGCGCAAAGCGAAGAATTAACGCAGAAAAAGGAATAGAAGAGTTGAAGAAGATTGTAGATACAATAATTATTGTGCCAAACGACAGGCTTTTTATGCTTTCGACAAATAAGAGTCTCAAAATTTCAGATGCATTCAGAATGGCTGATGATGTGCTAAGACAGGGTGTTCAGGGAATTTCTGATATTATCTTGAATGCGGGACTAATAAACGTGGACTTTGCAGATGTCAAGGCTATTATGATGAACAAGGGATATGCGCACATGGGAATAGGCAAGGCAAAAGGCGACGAAAAAGTACTTAAGGCTTTAGAACAGGCAATCAACAGTCCTCTTCTTGAGACGTCAATAAAAGGTGCGAAAGGTGTTCTTGTAAACTACACTGGAAATCCAGAAGAACTTCTGCTTGACGAAATTGAAAGAGCAAACGAGCTTATTTCTTCCGAAGCTGATGAGAATGTTAACTTTATAATGGGCATTGTGTTCAATGAAGAGATGAAGGATGAAGTTCAGGTCACTGTTATTGCAACAGGATTTGACACAACCAATGAAGAACAGTCATCTGTCCAGGCCAACAAAGCTTCGCTGCCAAAGGTCGGCAATCTGCAAAATCTGTTCCAGGACGATGATATATTTGAAATTCCAATATTTTTAAAAAACAAGAAATAAAAAATATACCCCCTTGCTAAAAAGGCAGGGGGCTTATATTTTCTTGAGTTTTAAAATCTTCATTTTAAATATCAAAAAGTAATTTCAATAAGTTCATTTGTTTTATCGAGAACAAAGGTTGTTGTCTTGTTGCTGAAGCTGATTTCATAATCTCCCATATATCCTGATACTTTTACACTACCTTGTTCATCGGTCATTAGATACTGCTGTTCAGTCCACCATTCACCTTTTATAAGCTTGTAAAGCTCGTAGTAGATGGGTTTTATTCTACCATCTTTGGTTATAAAACCAGCAGGTGCGTTGAGCCACTCTCCATCTACAAAATTCCACCATGTGATAGCCTCAACCTTTGGATGTGCAAAAAGTGTTTTGTAATGCAACATAGCCTCCATGGCCTGTCGCTCTTCACCTTCAGGTGTACTTGGCCATTCTTCAACTTTATAGTCATTTAAGTCTTCAATTTCTGGTGGCATAAGGTTGCCTGAGATAATAGTGGTTTCTGTAAAGTGAATAGGTAGGTTAAAACGAGAAAATCTTTCTAATATCTCCTGAGTTTTTTCAACTCCCCAATATCCTTGGTGCATATGAGATTGAATTCCTATTGCATCAATTCTAACTCCTGCTTCAAGAAGTCCTTCAATTAAAATTTCATATGCTACAGAGGTGTTAAAATCGTTTATGAGAAATATTCCACGTGGATTTGCTTCCCTTGCTACAGCAAAAACCTCTCTAACAAGACGTATTCGGCCAAGTTCCTTACATATTCTTGTAATACCATTGTCATACTTATTAAATATGGGCATAATCACAACTTCATTGATCACATCCCAAATATCAATCAAACCTGCATACTCGCTTACTTCTCGCCGAATTCGCTCGAGCTGAGCAGCTAATATCTTTTGATTGTTCATCTCAAGCAGCCACGGAGCTGTGAGAGTGTGCCAGCAAAGCGGGTGACCTTTTACTGTACATCCTTTGGATATAAGCCATTTAGCTGTATTTTTAAGTCTGAGAGTATCAGGTTTACCTTTAACTGGTTCAAATCTTGCCCAATAAAATGGCAGAGTAGCAAAGTTAAAAAGATCCAAAAACTTTTCGAAAATTATTTCGGATTTTTCTTTTTCTTTGCCTTGGAGTTCATTGTTGGCAAAAGGTACTACTGAAAATTCGGCACAGCCAAACAAGAATTTATGTTTTGTCTGTCTTACCACCACCTCTGTATTTTTCAAAGGCGTGCCATCTGACCTTTTAATTTTCAATGTGACTGTACTTTTGCGATGTTCATAATTATTCATGAGTATTTTCCTCCTTTATTTTTTATTGGCATTAAATTACAAAAAATAGTTTGCATTACAAACAATACAGGATTATTATTTCAGTTTTATAATTTTACCACTTTTAATTTCTACAGGTTTATTGTTAACGCTTATCCACACTGAAATAGCAGATGGGTTATAGACAAAATCGCCATTTACTGAAAATTGTAAACTTCGTAGTGCTTTGAGATATCTTACTATTTCGATGTTAGTCGCATACCAAATATCGTCTTTTCCCGCCATCAATTTGCAAAAATTTTCTATTAAATGCCAATTATTTTTTCTTTCAAATTCGAAACTATGTCCCCACACATACATTAACTTTAGTTTTCCTTTATATTCATAATCTAAAAATTTACGTCCAAGTTCCAATAAATTGTCATCATGATGACAAGTTGGAGCCCAGGTTAAAAAGTTTGACGGAATACGAAAATCATGGTGAGATTCTACAGTCCTTGCATATTCAATCCCGAGACTTGGCAAAATATTCACAATTTCTTCATTATATACTCCATAAGGATAAGACATACCTTTAACCGGGTAACCAACTAATGTCTCTAAATTTTTTCTGTCTTCTAAAATTTCTTCAACCACAGCCTCAATTGGAATACAATCCATGAAAGGATGGGTTTTAGTGTGAACAGCAACTTCATGGCCTTCATATAGCTTTGCAACTTCATCCGGTGAAATAAAAGGTTTTTTACCAAGATTTCCTGAATTCAAATGAAAAGTGCCTTTTATTCCATATTCATTAAAAATTTCAACAAGCCTTCTATCGAATATTTGTCCGTCATCATAACTCATAGTCAGTGCTTTTGTTTTGCCAAAAGGAAATAAATCAAACTTTATATCCATTTATTCTCACCCCTGAAATTTTTGCTATATTTCTTCTTCTGTTGTAAACGGAGAGGCTGGCAAGCCTTCTTTATTGTACAGATTTGCTCCTTCTGGATTGTCAGCCCATGCATATCGAACATAAGCAGGATTTGAGATACTTTCGTTCCATACTATAACTTTGTTATCTTCTATGACAGCTTTAGCCCAGGTAAATTTTTTGTCACTTCCAGCAATTGCAAAATGTTTAAGTTCGCCACCTCCTTTTGCAATAAGACCACTGCCAACTTCTGAAAATTCAATAATTACCTTATTACCTTCAATCTTTGCAGACTTATAAAGTGGACCAGAAGCAACAAGATTTTCTTCGCCATATGCAATTTTTCGGGCAAGTAGGGCAAGCCTTTCTCCCACATCTTTTTTGTTAGAGGGATGCAGGTCATTCCATTCTCCTAAGTCAATGGTAACAGCCATGCCTGTATTTGGAACGGCGAGTGTCTTTCGCTGCTGTTCTCTGAGTTCAGCCCACTTACTCTCTGATGGTTGGGACTTTGCCTCCATAAAGTTTGCCAATTGTACGTACAGGAAAGGGAAGTCACCCTGTCCCCACTTTTGCCTCCAATCGGATATTAACGCACAGAACTTCTTATGATATCCTTTAGGGTTATCAGTGTTTGATTCACCCTGATACCATATAACACCTTTAATACTAAATTTTAAAAGCGGTGCAATCATGCCATTGAACAATCCTGCAGGTTTGTACTCGAAGAAAGTCATAGATGGTAGAGGCTTTTCAGCTACTGCACCGACTCTGTATTTCCACTCGCCTTCTAGGCTGATTTGGTAATCTTCAGTGAAAAGTTTGTAAGGCTTGCCTTTGACAAACTCTCCGTTACCATCGTTACTTATAACTCTTATGGCTATTACATTTTCACCTGGTTTAAGTAGGTGCGCAGGGACCTCGTATTTTCTTGGAGGATAGCGATAAGAAGTTGAACCTACAAGAGTACCGTTAATATAAGTGTGATCACTGTCAACTATTGTACCCATATAAAGCTTTGCGGGTTTGCCGACCATAGAAGCAGGTACAGTTACTTTTTTCCTAAACCATACCACTCCTTTCAAAGAGTCTAACCCCATTTCTTTCCAAGAAGCTGGGAGTTTAACAGTTTGCCAGTCCGAGTCATCGTAGTTAGGATCAAACCATGCAGGCTCACCTTTTTTCATACCTTTATCCTCTTTGTTTAGTTTTTCATACCAGGCATTTATCTCGGCTTCTTCCTTTTTCTTTATGCTTTCTATATAGCCGTCAACCTTGAGCTGTTCAAGTATTTTCAAATTTTCAGGAAATTGTTGTAAGGCATCTTCGCTAAGCCATGCTTCTATCGGAGTTCCACCAACGCATGCTTTAATCAAGCCTATGGGCACATGGTACTTTTCAAATAATGCCTTGGCAAAAAAGTATCCCACAGCCGAAAACCGAAGAATGGTATCTTTAGTAACTGGTTCCCAGCTACCTTCTTCCAAATCTTCTTGTGGTCCTTTGAAGTCATACCTGTCAGGCACAGTGAACTGTCTTATGAAAGGATTGTCGCAATTAGCTATCTCCTCTTCATAAATATCTTTTACTCTTTCCATGGGCAAAACCATATTCGATTGACCAGAACAAACCCACACATCTCCTATTAGTATGTTGTTTATAGTGATGCTTTTTTGAAATGTTTCTATTACCATAAAATAAGGTCCGCCTGCTTGCAGCTCAGGTAAAGTCACTTCCCACTTGCCGTCAGTGTTGGCAACAGTACTGTATGACTTGCCCAAAAAGTGTACTGTAACTTTTTCTTCTGGTAAAGCCCAGCCCCATATTTTTATCTTTTGGTCTCTTTGCAGTACCATGCCATCACTTATCAACCGAGCCAATCTAAGTGCCATTAGCAATCCCCTCTTTGGTATATGTATTTTTTAAAAAACATCGAAGGTTTATTGAAAAGCTTATATACAAGAGTGAGGTTCAATAACTTGCGATAATTAATGATAAAGTACTATCGCAAGTAAGATCTTTTTAATAAGTAAAATTGTTTCTTATCATTAAAAGGAAATCGATTTCAAGCTTTATTAAAAACAACAAATACTTTGTAGCTGTTGTTACTCTTTATTTTAACATAACTTCTGAATTATATCTATCCGAAAATAATTGGAAATTAAAGTTAACAATCTTTTGTCATACACACGAAAATAGTTTAATCCTTGTATTCTCTCAAGTACTCTTTTAATGCTAAAAATTTTTTGCTTGGTATTGGTACAGAGTTTCAGTGGTTAAATAAAAAATGGTTTATTTTTTGCAAAAAATTGTTAGAAATTTGTTTTTGGTAAGGAGGACCAGTTGAAACTTTTTTGACATAATTTTTACCTTTGCAGGAATATAATTATTACTTAGAAATAACTCTTTTGAGGACAAATAGTGGCGAGAAGATGATTATTTACGCAGATGTATATATATTGGAAAATTTAGTTATAAATTATTTTATTCTTCTTGTGACATCATATTTACTCAAAACAAATGTTAATAGTTTTAAGATTTTGCTCATAAGTATGCTTGGGGCTTTTTATTCGCTGTTTCAATTTTATCAGCCTCTGCAATTTTTGTACTCTCCTGTTGGGAAAATAATTGTTTCAATTTTTCTTGTATATTTTACCTTTTTGCCAAAAAACTTTTTTGGCTTTATCAGACAACTTCTCAGCTTTTACCTTGTAACAATTATGTTTGGTGGAATGGGATTTTTCGTTTATTATATTTCAAGAAATAGTATTGAGTACTCTGTGCAGCTAAAACTAAAAAACGTGCTACTTGCACTTGGCATTTCGCTAATTGTGTTCAAGCTGTCGTATGAGCTTGTAATTAAAAAGGTCTACAAAGATTCACTCATAAGGTATATAAGATTCAAGATAAATCAGTCAGAATACAGCTGTGTGGGATATGTAGATACAGGCAATAACTTAAAAGAACCTTTCTCTGGCAAACCTGTTGTAATTGTTGAAAAAAAGCTTCTTGAGATGGGTGAAGACGCAAAAGATATCTGTTCAAAGGATCTTGAAAAGCTTCAGGAACTTTTGGGGAACAGAATTGTTTTGATACCTTACAATTCAATTGGGCAGGAACATGGAGTTTTGGTGGGAGTTATACCCGATGAGTTTTATGTGTCAGAGAACAAAAACACATGGATAAAAAAAGATGTGGCAATTGCCTTGTATGACAAAAAGATTTCAAACAGGTACTCAGCACTGCTCGGCCCTGATTTAATCTGATTTTTTTAAAGGAGGAGTGATTTTTATGAAACTTGAGTCTAAGATTCTGCAATATGTATTGAAAATCTTAGAAAAACTTGGTTTCAAACTTTCTCAAAACCAAATAATGGAAATTTTCTATATTGGTGGATGTGACACACTTCCGCCGCCACTTACGCCTGACGAAGAAGCCCAGATTTTATACAGGATTCATTACCAAGGAGAAGAAGGATTAAAAAAGCTGCTAATAGAAAGAAATTTGAGGCTGGTTGTCTACATTGCGAGAAGATTTGAAAATACAAAGGTTAACCTTGAAGACCTTGTTTCAATAGGCACAATAGGTTTGATTAAAGCAATAAATACATACAATCCAAATAAGAATATAAAACTTGCTACTTACGCATCTAAATGTATAGAAAATGAGATTTTGATGTTTTTAAGGCGAAATTCTAACAAAAAGCTTGAACTGTCGATAGACGAGCCACTAAATGTTGACTGGGACGGCAATGAGCTTTTGCTCTCTGATGTTCTGGGGACTGATACAGAGGAAATCTACAATAGAATTGAGAGTAATGTAGAAAAAGAAGCGCTTTTGCAGGCAATTCAAAAGCTTCCGTCAAGGGAGAAAAAGATTGTTGAACTAAGATTTGGATTTGGAGATGAGGGTGAGAAGACTCAAAAAGAGGTTGCAGATATGCTGGGAATATCCCAAAGCTATATCTCACGCTTAGAAAAAAGATTATTACAAGACTCAAAAAAGAGCTGGCAAAGATTATATAATATGAAAATCTATTTCAGAATAATTGCCTTCCCCAAGGTTAATAATAAACAATAGCTTGAAGTTTTAAAAAAAGGGGGAGGTAATTAAATTGAACAAGGTAGAAATTTGTGGTGTGAACACATCAACTCTCCCCGTTTTGAGCCATGAGGAAAAATTCGAGCTTTTAAAGAGGATGAAAGAAGGAGACAAAGAAGCGCGGAGAATTTTTATTGAGGGGAATTTGAGGCTTGTTTTGAGTGTTGTCCAAAAGTTTGCAAACAGGGGCGAGAACTTAGATGATTTGTTCCAGGTAGGTTGTATTGGTCTTATAAAAGCGATTGATAATTTTGATCTTTCACAAAATGTCAAGTTCTCCACATATGCAGTGCCGATGATAATCGGAGAGATAAGAAGGTATCTGAGAGATAACAACTCTATGAGAATTTCAAGATCGTTGAAAGATACAGCCTATAAAGCTTTGAAAATAAAGGAAAAGTATATAAATAAAAACCACAGAGAACCAACATTGGAAGAGATAGCAAAAGAACTCTCAATCACCAAAGAAGAGCTTGTTTTTGCGCTTGATTCCATTCAGGAGCCGATATCTTTGTATGAACCCGTATTTCAAGATAGCAGTGACACAATGTATGTTGTGGAAAAACTGTGCGACCAGAAATCATGCGAAAATGTTTGGCTTGAGGAGATATCGTTGAAGGATGCCCTCAGCAAACTGACAAAGCGTGAAAAAGAAATTCTGTATTTGCGTTATTATAAGGGAAAAACTCAGATGGAGGTAGCAAGAATTGTGGGAATTTCACAGGCACAGGTGTCAAGAATCGAAAAAAGTGCAATAGGACATATCAAGAAGTATATCTAAGATTTTGTTGTTGACAATTTATGCATTCAAAATTTATAATAATCTAAAATTAACAAAAGCCTTTTACCTTAAAAGGTAGGGTAAGGTAAAAGGCTTGTAAATTTTTTAAGGGGGCAATGGCTCAATGGCTTTTATTGAAATGACTATTCCAGACTATTTTGATATGATAGCTGCAAAGTATGCTGACAATCCTGCTGTCATTTATCATCATGAAAAGATTTACCTTACATATTCCCAGTTCAAAAAAATGGTGGACGATGCAGCAAAAGGCTTTATGGCAATTGGAATTCAAAAAGGAGAACATGTGGCTGTATGGGCAACAAATAGGCTTGAGTATCTCATTTCAATTTTTGCTTTAGCCAAGATTGGAGCAGTACTTGTTACTGTAAATACCAACTACAAGATATATGAGCTTGAGTATCTTCTTAGGCAATCTGACAGTTCCACTTTAATATTCACAGAAGGATTTAAAGATTCGAACTATCTTGAGATTGTGAAAAAACTCAATCCACAGCTTCAGGCGTGCAAAAAAGGAGAGCTTGAAAATCCGAATCTACCGTGTCTTAAAAGACTTGTTTTTGTCGGGCAAGGTTCCCATGATGGAATATATAACTGGCACGAGGTAATTGAACTTGGTAAAAATGTTTCTGATGAGGAGCTAATACACAGGCAAAAAAGCCTTGAGCCGGATGAGGTAATAAATATGCAGTACACTTCTGGTACCACCGGATTTCCCAAAGGTGTTATGCTTACACACAGAAACATTCTCAACAACGCAAACGCAATTGCAGATTGCATGCAACTTACATACAAGGACAAGCTGTGCATCCCTGTACCGTTTTTTCACTGTTTTGGACTTGTATTAGGTATAGGTGCATGTGTGACAAAAGGTGCCACCATGGTGCCGCTTGACCATTTTAGTCCTCTTAAAGTTATGGAGACAGTCCACTTTGAAAGATGCACTGGTTTGCATGGTGTACCTACAATGTTTATTGCAATCTTGCAGCACCCGGACTTTGATAAATTCGACTTTTCTTCTCTGAGAACTGGTATAATGGCAGGAGCACCTTGTCCTATTAAGGTGATGAGAGAAGTTGTCGAAAAGATGCACATGAAAGAGATTACAATAGCATATGGTCAAACAGAGGCATCACCTGTAATAACTCAGACAAGAGTTGATGACCCTCTTGAATTTAGGGTATCCACGGTTGGAAAACCACTTGAAGGTGTGGAGGTTAAAATTGTAGATATTCATACCAAAAAAGAGGTTCCAAACGGTGTTATTGGAGAGATATGCGCAAGAGGGTACAACATTATGAAAGGATATTACAAGATGCCGGAAGCAACAAAACAGGCTATTGACGAAGATGGCTGGCTTCACACAGGTGATTTAGGATACATTGACCAAAATGGATATTTAAGAATTACTGGCAGGCTCAAAGACATGATAATAAGAGGTGGAGAAAATATCTATCCGCGCGAAATAGAAGAATTTTTATATACACATCCGGCAGTAAAAGATGTTCAGGTTGTGGGTGTGCCGGATAAGGTTTATGGTGAGGAGATTGCTGCGTTTATAATCCTTAAGGATGGGTGTAAGGTAGCCGAAGAGGAAATAAAAGAGTTTGTAAAAGCAAATCTTGCACGGCACAAGACACCAAAATATGTTATATTTGTTGATGGTTTTCCTACAACTGCAAACGGTAAGGTCCAAAAATATAAACTGAGAGAGATGGCCATAGAAAAGTTTGGTCTTCACGATGCGGCAAATATCGAAACAGCATAGGTTTTTTGGCACAAGCAATATTGAATTTTTCTTCGATTGTATGTTAGAATTATTCTCAACATTAAAATTGCGAGGGGAGAAAATAGATGCAGCTAAGATGCAATCTTGAAATTTCGCCAAAAGGTAACCTTTGTTGGGAAGGGATTGATCTTCTTGAACTTATAGAGATGTATGGGACTCCTCTTTATGTTATGAATGAGACAATGATAAGAGAAAATATCAATAGATTCAAGTCTTCCCTGCAGAAATATTTTGGAGAAAATGGTCTTATAATTTATGCATCAAAAGCTTTTTGCACAAAGGCTATGTGTAGAATAGCAAAAGAAGAAGGAATAGGTCTTGATGTTGTATCAGGTGGGGAGCTGTACACTGCACTTTCTGTAAATTTTGAACCAGATAAGATATTTTTCCATGGGAACAACAAAGTATATGATGAGCTTGAAATGGCAGTTGACAAAGGGGTAAAGATTGTACTTGACAATTTTGATGAGCTTGACATGCTAAGCTTGATATGTAAAACAAAAAACAAAAAGGCGGATGTTTTGATCAGAATAAAACCTGGTATTGAAGCTCATACACATGAGTTTATAAGAACAGGGCAGATAGACTCAAAGTTTGGGGTTGCACTTGAAAATGGCGAGGCATTCTCTATGGTTCAAAAAGTGCTGCAAAAAGAAGAACTAAACTTGATTGGCCTTCACTGTCATATAGGTTCGCAGATTTTCGAAACAGCTCCGTTTAAGCTTGCTGCGAGGGTCATGCTTGAATTTATGTTGAAGCTTAAAAATGAACTTGGCTGCGAGATAGAGATATTAGATTTAGGTGGGGGATTTGGGATAAAGTACACTGCACATGATGAACCACCCAAGATTGAAAAGTTTATTGAAGCAATTGCTGAAGAGGTAGAAGAATTTTGCAGCTTAAGAGGGCTAAAAAAACCGTTTATTGTTTTGGAACCTGGACGATCAATTGTCGGTGAGGCTGGAATTACACTTTACACAATTGGCAGTATCAAAGAGATACCAAATGTCAGAAACTATGCATCTGTTGATGGGGGTATGACTGACAATCCACGCTATGCACTGTATCAGGCGAGATATGATGCATATGTTGTTGAAAACCCGCTGGGAGAACGAACAAAAGTTTATACAATTGCGGGAAGGTGTTGTGAGTCTGGTGATATACTCATAAAAGACATAAAGCTTCCTGAGCTGAAAACGGGACAGCATCTTGCTATTTTGGCAACAGGTGCATATAATTATTCTATGTCGAGCAATTACAATCGTTTCCCGCGCCCTGCAGTTGTGCTTTTGAAAAATGGTCAAGCAAAAGTAATTGTCAAGCGTGAGACATATGAAGACCTTGTCAGAAACGATGTGGAGATTTAACAAAATTATATTTGGAGAGAATGTATAATGAGTTTGCCAGATGTGATAACTATGCTTTTAAGAATTCCAGGGCTGCTTTTTGCAATCTCGGTACATGAGTCTGCTCATGGGCTTGTTGCATACATGCAAGGTGATGATCTGCCCAAGCGGCAGGGAAGGATAACTTTAAATCCCGTACCACACATAGATTTATTTGGTGCAATAGCGCTAATTCTTTTTAAGTTTGGGTGGGCAAAACCTGTAGTAACTGATCCAACAAAATACAAAAATCCAAAAGTAGGTATGGGGTTAACAGCCTTAGCAGGACCTGTTGCGAATATTTTTTCAGCAATTATCTTTGCAGTTGTGTTAAAATATATCTACAAATACAATTTAATTGCAAATAAATACCTTTATATTATGATTCAAGAAGCATATTTAATTAATCTTTATCTTGCTATATTCAACTTACTGCCAATACCGCCTTTAGATGGGTCAAAGGTTCTATTTATCTTTGCGCCGAACAAATATGTAGAGTTTTACTATAAATACGAAATTGTAGGACAGATAATATTAATTGCATGCATATTTTTTGCTCCTTTTCTGTTATCATTTTTCTTGGAGCCAACTGCTTTTGTTGTTTCTAATTTTATCAATTTTATTGTTAATCTTCTTCCTTAAAATAAAATATTAAACTTTTGAGGAGAATGAAAACAATGAGAAGAGTTTTGTCTGGTACACGACCAACGGGTATTTTGCATCTTGGCAACTACTTTGGTGCGATAGAGAGCTGGGTAAAACTTCAGGATGAATATGAGTGTTTCTTTTTTGTTGCAGACTGGCATGCACTGACAACAGGATATGAAGATACGTCAAATTTAAAAGAGTACACCAAACAGGTTGTGATAGACCTTTTGGCGAGTGGTCTTGATCCGAAAAAATGCACAATATTTGTGCAGTCGCATGTTCCACAGCATGTAGAGCTTCATCTTTTATTTTCAATGATAACACCGTTGTCTTGGCTTTATAGGTGTCCGACTTACAAAGATCAGATGAGAGAATTAAAAGAGAGGAACATTGCAACATACGGTTTTTTGGGGTATCCATGTCTTCAGGCAGCTGATATATTGATATACAAGGCTGAACTTGTGCCAGTTGGTGAGGACCAGCTTCCGCACTTGGAACTGACACGAGAGATTGCAAGAAGGTTTAATTTTTTGTATGGTCAGACTTTTCCAGAACCACAAGCAATTCTTAACACTGTTAAAGTGCTTGTTGGAACAGATGGTCGAAAGATGAGCAAAAGTTATGGAAATACAATCGCGCTTTCTGAAGACTTGGAAAGTGTCAGAAAAAAGGTAATGAACATGGTAACAGACCCTGCAAGGATTCGCAAGAACGACCCTGGGCATCCTGAGGTGTGCACAGTTTTTGCGTACCATCAGATATTTAGTCAGGAGATTGTAGCAGAAACAGAAGAAGACTGCAGGCAGGGTAGAATAGGGTGTGTTGAGTGTAAAAAGAGGCTATTTGAAAATATTTCAAGGTTTTTAGAGCCAATTCAGTCAAAAAGAAGAGAGCTTGAAAATGACCTTGACTATGTTTTGGGAGTTATAAGTGAAGGTGCAAGAAAAGCAAGAGAAATAGCATCAAGAACATTACAAGAAGCAAAGGACAGGGCAGGTCTGTTATGAACTTTGAGGTTAAACTTCCCAACTTTGAAGGACCTCTTGACCTGTTGCTTTACCTTATAAAAAAAGAAAAGATAAACATTTATGATATTCCTATATCCGAGATTACAAACCAATATTTGGCATACTTGAACCATTTAGACACAATCAATGTAGATTCTGTTTCTGAGTTCATGGTAATGGCTGCAACACTTTTAGAGATAAAATCAAGAATGCTTTTGCCCAAAACCCAGGAAGACCAAGACCCGCGCCAGGAACTTATGGAAAGACTGAGAGAATATCAGAGATACAAACAGATCGCCGTCTACTTAAAAGAGAATTATCCTTACAGGGAATGTTATAGAAAAACAAATCAAGATTATTTGCTTTTAAAGGAAAATAAAAAAGAGTTTGTAGCTCAGCTTGATATTAAAAAACTTTGCAGAGCATATTTAGCCATTAGCCAAAAAAATCAGGATTTGCCAAAAGAGAGCATTCAAAAGCTTCAGGAGATTACCAAAAAACAGCCAATATCTATTTTGAAAGTTGTGAAACAGGTTTTTGAATATATTAAACAAAAAGGAGTTTTATATTTTAGTAGCCTCATTAAAGGGATTTCAAAAGAAGAGATAATCTACAGATTCTTGGCAATTTTAGAACTGTGCAAGCTTGGTCATATTTTTGCTCATCAGCAAGAAGTATTTGATGACATAAAGATTTTGAAGAGGTAGTAAGACAGAGATGGAAAGAATAAAGATAAAATCAATCGTGGAAAGTATACTGTTTTTGGCTACTCAACCTTTGGATGTACAAAAGGTTGCAAAGATTTTAGAAGTAGATAGTCAACTGGTCAAAAGCTGTATTGAGGAACTAAAACAGGAATATTTACAACAGAACAGAGGGTTTCTGATAACCGAACAGGAAAATGGATATGTTTTGGTCACCAATCCAGAAAATTCAGGATATATAAGGGAGTACTTTGACTTGGAGCAAAAGTATATATCTCTTTCTCAGGCGGCGTATGAAGTGCTATCAATTGTGGCGTTGAAAGGTCCCATTACAAGGCAGGAGATAGAAAAAATAAGAGGGGTCAGTAGCGAGAATGTCATAAAAAGCCTTATAGAAAAGGGGCTCATCAGAGAAGCTGGAAGGCTGGACACAATTGGCAAGCCTGCTGTGTATGAGGTAACTTCACTTTTTTACACTTCTCTTGGTATTAAAGATATAGACGAACTCAAAGAGAAAATTTTAAAAATCCAAAAAGAGGATACATCAATTTGATGTATCCTCTTTTATTTTTGTGGCAATAATTTTAATAAAACCACAACACTTTCTGAGGGTCATTGATAAGAAAAATTGATAGTTTTCTTAAATTTCTTGCTTTTTACAATATTAGTTATTTATCTTTGCTTACCCAAAATATTTTTGATTGAGATAAAAGTTGAAAAAGCCTTTTTTGTTGGAGTAAAGTTTAACTTTTTAGGAATTTATGTGCATATATTTTACAAAAAAATTCCTATTTCTGGGTGTAAAAGAGTTGAACATTTTTCTACTGGAAAAGGAGCGAAAAAGAAAAAATCAAAACCTTTTTCTACCAAGATGGTATTTAAACTCATAAGAATGTTCCTTTTGTCTACTGTAATGAAAGTAGAGAAGATTCGTGCGCGCATTTACTGTGCAGATGCTTTTATTTTGAGTATTTTAAGTGCAAGCATATATTCAATTTGGGGAATATTAATGTCATGTGGACAGAATACTAAGCTTGATTATAAAGCGTTCTGTCAAGAGAACTTTTTGTCAAGTATTTTACAACTAAATATTTATGTAAAGATTTTTCCTGTAAAGCTTCTGACCAATTGGTTTAAGGTAATAAAAAAACAAAAGGGTGGTGTTAAACTTGGCTCATCCGATTGAAATGCTCATGCAGACAACGATGGAGAATTTAAAACAGATGATTGACGTTAACACAATAGTGGGTGATGCTGTTCAAAGCTCAGCAGGAGCTGTTATTATTCCAGTTTCTAAAGTTTCATTTGGGTTTGTGGCAGGTGGTGGTGACATAAAACAAGATAGTACCAAGCCCGGTAAAACCGACGAAAATTCTCCGCTTTTTGCAGGAGGTACTGGTGCTGGAATTTCTGTTATGCCGATTGCTTTTTTGGTTGTAACCCAAGATCAGATAAGACTTTTGAATGTTTCAGCAAACAGCAGTATTGAAAGGATAATTGATATCATTCCGAACATAATTGAAGATATTAAAGAGATTATTCAGAGAAGATGATAGCAAGTTTGCTTTGCTATCATCTTTTTTTATGTGAAAGAATAGAAATTAAATTGAAAATAATTTAGGAAGGTAATGAAAATGAGAAAAAAGAAAATAAACAAAAAGTGTTCAAGAGTTCTGATAATCAAAACAATATTAGTAGTCCTATTTCTGATTTTTATCCTTGCAATAAAGTATCAATATATTCGCATCAAAAATTTTCCGTTTGAGAAGGCTAAAATTTATTTTCAGCGTGATGAAAAAGTTTATTCAGAATTAACAAAATGGGCGAAAGATTTTTTACAGCCTTTATCTTTTTCAAAACCACCGAACAGAGACAGTTTGACAAAAAGTTTATCTTCTACCTCCTACATATATCCTGCAGATGGTCAAATTCAATCCTCTGATGATGGAGGAATTTTTATTATAGTTAAAAAGAAAACTAATATTCTCAGTCCCTGTGAAGGGAAGATAACAGAAGTTATAAAAAAGGGTGAAACTTTTGATATTATTATAAAACAAGATAGTTGTATAATTTATAGACTTGAAAATATCGATGTTTTAACCGTTCAAAAAGGAGAAGTTTTAAAAAAAGGACAGATAATAGGATATAAACTGCCGTTTGAGCTTGTAGGAAAAGATTATATATATTTTAAGAGAGAAGAAGTAATATAGTTTAGAAATATTTCACAAATGACATATCAAACTATTTTGTGTTATACTAAATTTGAACAAAAATAAATCAAACAAAAAGGTTAACATAAAGGGAAATAAAGGATGGATTAAGGTGGAGCTAAGATTTAAAATATTAATTATTACACTTCTGATAGCTTTCTTACCAACAACTGTCGTAGCTATATATGTGATGAATAATTTAATTCCTCAGTATGAAAAAATTACTTATGATTATTTTGTAAACAAACAACAACAAACATTAGAAAGGATAACCGAAAAGATTTTTGATGATATGGTAAATATAGTAAAAGAATATGCTATATGGAATGAGCTTTACAGGGCTGTTATGACGAAGGATGAAGAGACAATAAACTTTTACTGGACAAACTGGCTTTATCAAAAACCTTACAATTTTTCTCTGATAATTGGTTTTTCAAAAAAGGGAGAAATTATTTCTTTTCATTCTCCAGTTGGGGATATCAAAAGTTCTGACAGTACAAAAATATACAAGATATTCAAGAAAATAATAAATAATATCTATCCTTCTGATGATATAAATTTAATTCGTGTTGAAAGAGGTTTTATTACAATAAACGGTAAAGTTTTTGCATTTGTATGTTCACCTGTCTTAGATGACAAAAATTTAGCAAAGCCTGTTGCTGGAGCACTTTTTCTGGCAAAGGACATTGATGAGTTTGTATCTCTTATACAGCCTTACATGGTAGATAGAATATATTTTTTAAACCAAACAATGACATCAACTAATAATAGGCTTCTGAGCAACAAATTGCAATTGTTAGACACTGAAGGTAATAAAATAGGGGTACTTGTAATTGACTATAATGAGAAAACTCTTTTAAATGTAAAAGAACATTTTGAAAAACTTCTTATTATTACATTTTTGTTTCTTATGGTTTTGACTTTACTTATTGCATTTTTAAGCGGAGTATATCTTACAAAAAAGGTTGTTCAACTCGAAGATTATGCTATTTCGTTATTTTCTAATATAAACGGTGATACAGTTACCCCGAAACCGAACATAAAAAAAGAAGGCAGATTTGAGAATGTAGAGATTATTTTAGAATATTTTTCGAAAGAGATAAAAAGCAAAATTTCAATATTGAAACAGCAAGATGAGCTTTTGAAAGAACTGTTTGAGAAAGAAAAGAGGAACTTTGAAGGAGCAATAAAGCTTTTAATTTCTATTATTGAAATGAAAGACCCTTACACTAAAGGACATGCAGAAAGAGTTATGAAATACAGTAAAAGGATAGGTGAAAAACTATCTTCAAAGGGATATAAGATTGATTTATTTGACTTGGAAATTGCTGCATATCTTCACGATATTGGCAAGATTGTAATTCCAGAAAATATCTTAAATAAACCTGACAAACTCACACAAGAAGAGTATGCAATTGTCAAAAGGCATTCGCTGGATGGTTATAACATTCTTTCAAACATTGAATATTTTGATAATATAAAAGAAATTGTTTTGTATCATCACGAAAATGTAGATGGAAGTGGCTATCCACTGGGAATAAAGGGAGACAGAATTCCTATTGAGTCAAAGATAATCTCAGTGGCGGATGTATTTGATGCTCTTACAACAGATAGACCTTACCGTGGGGCTTTTTCGGAAGAAAAGGCTATAGAAATTATGAAAGAAGAGGTTGGCAAAAAGTTTGATCCAGAGGTTTTTGAGGCTTTTTTAGCTGTGATAAAAGAAGAAAAAATCACAAGTTCAGTAGAGATGAAGATAGATGGATAAGTACAAACTTAAAATGTTACTTGAGTCTGATGAAGGTCCAAAACTTGATTTTAAGCAGTCTCTATCACTTGAGACAGATGGTGAAAAAAAGGAACTTGTAAAAGATGTAATTGCTATTGCAAACTCAAGAGGTGGAAGAGGCTATATCATCTTTGGAGTGGAAGATAAAACAAAAAAAATTGTTGGAATCAAAGACACGAATATCTCTGAAGAAAAAATTCAACAGATAATTTCAAGTAGATGTGACCCGCCTGTATCAATTAAGTTTGAGATTGTAGAATACGATGGTAAGAAACTTGGTGTGCTCACAATATATAAAAGTAGTTTGAGACCTCATCAGATGGTCCAAAATGGTGTTTTTTATATCCGACGTGGTTCAACAACAGATGTTGCAAGAAGAGAAGAAGTAGCTTATATGTTTGAAGAAAGCGGTGCTGTTAATTTTGAGATGTCCATTGTAAGAAGTGCACGTTTGAATGACCTTGACCCGGAACTTGTAGAGATGTTTTTCAAAAGAAGTGGCATTTCATCTGAGTGGGATAATTTAATTCTGCTTGAAAGCTTCGGGATTGTCCAGAGAGACAGGGAAAATGGCAACCTTTATCCCACCTTAGCAGGCATTCTTGTGTTCGGAAAGTATCCAGAGAGATTTTTGCCTTCGGCGTATTTGAGTTTTGAATTTTTTAACCACACCCAGATTTTTTGTGGTAACATATATAGTATAATGAAAAAGACAATAAATTTTTTAACGGAGAAGTATCCGCAAAAAGATCTATGGGCTTTATTTGAAGCAATTGGAAATGCCCTTATTCACAGAGATTATTATGACTTGACAAGATGCCCAGCAGTCAAGATTAGTGAAAGATCTGTAGAAGTTGTAAATCCAGGCTGTCTTCTTGAGAGCAATATGATCTTCAGCATAGGTAGAGACATTATTCCAAGACGACGCAATCCATGGATTTACCAAAAAATGATTGTTTTAGATGAGTACAATCTATTTTTAAAAGGTGGCAAGGGAATATCAAAGATCAAAAGAATATATCCAAATGTTAAGATTATAAACATAAATTCACAAAACATCTTCAAGATTATATTACCATCAATAGATAAACTGTAAAAAAGAGGAGTAATGGAAAGAATGGTCAAGGGTAAGGTAATTAATCTCAATCCTACATCCTCAATGTATTTTAAAATTGGGATTAAACATTACGAAAAGGGAGAAATAGAACTTGCTATAAAAAGGCTTAGACAAGCTCTTGAACTTGACAGCAAGAACATTGAGATCAAATTTAACTTAGCTGGGCTTCTGGCCCAGGTTGGAGATTTTGAAAGTTCAAATAAGCTTTTGAGCGAGCTTACAAAAGATAGCCCAGAGTTTTATGATTCGTTGTTTGGACTTGGGTGTAATTTTTTTGAGATGGGCAAGTTCAAGGAAGCAAAAAATTTTTTAAAGAGATATGTGAAGCTTAGCAACAATATTGAGTTTAAAGAGGCAGCAGAGGATCTTCTTGACTTTATTGAGAGCCAAGAAGAGTTTGAAAAAGAACAAAAAGAAATTGAAAAATATTCAAAACTATTGGAAAGAGGTAATTTTCTTCTTGAAAGTGGAAGATATGAAGATGCAGTAAAATATTTCAAGATGATATTGGCGAAAGATGACAGTGTTCTTGCTGCGAGAAATAACCTTTCGCTTGCCTATTTTTATATGGGTGATGTTCAAAGAGCAATTGAAGAAGCTAAAAAGGTACTGCAGATTGATAAATACAATGTATATGCTAACTGTAATCTGACCTTTTTCTACAGTAGTATAGGCAAAGAAAAAGAAATGAAAAGACATCTGAAAGTGATATTAGACATAAAAACACACGACAGTAAAGATAAGATAAAGGTGCTGGACACTCTTATAAAATTAAATCAGCATAGCGAAATTGCCCAACGTGCAAATGAGCTTTTTGAGATTACAAGAGAGCCGTATTTTAAACATATTGAAGCGATAAGCCTTTACAACACGCGCAAGTATCTCAAAGCAAAAAAAATTTGGGAGTACTTAAAAAAGAACTTTGAGATGCCTGAGATAAGAATTGACTATTTTCTAAAGAAGGTCGATAATGTAATAAAGACATTTGAAAAAGACACTATAGACTATTTTGAAACAGGTTTTAAGTTTTTGGAAGGCATGGACGAAAAGGAGTTTAGAAGGCAGCTCCAAAATCATATTGACAATTATTTTTCTCAAACTGTCGAAGAAAACAGACAAAAAGTTATAGGAATTTTACAGCAGCACACAGAATTAAATCAGAAGGACCAAGAGACTATCTTTAATCTTCTAAAAAATCTTCCGCTTGAAAAGCCCAGATTAAATCTTCAGGCCATTGCTGCAATTGTTTGGTATGTGTTTAAAAGATATGTAAAGAAAGAGAAAATAAAACAAAAAGATGTAGCTAAGATTTTTGGAATTTCGCAGGCAGTTTTCTCTAAATGGTTTGGTGATTTCAAAGAGCTTTTACTAAACAAGGAAATATAAAATATTATTTTTTCACAAAAGGAGGCATTGCTGGTACAATGAACAAAATAGCTGTAACTCTTCCAGATGGGAAAGTGGTGGAGGCAGAAAAAGGAATATCTGCGCTGGAGTTTATAAAGACAATCTCCATGAAACTTTACAAAGAAGCAGTTGCGTGCAGAATAGATGGTGTTTTGAAGGATTTGTGGACCTGCCTTGACAAAGATTGCAGCTTTGAGGTTGTGACATTTTCAAGTGATGAGGGTAAAAAGGTTTACTGGCACACAACTTCACATATTTTGGCTCAGGCTGTCAAAAGGCTCTTTGGGGATAAAGTAAAACTTGGCATAGGACCTGCAATTGACAAAGGTTTTTATTACGACTTTGATGTTGAAGAGTCTATCACAATAGAGATTTTGGAAAAGATTGAGCAGGAGATGCAGAAGATAATAAAAGAAGACTTAAAGATTGAGAGATTTGAACTTTCAAGAGAAGAAGCAATAAAACTTATGCAACAAAGAGGAGAAAACTACAAGGTTGAACTTATAAATGATATTCCAGAGGGAGAAATTATATCTTTTTATAGGCAAGGTGAATTTGTTGACCTTTGCACAGGACCACATCTTCCTTCAACAGGGAGAGTAAAAGCATTCAAACTACTTTCTGTTGCAGGTGCATACTGGCGAGGAGATTCTAAAAATAAAATGCTTCAAAGAGTTTATGGAGTATCATACGAGAAAAAGTCGCAGCTTGATGAATACCTTACAATGCTTGAAGAAGCAAAGAAAAGAGATCATAGAAAGCTTGGAAGAGAGCTTGATTTATTTGACATATTTGACGAAGGGCCAGGATTTCCTTTCTTTTTGCCAAAAGGGATGATTATAAGAAACATATTAGAGGATTTTTGGAGAGAAGAACATAAAAGAAGAGGTTATCAGGAAATAAAGACTCCTATAATGTTAACAAAGGATCTTTGGATTCAGTCAGGGCATTGGGATCATTATAAAGAAAATATGTATTTTACCAAAATAGATGATCAGGAATTTGCAATAAAACCTATGAACTGTCCGGGTAGCATATTGGTGTATAAAAGAAAATCACATTCATATAGGGAACTTCCTCAACGTTTGTGTGAACTTGGGCTTGTTCACAGGCATGAGCTATCTGGTGTATTGCATGGTCTTATGAGAGTAAGATGTTTTACACAAGACGATGCTCATATATTCATGTTACCTTCACAAATAAAAGATGAAATAAAAGGTGTAATTGATCTTATTGATTATTTTTATAGTGTATTTGGTTTCAAATATCATGTTGAACTTTCAACAAGACCTGAAAATTCAATGGGAACAGATGAGCAATGGAACATGGCTGAAACTGCACTTAAGGAAGCGTTAGAGGAAGTAGGTATAAATTACAAAATAAATGAAGGTGATGGAGCTTTTTATGGACCCAAAATTGATTTTCATCTTGAAGATAGTTTGAAAAGAACATGGCAGTGTGCAACAATTCAGCTTGATTTCCAAATGCCAGAAAGGTTTGACTTATATTATATAGGTGAAGATGGTGCAAAACATAGGCCGGTAATGTTACACAGAGTTGTTTTTGGCAGTATAGAGAGATTTATTGCAATACTTACTGAGCACTTTGCTGGTGCATTTCCGGTATGGTTAGCACCAACTCAAATAAGAGTAATACCAGTATCTGATAATTTCAATGATTACGCAGCAAAAATATCCCAAACACTGAAGGAAAATGGATTCAGAGTTGAAGAAGATTACAGATCAGAAACTGTAGGATATAAAATAAGAGATGCTCAACTACAAAAGATACCATACATGGTGATTGTGGGCGAAAAAGAGCAAAAAGAGAATACTATAGCAGTAAGAGACAGAAAGAAAGGAGATTTGGGTTCATTTACCATTGATGAGTTTGTATCAATGGTGAAAGAGAAAGTAGAGAAAAAGGTTATAGAATAAAAATTTAAAAGGCTGCCAGGACATTATCAATGAGAATATAGGCTGTTTGTGGCAGCCTTTTTTAAATTCTTTTCATTATAACAAAATAAATTTCAAAAAGGGGCGAACTGATATGGAAGTTGTATGGGAAGAGCCATATGAATCTTTTTCAAGATTTATAAATAAAAATGGTTATAAATCTTTGTTGATTATATGTGATAAGAATACCTTTGATGTATGTGCAGTCAAGGTGAAAGAGACAGTTGAAAAAAGCAATAAGAAGTGTAAAATAGTATGCTTTGAAGCGGATGTAATAGCAGACGAATTTGCACTTGGAAAGGTATTGTTTGAGATAGAACAAGCAGATATATTTGTGGGAGTAGGAAGTGGAACAATTTCTGACATAACACGATATACAGCATACAAGTTCAAAGTACCGTTTGTTTTGTTTCCAACAGCACCTTCAATGGACGGATTTGCCTCTTCTGTTGCAGCACTTACCATAAATGGCCTGAAAACAACAGTCTTGGCATCATCGCCAGAGGCTATCTTTGTGGATATGAAGGTGATAGAAAATTCACCTGAAATTTTAAAGAAGGCAGGATTTGGAGACTTGATGGGCAAGATTACTGCTCTTCTTGACTGGCAACTTTCGTACATTATTTTTGATGAGACGATAGACTTGGAAGTTTTACAAATTGTGAAAGATACATATCTAAAAACTCTGAAATCAGTGGGCAAAAACCAATTTTATAAGAATTTATTGGAAGGTCTAATAACTTCTGGTATTATGATGGCAAGGGTTAACTCTTCGCGCCCTGCGTCGGGTTCTGAACACCATCTTTCTCATTTTTGGGAATATTACAAGATAAAAACTTATCATGGCATAAAAGTAGGTCTTGCAACCCTTTATGTACTGAGGTTTTATGAGCACTTTTTAAATCTTGACAAATTTAGAATTCTTGAAAGGAAAGAATATAGAGTAGATATAGAATCTTGGAAAGATATAATAAAGAGAGGATTTAAACCAACTTTTGAGAGTATAATAAAACAAAATATTGGAAGAGTAAGTAAGTTAAATGATAAAGAATTTAGAAGTAATGTGATAAACAGGCTTGTTGAAAAGAAAGAAGTTATAGATGAGTTGATAAAAGAAACAATTGGTGTATATCATGAGCTGATTGATGTTTACAAAAAACTTGAAATACCTATGAATTATTGGGAGATTGGTATAGATGAGAATCTTTTTAAGATATCATTTTTATGTGCACCGAATATAAGAGAAAGGTTTACTATACTGCATTTGTACGAATTTTTGGGTTTGACAGATGAGGTTGTATGTAACTTTTAGGAATGTCCTGTTTTAATACCAGTATTTTCGGGAATAAATATTAATGAAATAATTATTACATTTGGTGATGAGTTTATGTACAAGGTATTGGTTGTTGATGATTCAGCGTTTATGAGACAGCTCATAAAATCGTTTTTAGAGAGTACTGGAAAATTTGTTGTAACAGTTGCTCAAACTCCTCTCATTGCCCTTGACAAGGTTCGCAAGTTCAAGTTTGATGTGATAACAATCGACTATGAGATGCCATATATGAACGGTGTTGAACTGATAAAAAAAATAAAAGAAATAACAGATACAAAGATTTTGATGGTAAGTGCATACACCCGTCCGGGAGCTTACACTACATTTGAGGCATTGTCAGCAGGTGCTTTCGATTATATTTTAAAGCCATCTTCTGATGAGGAAATTGAAGAGTTCAAGTATGAACTAATAAAAAAACTTACTGCTGTGTGTGAGGAATTCAAAGTAGATGATGCTTCAAAGACTAAAGAGGATACAACTGCAATTGAAGGCAAGATTTTACTAGAAGAAAGTATTATTGAAAGGGCAAGATTAGCAAAGGTTATCGGGATAGGTATCTCCACAGGTGGTCCGCCTGTTTTAGAAAAGATGTTTAAGTCTTTAAAGAAAGATTTTCCAATTCCAATTCTTGTTGTTCAGCACATGCCGCCAAACTTTACAAAACCATTTGCAGACAGACTTGCTTCAATTACTTCAAAATGTATAAAAGAAGCTTCTGACAGAGAAGAAATAAAAAGTGGCTGCATTTATATTGCAAAAGGTGGATATCACTTAGCAGTTGAAGAGATAAATGGGAAACTTTGTACCAGAGTACTTGATCTTGAGAAAATAAAGAGTCACAAACCTTCGGCAGATATTCTTTTCAGTTCAATAGCAGAAGTCTGTGAAAAAGCTTCTATAGGAATTATAATGACAGGAATGGGATACGATGGTAGTGATGGGATTTTGGAGATGAGAAAAAAAGGAGCGCTCACAATTGCGCAGGATGAAAAAAGTTGTGTGGTGTTTGGGATGCCAAAAGCAGCCATTGAAAAAGGAGCAATAGAGCTTATTTTAAGTCCTGACCAAATTGTTGAGCTTTTGAATAGAGTATGAGGGTGTATAAAAATTTATAGGATTCAAAAAGATGACCACTGAAAAGCTTTTTAGTAAGTGGTCATCTTTATTTTTTAAAGCTGCCTAAAAAATTTTGTTTACTTAATTGACACCAAAAAAAGCTTATGTTATAATAACAAAATGCGTTAATATGGGTATTACTTCCTTTCAACTTGGACTATTCCAATAAAAGCTGAGATATCGTGAGGCTTTCAAGAATAGATTGTATTTTTAAGGAAATAATAATAAAGATAAGGAAATTTTTTAAGAGGTGATATAGTTGGCACTACCTCGTCCTGTGCAATATGGCAAAGTTCAAAGAATGAGTTATGGTAAGGTTAAAGAAGTTCTGGATTTGCCATATCTGTTGGAAATCCAGAAAAAGTCATTTCAATGGTTCTTGGATGAAGGGCTAAGAGAGGTCTTAAGAGAGATATCTCCGATTAAAGACTACAGTGAGACATTGCTTTTGGAGTTTGTAGACTATTATTTTGATGGACCACCTAAGTATTCAGAGCAGGAGTGCAAAGAAAGAGATGCGACATATGCAAGACCTCTAAAGGTAAAGGTTAGACTTATAAACAAAGAAACAGGTGAGATAAAAGAACAGGATATTTATATGGGCGAATTTCCAATTATGACCGAAACAGGAACATTTATTATCAACGGTGCGGAAAGAGTTATTGTAAGCCAGCTCATCCGTTCACCGGGATGTTACTTTGCATCTTCCATTGATAAACAGGGAAGAAAGATATTTTCAGGCACTCTCATTCCAAATAGAGGTGCATGGCTTGAATTTGAAACAGACACAAGTGAGCTTTTGTCTGTCAGGCTTGACAGGACAAGAAAAGTTTCGCTCACAACACTTTTAAAAGCGTTTGGGCTTTACAATCAACAGATGATATTTGAAAAGTTTGGTGAGGATGAGAGACTGAAAGCTTCGCTTGAGAAAGAAGCCAATAAAGGTGAGCTTGGCAATCCGGTTGAGAATGCACTTTTAGAGGTATATCGGAGACTCAGACCTGGTGAGCCGCCAAACGTTGAAAATGCTCGAAATCTTCTTTACAATATGTTTTTTGATCCAAGAAGGTATGATTTAGCAAAAGTAGGAAGATATAAATTCAATAAAAAATTATCGCTGTGGAAGAGGATTTTCAACAAAAGAGCTGCCCAGGACGTAGTTGACCCGAAGACTGGAGAGATATTGGTCAAAGAAGGAGAGGTAATTACAAGAGAAGTTGCACTGAACATTCAGGATGCTGGTATCAACGAGGTATGGGTATATGCAGATGAAGAGAGACTATTTAAGGTTGTGGGAAACAATACGGTAAAGCTTGACAAGTATGTAGATTTTGATGTATCTGACCTTAACATAAAAGAGCTTGTTTACTTGCCTGTTTTAAAAGAAATTCTTGACACAACAAGTGATGTTTCTGAGATTAAGAGGCTTATAAAAGAAAAAGAAAGAGAGCTTGTTCCTTACTGTCTTACAATAGATGATATATATGCAGCAACAAGTTATTTCTTAGGTCTCAAATATGGCATCGGAACAACTGATGATATTGACCATTTGGGCAACAGAAGGGTAAGAGCAGTAGGCGAGCTTTTGCAGAACCAGTTCAGAATTGGTCTCGCGCGAATGGAAAGGGTCATTCGCGAGAGGATGAACATACACGATATTGATACTGTAACTCCTCAGACGTTAATAAACATAAGACCAGTTACAGCAGCCATCAAAGAATTTTTTGGTTCAAGCCCTCTTTCACAGTTTATGGACCAGGTAAATCCACTGGCAGCACTTACAAACAAAAGAAGACTTTCAGCTTTGGGACCAGGTGGACTTTCCAGGGACAGAGCGGGTTTTGAGGTAAGAGACGTGCATCATTCTCATTACGGAAGGATGTGTCCTATCGAGACTCCAGAAGGTCCAAACATTGGTCTTATAACCTCTTTGGCAACTTATGCAAGGGTCAACGAGTACGGATTTTTAGAAACACCTTACAGAAAGGTTGACAAGAAAGAAGCAAGGGTTACAGACGAGATTGTATATCTTACAGCTGATGAGGAAGACACATACAAAATTGCTCAGGCAACTGAACCTGTTGACGAAGAGGGAAGGTTTATAAATCAAAGAGTCACTGTAAGATTTGGCGAGGAAATCATTGAGGTTGATAAATACGAGGTTGATCTTATAGATATATCACCAAAACAGATTGTATCGGTTTCAACATCGTTGATACCGTTCTTGGAAAACGACGATGCAAACAGAGCTCTTATGGGTTCGAACATGCAGCGTCAAGCAGTACCACTTTTGATGACAGAGTCTCCAATAATTGGAACAGGTGTTGAATACAGGGCTGCAGTTGACTCTGGTGTATGTATTCTTGCAGAGAAAGATGGTGTGGTTGAAAAAGTATCTGCTGATGAGATTGTTATAAGAAACAATGATGGAACAAAAGATGTATATAATCTTTTGAAGTTCAAAAGGACAAACCAGGGAACATGTTTTAACCAAAGACCAATTGTGAGAAAAGGACAAGAGGTTAAAGCTGGAGAGGTTATTGCAGACGGACCTTCCACAGACCATGGTGAACTTGCGCTTGGCAAAAACGTCCTTGTTGCTTTCATGCCATGGGAAGGGTACAACTACGAGGACGCTATCTTGATTTCAGAAAGGCTTGTAAAAGAGGATGTTTATACCTCTATTCACATAGAAGAATATGAGTGTGAGGCAAGAGATACAAAACTTGGACCTGAGGAGATAACAAGAGATATTCCAAATGTTGGCGAAGATGCAATAAAAGATTTGGATGAAAGAGGAATTATAAGAATTGGTGCAGAAGTAAAGAGCGGTGACATTCTTGTTGGTAAGGTTACTCCAAAGGGTGAGACAGAACTTACAGCTGAGGAAAGACTTTTGAGAGCTATCTTTGGTGAAAAGGCAAGAGAGACAAGAGATACATCTTTGAGGGTACCCCACGGTGAAGGTGGAATTGTTGTAGATGTAAAGGTATTTTCCCGCGATAAGGGAGATGAACTTCCACCGGGAGTAAATCAGCTTGTAAGAGTGTATGTTGCACAGAAGAGAAAAATATCAGTTGGTGACAAGATGGCAGGTCGCCATGGTAACAAAGGTGTTATTTCAAGGATTCTTCCTGTTGAGGATATGCCATTTTTACCTGATGGTACACCTGTTGACATAGTTCTAAATCCGCTTGGCGTGCCATCGCGTATGAACATTGGTCAGATTTTGGAGACTCACCTTGGGTATGCGGCAAAAGCGCTTGGATGGAAGGTTGCAACCCCTGTTTTTGACGGTGCAAAAGAGGAAGATATCGAAGAGGCATTAAAACTTGCAGGATTAAATCCTACAGGTAAGACAATCTTATATGATGGCAGAACTGGTGAACCATTTGACAATGAGGTAACTGTTGGTTACATGTACATGCTAAAGCTTGTGCACCTTGTTGACGATAAAATTCACGCACGTTCCACAGGACCGTATTCGCTGGTTACACAGCAGCCTCTTGGTGGTAAAGCTCAGTTCGGTGGTCAGCGATTTGGTGAGATGGAGGTTTGGGCGCTTGAAGCGTACGGTGCTGCATATACGCTGCAAGAACTGTTGACTGTAAAATCTGACGATGTAACAGGAAGGGTCAAGACATATGAAGCTATAGTAAAGGGAGAAAATATCCCAGAACCCGGAATTCCTGAGTCTTTCAAGGTGCTTGTGAAGGAGCTCCAGAGCCTGTGCTTGGATGTAAAGCTTTTGTCTGAGGACAACAAGGAGATTGAGCTCAAAGAGTCTGTTGATGATGACGAACAGCCGCAAGGGCTTGGAGCTTTTGAAATAGGCGGCGATGAAATAGAAGATGATAAAGACCTTCAAGAAGATAAGGAAAAGTTTTATGAGGATTTGATGAATGCAACACAAGAAGATGACCAGGGTGCTGATGATGATATAGATGAGTAAAACCTCAAAAAGGTGGGTGGAGAAAGATAATGGACTTATTCAATTTTGATGCTATTAAAATCAGTCTTGCTTCTCCTGAAAAGATAAGAGAATGGTCGCGCGGTGAGGTAAAAAAACCCGAGACTATAAACTATAGAACACTCAAGCCCGAAAAGGATGGGCTTTTCTGTGAAAAGATTTTTGGTCCAACAAAAGACTGGGAATGCCACTGCGGAAAGTATAAAAAGGTCAAATATAAAGGTGTTGTTTGTGATAAGTGCGGTGTTGAAGTGACAAAAGCAAAGGTAAGACGTGAGAGAATGGGGCACATTGAACTTGCTGCCCCCGTCTCTCATATTTGGTATTTCAAAGGTGTTCCAAGCAGGATGGGTTTAATTTTGGACATGACACCGCGAAATTTAGAAAAGGTTTTGTACTTTGCTGCATATGTAGTAATTGACCCGGGCGATGTACCAAATTTGGAGAAGAAACAGATTCTTTCTGAAAAAGAGTACAGGGAGCTAAAAGAGAAGTATGGCGACAGGTTCAAGGCAGGGATGGGCGCAGAGGCAATCAAGGAGCTTTTGAAAGAGATCGACCTTGACAAGCTATCGCAGGAGCTCAGGCAAGAACTTGAGACAGCAACAGGTCAGAAAAAATTAAAGATAATCAAGAGACTTGAGGTTGTTGAAGCTTTTAGAAAGTCTGGCAATCGTCCTGAATGGATGATACTTGATGTTATACCTGTCATCCCACCTGAACTCAGGCCCATGGTCCAACTTGACGGTGGAAGGTTTGCAACATCAGACTTGAATGACCTTTACAGAAGGGTAATAAACAGAAACAACAGACTTAAAAAACTCATGGACTTAGGTGCACCGGATATAATCATTAGAAACGAAAAGAGAATGCTTCAAGAAGCTGTTGATGCTCTTATTGACAATGGAAGGCGTGGAAGACCGGTAACAGGTCCTGGCAACAGACCGCTAAAATCACTTTCTGATATGCTCAAAGGTAAGCAGGGAAGGTTCAGACAGAACCTTTTGGGGAAGAGAGTTGACTATTCAGGGCGTTCTGTTATAGTTGTAGGACCTGAGCTTAAGATTTACCAGTGTGGTCTTCCAAAAGAAATGGCTTTAGAGCTTTTCAAACCATTTGTCATGAAAAAGCTTGTTGAGAAAGGGATTTGCAACAACATAAAAAATGCCAAAAAAGCTGTTGAAAGACAGAGAAGTGAAGTATGGGATATATTGGAAGAAGTAATAAAAGACCATCCAGTACTGCTAAACAGAGCACCCACTTTGCACAGGCTTGGTATTCAGGCGTTCGAACCGGTACTTGTTGAGGGGAGGGCTATAAGGCTTCATCCACTTGTTTGTACAGCGTACAATGCTGACTTTGACGGGGACCAGATGGCAGTGCATGTGCCACTTTCTGCCGAAGCTCAGGCTGAAGCAAGATTTTTGATGCTTTCTGCAAATAACCTATTAAAACCAGCAGATGGCAAACCTGTTGTTGTTCCTACACAGGATATGGTTTTGGGAATTTATTACCTCACTCTTGAAAAGAAGGGTGACAAGGGTGAGGGTATGATGTTCTCATCAGAAGAAGAAGCACTTTTGGCATATGAACACAAAGTTGTTGGTCTTCACGCAAGGATAAAGGTTAAAAGAACAGCAGAAGTAGATGGGGAAGTTATCTCTGGACTTGTTGAGACAACTGTGGGGAAGATTATACTAAATCAGGTAATTCCTCAGGACCTTGGTTTTGTTGATAGAACCAAGAAAGAAAATCTTTTGAAGTATGAAATTGACACACTTGTTGACAAAAAGATGCTTGGAAAGATCATTGACAGGTGCATAAAGGTATATGGCAATACGCGAACAGCAGAGATATTGGACGAGATAAAAGAACTTGGTTTTAGATTTTCAACAAGAGGTGCAATAACAATTTCTGTTTCTGACATGGTAATTCCAGAGATAAAACAGAAGCTCATCAGCGAGGCAGATAGCAGAGTTGCTCAGATAGAGAATCTGTACAGGCAAGGTTTGATATCAGATGAGGAAAGATATGAACAGGTAATCTCTATATGGAACCAGACAAAAGACAAGCTTACAGAAGAACTTATCCAAAACCTTGATGAATTCAATCCAATATTCATGATGGCAAACTCAGGTGCGAGAGGTTCCAAAAACCAGATATCACAGCTTGCTGGTATGCGAGGACTTATGGCAAATCCGTCCGGTAAGACAATAGAGATGCCGATTAAGTCAAACTTCAGAGAAGGACTCAATGTTATCGAGTTTTTCATATCAACACACGGTGCACGAAAAGGACTTGCGGACACAGCACTGCGAACAGCAGACTCAGGGTATTTGACAAGAAGGCTTGTTGACGTTGCACAGGATATAATTGTAAGGGAAGAGGACTGTGGGACAGACAAAGGTATATGGGTTGAAGAAATAAGAGATGGCACAGAGGTAATTGAAACACTTGAAGAGAGGATTATTGGAAGGTATGCAGCTTCTGATATTATAAACGAGAAGACAGGTGAGGTAATAGTAAAGAGAAATGAGCTTATTACAGAAGAGATAGCAAAAAAGATAGTAAATGCAGGAATCAACAGGGTATATGTAAGGTCAGTTTTAGAGTGCAAGACAAGGTACGGTGTTTGTACAAAATGTTATGGGCTTGACCTTGGCACAGGCCAGCCTGTGAATGTTGGTGAGGCAGTTGGTATAATTGCAGCACAGGCTATAGGTGAGCCGGGTACACAGCTTACAATGAGAACATTCCACACAGGTGGTATTGCTGGACAGGACATCACGCAAGGTCTTCCGAGGGTTGAGGAACTGTTCGAGGCAAGAAAACCAAAGGGTGTTGCTGTAATTTCTGAAATAGAAGGGTATGTTTCAATAAAAGAGGATAAAAAGAGGACAGTAACAGTCAGAAATAACAATGGTGAAGAGAGAATGTATGAGATACCGTACGGAGCAAGATTAAAGGTAAACGATGGGGATTATGTTCAGGCAGGGGATGAGCTGACAGAAGGTTCAATAAATCCGCACGACCTTTTGAAGATAAAAGGGCCAAGAGGTGTTCAGAGCTATCTTCTTGCAGAAGTTCAGAAAGTTTACAAGATGCAGGGTGTTGATATAAATGACAAGCACATAGAGATAATAATCAGACAGATGATGAAGAAGGTCAAGATAGAAGACCCGTGCGATACCGAACTTTTGCCTGGCGACATTGTAGAGATCCATAGGTTTGAAGAAGAGAACGACAAGGCAATTGCAGAAGGGAAACGTCCCGCACTTGGAAGGAGGGTACTTCTTGGCATAACGAAGGCAGCACTTTCGACTGAGTCGTTCTTGTCTGCTGCATCATTCCAGGAGACAACAAGGGTATTGACAGATGCAGCAATAAAAGGGAAAGTTGATCCATTAATTGGGCTCAAAGAAAATGTCATCATTGGTAAACTTATTCCTGCAGGAACTGGGATGGCAAAGTACAGAAACATTGTGATTGAAGAAAATCAGTAGTAGTATTGGTTGCGGGTATGCCTCAAAGAAAAGGGTATACCCGCTCCAAAATTAAAAATTTTTGAAGTTACAACAAAACAAAAGATGTGCTTTTAAACTTTCTTGACATAAAATAATTTGAGTGTTATTATATTTGAGTGTAATTTTACACCTTCCATGTAAAAAAGGGAGGAAGTGAATTTGTCATCATCAGACATTGAAGCTTTGAAAACTTCACCAAAGACAGTTGGTGCGCGCCAGACTGCCCAAGCTATCCAGAAAGGCAAGGCAAAGATTGTTTTTGTCGCAAAGGACAGCGATGAGTGGGTAGTGAGGGATATAATAGATATGTGCAAGCAAAAAGGGATAAAACTTGTGTTTGTGGATTCCAAAAAAGAACTTGGTAAGATTTGTGGTATAAGTGTGGCAGCATCGTCTGCCGCGATAATTGAATAAGATTTTTTTAAGGAGGTGCAAGAATGCCAACAATAAACCAGCTTGTTAGGTACGGCAGAGAGAAAAAGGTTGAAAAGTCAAAGGCACCAGCACTTCAAAAAGGTTTTAACTCTTTGAAGAAAAAGTATTACGATATTAGCTGTCCTCAGAGGAGAGGGGTTTGCACAGTTGTTAAAACTGTGACACCTAAAAAGCCAAACTCAGCTCTGAGAAAGGTTGCAAGGGTAAGACTTACAAACGGTATTGAGGTGACAGCGTACATCCCAGGTATTGGTCACAACTTGCAGGAACACTCAGTTGTTTTAGTAAGAGGCGGAAGAGTCAAGGACTTGCCAGGTGTTAGATACCATATTGTAAGAGGTACTTTGGACTGTGCTGGTGTTGCTAACAGAAGACAGGGCCGTTCCAAATACGGTGCAAAAAGGCCAAAACAACAAGCAGCAGGCGCTGCAAAGAAATAAAATTTGCAAAAAGTGTATGGGAAAGATCGGCATGAATATTTACAGTTTTGTAGAAGGAGGGAAATGGCTTGCCAAGAAAAGGGCCTGTTAAAAAAAGAGAGATATTGCCAGATCCGGTGTATAATGACAAAGTTGTTGCAAAGCTTATTAACAAAGTTATGTATGATGGTAAAAAATCAATTGCACAAAAGATTGTATATGGTGCATTTGATATTATAAGAGAAAAGACAGGCAAGGACCCGCTTGAGGTCCTGGAGGCAGCACTCAACAATGTTATGCCTGTATTAGAGGTTCGTCCAAGAAGAGTTGGTGGTGCGACATACCAGGTACCGATTGAGGTTGCGCCTGACAGAAGACTTTCTCTTGGAATTAGATGGCTTGTTGAGTATGCAAGAGAGAGAAAAGACAAAAGGACGATGAAAGAAAAACTTGCAGCAGAGATCATGGATGCAGCTAACAATACAGGTGGAGCAGTTAAGAAGAAAGAAGATACTCATAGAATGGCAGAAGCAAATAGAGCATTTGCACATTACAGATGGTAATACTATTTTGACAAGGAGGACAGAAGAAATTGCCCAGGCAGTTTCCACTTGAAAAAACAAGAAATATAGGAATTATGGCTCATATAGATGCGGGGAAAACAACAACAACAGAAAGAATTCTCTTTTACACAGGTAAGGTTCACAAATTGGGTGAAGTCCACGAAGGAACTGCTACAATGGACTGGATGGAGCAGGAACAGGAAAGAGGTATTACTATTACCTCTGCTGCTACAACTTGTGAATGGAAAGGTCACAGGATAAACATCATTGACACACCAGGACATGTGGACTTCACAGTTGAGGTAGAAAGGTCTCTGCGCGTGCTTGATGGTGCGATTGCTGTATTTTGTGCAAAAGGCGGCGTTGAGCCACAGTCAGAGACTGTTTGGAGACAGGCAGATAAATACCGTGTTCCAAGGATAGCTTATGTCAACAAGATGGACATAATGGGTGCAAACTTTTTCAACGTTATTGATATGATGAAGGAAAGACTGGGTGCAAACCCGGTTGCAATCCAAGTTCCAATTGGAAAAGAAGATACTTTCAAAGGTATTGTTGACCTTCTTACAATGAAGGCTATAATCTATGTTGACGACCTTGGAAAAGTCTCGCAAGAGACAGAGATTCCAGATGAAGTAAAAGGCATTGCTGAAGAGTACAGGATTAAACTTTTAGAAGCTGTTGCAGAAACTGACGAAGATATTATGATGAAATATTTAGAGGGTGAAGAGATTACAGTTGAAGAGCTCAAGGCTGCAATAAGAAAAGCTACAATCAACATGCAGATGACACCTGTGCTTTGCGGTTCATCTTATAGAAACAAAGGTGTTCAGCCACTTTTGGATGCTGTTGTTGATTATTTGCCATCACCAGTTGATATTGCTGCAGTGAAAGGATTTTCACCTGATACTGGTGAAGAGATTGAAAGAAAGACAAGTGAAGATGAACCATTCTGTGCACTTGCATTTAAAATTATGTCTGACCCATATGTTGGTAAACTGACATTCTTGAGAGTTTACTCAGGTGTTCTTCATGCAGGGTCGTATGTTTATAACTCTACAAAGAACAAGAAAGAAAGAGTAGGAAGACTTTTGCACATGCACGCAAACCACAGGGAAGACGTTGATGCAGTGTATGCAGGTGATATCTGTGCAGCAATAGGTCTTTCTAATACTACAACAGGTGATACCCTCTGCGATGAAAATCATCCGATTGTTTTGGAATCTATGGAATTTCCAGAACCTGTTATACAGGTTGCTATTGAGCCAAAGACCAAAGCTGACCAGGAGAAGATGGGTATTGCGCTGCAGAGACTTTCAGAGGAAGACCCGACGTTCAAAGTATCAACAAACCACGAGACAGGGCAAACTCTTATTGCAGGTATGGGAGAGCTTCACCTTGAGATTATTGTTGACAGAATGAAAAGAGAGTTCAAGGTAGAGGTCAATGTAGGTAAACCTCAGGTTGCTTACAAAGAGACAATCAAGAAATCTGTCAAGGTTGAAGGAAAGTATATCAGACAGTCTGGTGGTAGAGGTCAGTACGGTCACGTTTGGCTTGAGCTTGAGCCACTTGAAAGAGGCGCAGGGTATGAGTTTGTTAACAAGATTGTCGGTGGTGTGATTCCAAAAGAGTTCATACCATCTGTCGATGCAGGTGTCCAGGAAGCAATGCAGTCAGGTGTTTTGGCAGGATATCCTGTAGTGGACGTAAGAGTTACGCTGTTTGACGGTTCATACCACGAGGTTGACTCAAGCGACATGGCATTCAGAATTGCAGCAGCTCAAGCGTTCAGAGAAGGTATGAAAAAGGCAGACCCAGTACTCTTAGAGCCTATTATGAAGGTTGAGGTTGTTGTCCCTGAAGAGTACATGGGTGATGTAATGGGTGATATCAACTCCAGACGAGGAAGAATTGAGGGTATGGAACTGAGAGGTAACGCTCAGGTTATTCGTGCATATGTTCCGCTTGCTGAGATGTTTGGTTATGCAACAGACTTGAGGTCAAAGACACAGGGTCGAGGGACATACACCATGCAGTTTGACCACTATGAAGAAGTTCCAAAGAATATTGCTGACAAGATTCTTGAAATGAAGAATAAATAAGTGTTAAAATAATCTTAAACTGCGGTTGCAATTTTAAAAATTCACATATAAATAAAATATTATTGTGAGGGAGGATAAAATAAGGATGGCAAAGGCTAAATTTGAAAGAACAAAACCACACGTAAACATAGGTACAATTGGACACGTTGACCATGGAAAAACAACATTGACAGCTGCAATCACAAAAGTTTTGGCTCTCAAAGGTAAAGCTCAGTTTATGGCTTATGACCAGATTGACAAGGCTCCAGAGGAAAGAGAAAGAGGTATTACTATCAACACAGCACACGTTGAGTATGAGACAGACGCAAGACACTATGCACACGTTGACTGTCCAGGTCACGCTGACTACGTCAAGAACATGATAACAGGTGCTGCTCAGATGGACGGTGCAATCTTGGTTGTATCTGCAGCAGACGGTCCAATGCCACAGACAAGAGAACACATTTTGCTTGCACGACAGGTTAACGTTCCATACATCGTAGTATTCCTCAACAAGGTTGACATGGTAGACGATCCAGAATTGATTGAGCTGGTTGAAATGGAAGTAAGAGAGCTTCTTTCCAAGTATGGTTACCCAGGCGACGAAGTACCAATCATAAAAGGTTCAGCTTTGAAGGCTTTAGAGTCAACATCACAAGATCCAAATGCTCCAGAGTATCAGTGCATTTTAGAGCTCATGGATGCTGTTGACAAATACATCCCAACACCACAGAGAGACATTGACAAACCATTCTTGATGCCAATTGAAGACGTGTTCTCAATCACAGGTAGAGGTACTGTTGTAACAGGTAGAGTTGAAAGAGGAACACTCAAGACAGGCGAAGAGGTCGAAATAGTTGGTTTTGCTCCAGAGCCAAGAAAGACAGTTGTAACAGGTATTGAAATGTTCAGAAAGGTATTGGATGAGGCTGTTGCTGGTGACAATGTAGGGTGCCTTCTCAGAGGTATTCAGAAGAATGAGGTTGAAAGAGGTCAGGTTCTTGCAAAGCCAGGCACAATTAAACCTCATACAAAGTTCAAAGCACAGGTTTACGTCTTGACAAAAGAAGAAGGTGGAAGACATACACCATTCTTCAATGGTTACAGACCACAGTTCTATTTCAGAACAACAGACGTTACAGGAACAATCACACTACCAGAGGGTGTAGAGATGTGCATGCCTGGTGACAACGTTGAAATGACAGTTGAACTTATCTCTCCAATTGCTATTGAGTCAGGACTCAGATTTGCTATCCGCGAAGGCGGAAGAACAGTTGGTGCAGGTTCTGTTACAACAATAATTGAATAATCAAAAAAGCCCAAGCCTAAGGAAGAGAAGCTTTAAAGCTTTCTAAACTTAGGTTTGGGCTTTTTTTGGCTCAAAAGATTTTGTCCCAAGATAAGTTGCTTCAAGGAGGTGTTTTTAAAAAAACGTATGGCACGAATAAGAGAGTATTATCACAATATGATTCAAAAACTTAAATTCCATCAGACAGAAGAGTATATGATTGATGAGTTTGTCTACAACACACTGAAAGAATTCTCGGTAAATCTTAATAAGGAAATAGCAATTGTTTTGAATAGAAAAGGAAGGATTGAAGAGGTCATAATAGAAAAAAAGGAATTCGCTGAACTGGAAAACCAGGATTCTTTCCCTAAAAAGGCGGCATTAATCTTTACGAGATTATCTTCAGTATCACATCCGTCAATGCTTGACCTGTCCACTCTTATAATGAAAAAGTATGACTATGTTATGACAATTTCGCTCAAAACTGAGGAAGCTACCATAGCTTTTTGGGGTAGCCTGTTGAAAGAGGTTGAAACGGTTGGACCGCACAAGATAGAGTATTTTTACAATCTTGATATCTCATCCAAGATTTCAGAAGTGGATGAAAAACAGAGGGAAAGAGAAAAGATTCACGAGACTTTGACAGAAAAAGATGAAAGGGCTTTGCTTGTTGATGTGTGGCCAAAAAGTTCGTCTGAACTTGACAGGCACCTTTTAGAAGAGCTTGAGAGTTTGTGCAAGACAGCAGGGGTTAAAGTTGTTGACACGGTAGTGCAAGTAAGAAGAAGCATAGACCCTGCATACTTTATAGGAAGAGGTAAAGCAGAAGAGATACTTTCAATCTGCCAGCAGAAGGACATCGACGTTGTGATATTCAACAGAGAACTTTCGCCTGCTCAGATAAAAAACTTGGAAGAGCTGCTTTTGAGAAAAGTGATAGATAGAACTGATGTGATCCTTGACATATTTGCAAGGCGTGCAAAGACCAAAGAGGGAAAACTTCAGGTAGAACTTGCACAGCTTTTGACTCTGCTTCCGCGCCTGCGTGGGACTGGAGTGCTGCTTTCAAGGCTTGGTGGCGGAATTGGAACAAGAGGGCCTGGTGAGACCAAGCTTGAGATTGACAGAAGACATATCCAGCGCAGGATTGAAGAGATAAAAAAAGAGCTTGAAAAGGTGAAAAAAAATAGAGAAGTTCAGAGGAAGAGCAGAATAGAAAACCAGGTACCTGTTGTATCAATAATTGGTTACACGAATGCAGGAAAGTCTACTCTCATGAACAGAATTTCAAAGGCAGATGTTCTGGTAGAAGATAAACTATTTGCAACACTTGATACTACAACAAGAAGAGTGTACCACAAGGGCAGAGAATTTTTACTCACTGATACTGTAGGGTTTATAAGAAACTTGCCGCATCATCTTGTTGAGGCGTTTTCTTCAACATTAGAAGAGGTCAAGTATTCAAACCTTATTCTGAACGTTGTAGATATATCTGACCCGTATTATTATGACCACATAAAAGTATCTGAGGATTTGCTAAAGCAGCTTGGAGCAGAAAATATCCCTCTTATAAGGGTTTATAACAAGATAGATAAAGTGGACATTTCAAGTGTAGATGTATTTGACAATGTACCTTACGTATTTGTCTCTGCTCAAGATGGCAGAGGTATAGATACTTTGCTTGATATGATTGTTGAAAGAATTTAATTTATATAAAATTTGTTGAATAAGATGAATAAAGAGGGTATTATTAAAGTAAGGGGAAATTTTTATTAAAATAAAAGAAAGGGGTTGTCCGCATTGCTAATTCGTAATTGTGCTGGTGGAGTTGTGTTCTACCAGGGAAAAATCTTTATTATGAAGAACGAAAAGGGCGAATGGGTGTTTCCCAAAGGTGTTATCCGAAACGGCGAGATTGCACCAGAGGTTGCAGTAAGAAGGGTCAAGGAAGAAGTTGGAATTGACGCTTCAATTCTCTCCACAGCAGGTCAAACAAGTTATGAGTTCTTTTCTGTCACACGTCAAAGACCAGTTTGCAACAAGATTATATGGTATATCATGGAAGCAAAATCTCCTGAGTTTTTGAAAGAAAATAAGGAAGAGAACGTTTTTGATGCTGGGTATTTTGACATTGAAGAGGCTATTCAGAAGATTACTTACAGCCAAGACAAGGCTTTGGCATCTTGTGCATATGAACAATACAAACAACTTGTGAATATTTAAATCACAATTTATAATATATATGGTATAGGATTTTAAAGGGCTGTCATTAAATTTTACATAAAATGGCAGCCCTTTTTGATGTGAAAAGCTAATGGATGTGATTAATTGAGGCAAAGGGGATTTAAAATAAAAATGAGATTTAAAACTATTGCTCAAAATGTCCAGGTAGAATTTGTAGAAAGAAAATCAAGGTTTATTGCATCAGTTTTCAGGGTAGAAAATCAGCATGAGGTTAATACCTTTCTTGACAAGGTCAGAAAAGAGTTTTATGATGCAACACACAACGTGTATGCCTATACATATGGTATTGAATATCCTGTGCAAAAGTATTCTGATGATGGGGAGCCGCAAGGTACAGCCGGGCTTCCTGTCATGGAGGTAATAAGAAAGAGCAATGTTTCGAATGTATTGATTGTAGTAACTCGGTATTTTGGCGGGATTTTGCTGGGTGCATCAGGACTTGTCAGGGCATATACACAGGCAGCAAGCCTCGGACTTGAAAAAGCGGGTATTTTGGAGTATCATGAGTGTGAAGAGGTTGTGCTCAGCATAGAGTATTCTGATTTTGAGAAGATTAAATGGCTTACTTCAAAGTTTAATACAAAAATAGAAAAGATTGAGTATTCGCAAGTTGTAGATTTATCGCTGGCAATAAAAAAAGAAGAGGTGGATGACTTTATAAAAAACGTTTCAGATATTACATCCGGCAACTTCCTGGCTGACAAAAAAGGGATAGTTTTAAAAGCAATTTAGGGAAAAGGATGTGTTTGTGCTGTGAACAAGAAAGAAAATGTGTATAGATACCTTTTTACAAATCCACTTTATTTTATTCAGAATATTTCACTTCTTAACAATTTCATAGCAGGAATAGCAGTGTTTTTGATATATGTTACACTTTTTACAATCTACGTTTACCTTCAGATTAGAAAGGGATACGAAATAATGCCAGCAGAGGCAGGTCTTGTATTTTTTACAGACAGAATAAAATCTGATTTAGAGAATTTAAGGTTGGCAAGGCTTATTATTACACTTTTTTCAAACCAGATTTTTAAGCTTTTTATGCTGGTTGTTATAGTTTTTTTGACAGCTTCCATTGTTACAAGAAAAAGAGCAAGTGTTTCACAAGTGATAACTACACTGACAGTATCATACCTTCTTCCGTCATATACATTTTTGATAGGGACTATGTTTTGGTTTTTATCAATTGGCTATGCAGTTTTTAAAGTGTCAGAGATGTTTTTCTTGATATCTGTTTATGAAGCACTTTCAAAGGGGTTTGGTATACCAAGAACAAAGGCATTGACAATAGTATTTATGATTGTGCTTTTCTATTGTTTGCTTTATATATATTCACCTTCGGTATTTCTTACACCTTTTCTGATATAAAAGGATAAGGTAACTAATTAAAGAATATCCTGCTAGAAACAAGATAATAAAAAATTTCATTGAAGTTATTTTCAGATAAATGAGTATAGTAAATATAAGCAAGCACCCCACTGCAAGTTGAAAGATGAGAATGATTATTCTTTTTTCAAGAACAAATTCAAACTCAAGGTTTGCTATCTTTTCAAGCATTATAATACATGAAATAAGGGCAAATATATTTGAGATCCAAATATAAGGGATCTCATTTTTGAAAAGTAATATTGTTGGGATATAGACTATCAATCTTGTTACTGTTAGTACTGAATTTAAAATAAAATTAAAATTGACCTTATCGAGTGCATTAAGTAAACTTGAAAGTACCACAGAAAGATAATAAAATGTTATCGCAGGTGCTATGTGTTTAAGATACATTCCTGCTTGAGGGTTTTTGTACAACAAATTACAAATCTGTACAGGAAAAAGTAAGAATACACATGTTGTTGGCAATGAAATAGCAATGGTAAGCAAGAGAAAAGAGTTTATTCGAGAGTTGAGAGTTTTTATGTTAATCTTTGTTTCGGAGATGGTAGGAACTATTATTATGGATAACGAATTTACAATTACAAGTGGCAAAGTTGCTGCTGGGAAGCTCATGCCATTTATTATTCCATAAATAGAAATTGCTTCGTTTTTTGTATTACCGATATATTCAAGTAATTTTGGAATTATCATATTTTCAAGTGATTGAAAAATCATTCCAAGGACACTGGCTGTGGCAAGTGGTACAGATACTTTTAGTATATTAGATGAAATCTGCACAATCTCGGAAAGCTTAATCGGAAATTGAATATTTTGGTATTTGAGTTTATATGATATCAAAAGGAAACTCAGACTTGAAAGTTCCCCTATAAGAATTCCCAGGAAAGACAAAAATAGCTTTGTATCAAGCGAAGATGAGTTTATTACTATCAAGAAAATGGGGCATGTGACAGAAAGTCTGACAACATTTTCAAACACCTCTGCCAAGGCAGGTGGAGTAGGATTTTGAATACCATAAAAAAAGCCCTTCAAAATAGCTGATTGTGTGACAACCACAATGCATACAATAAGTGGATAGACAGTGTGTTTAAGATGTGGTGTGTCAAATACAATATCACAGAAAAAAGGATTTAAGATACAAAAAAAGATAGCAACTATAATACTCCAAAGAAGAAGTATTCTGCTCATCACAAAGACAACTTTTTCTTTCAAGTTGGTACAGTAGCAATTTTCAGCAATATATTTTGAGATAGCAGTTAAGATTCCACCGCTTGATATACTGTAAAACAAATAATAAAGTGTCATGCCAAATGTATAAAGTCCTATACCAATAGAACCTATTCTGCGTGATATGAACACTCTGTAAAAGAAGAAAAGACTGTATGTTAAGATGTTGCAAAGTGTAAGTATTACAATCTGACTTAAAATCTTTTTGTTCATCTTTCTTTTATTTATAATAATTCTTTGCTCATTATTAAATCTTATGTATGAAAATCATTTGACATTAGCTCTAAATCTAATTTATAATTCCATATTGAGCACAATAGCAGCTTAAAAGGTAGGGGGAAATAAACTATGTCTGGACATTCAAAATGGGCAAATATAAGACACAAAAAAGAAAAGACAGATGCTCAGAAAGGGAGACTTTTTACAAAACTTGGTAGAGAACTTATGGTTGTTGCGAAGATGTACGGACCTGATCCTGAGACAAATCCGAAGCTCAGAGACGTAATTGCAAAAGCAAAGGCAAACAACATGCCCATGGACAAGATAATGGGGTTTATAAAAAGGGCAGCTGGTGAGATTGACACAACAGGGTACGAAGACATTACGTACGAGGGCTATGGACCTGGCGGGGTTGCTGTTATTGTTGAGGCAATGACGAACAACAGAAACAGAACAGCCGGAGAGCTTAGACACATTTTTGACAAAAACGGTGGCAATCTTGGTCAAACAGGCTGTGTTTCATGGATGTTCAGTAGAAAAGGTGTCATAGTTATTGAAAAAGAAAGTTTTCCGGATGAGGACTTTGTGATGGAAAAGGCGTTAGAGTATGGTGCTGAGGATTTCTCCTCAGAGGACGATATATATGAGATTATTACATCACCTGAGGATTTTTCAAAGGTCAGAGAAGGTCTGGAAAAAGAAGGTTTTACATTTATAAGGGCTCAGATAGAGATGATTCCCCAGACAACTGTAAAGCTTTCAAGTGAGGATGCCCAGAAGATGAGAAGACTTATTGACATGCTTGAAGATAACGATGATGTAAAAGAGGTTTATCACAATTGGGAAGAAGATGAAGAATAAATTCTATGTATAGCAGTGGGTTTGGCAGGGAATAATAGTAAAAAAACTTTGAGTGCTTGTGGGGTCATGAAGAAAATGAAACTGTATTTTAAAACTGCCACGCTCACTGCTATTGTTGTTTTCTTGTTCATAGTTTCGTTTGCAGTAGGGTTTACTATAACATTAGAAAGATGGAAAGTGAAATCTGAAAAGGATATTAAGGGTAAAAATGTAACGCAGATTGCATATATAAATAAGGATATAGAGAGTAGAATAGCTGATAACACTTTGTTTGTTGTAAGGAAATATTTTAAAGGGTGCGGACATGTTATTGAAGAAAAGAAGATTGTACCAAAAGAGTATGTAGGGATGTCAAAACAGGACTTTAAAAATATGTTTGCCGGATGGGAAATAGACGCGTTCAGCTCTAAGTATGTGGTAATAAGCCGAGTATTTGAGGGTTTTTGTCCTAATCATTTCATAATTTCTATAAAAGACGGAAGAGTAGCTATATTTTATTCGCAACCTGTAGATGGTGATACTCTAAAGCTCATTACTCCAATTAGTATTGAAAACTTACCAGAACAAGAGGTAAATGATTTAAAAAAAGGAATTGTAGTCAACTCGTTTGAAGATGCAATAAAGATAATTGAGGATTTTGGAAGTTAAAAAATTTTATGTAACACAGTTTACCCATAATTCATATTATGTTAATGGAAAAAGACATAATATGAATTATGGGAGGTAAGAAATGATGCCAGAAGAAATGGATTTGAGGTATGAAGGGCATGAACATCACTGCCACGATATCTGTGAACACATGAAAAGGTATTTAGGAGAAACAGTTACAGTGTTCACAGAAAGCGGAGGAGAAAGCGGACAAGGATTTACAGGTGTTTTAGCACTTGTCACACCAAGGCTTATAAGGCTTATTGTAACAATAGGAACACCACCAGATGACCCATTCTGGTACAGAGGCTATGACTCAAGAGAAGAGTTTGGCGAACATCATCGAAGAGAAAGATGCTGCCCGCCACGCAGAAGATTTTGTGGACTTGGTTCAATAGTTGACATTCCTTGCAGAAAGATAGTTGCGTTTGTTCACAATGCTGTATGATATTTCTAATTAATAGAGGCTGTCCAAAAAGATTAATGGGCAGCTTCTTTTATTTTATACGTTATTAAGACAAAATGCATAAAGTTACCTGTCAATGATTTTCAAACATGATAAACTATTTAATTATCTTTTTGCCTTAGCTTCCATTTTATATTTTGCATATTAGACAAATTTAGTAGCAATTATATGAAAAAATTCATCAATATTATACCTTGTTTTTTTTTTTTTTTATTAAAATATAATCAAATCAAAATTAAGAAAATTAGGAGTGAGGGGTATGATTAATAAAATTATTACGAATTATAATCTAAATAAGAGTATTAGCAACAATTCTAAGGTCAGTAGTTCCAATCACAGTGTTTCTGCTTATTCGCTCTCAAAAGGTTGGATTGTGCCTAATAAACCTTCTGTGCAGTCAACTGATCCATACAAGGTTACACTCTCAACCACTTCTTCACAAAAAGCTTCTACTAATAATAAAACTCATAGTTCGAATACAGAAAATAGTGGAGGGATTTTGGGTATTTTTTCGAATATCAAAAAAGATATTAGTGACACAGCAAAAAATTATTCAGAACAAAGTTAACAATTTTGTAAAATCTACAGCTTCAAATTTGAATAACACAGTTAAAACAGTAGAGCGCAAAATTTCTTCAGTAGTAAAATCAACTGGAGAAAAATTAGAGTCTGTTACAAAGGATATTAAAGAAGGTTTGAAAAAAGCTGTAGATGTTACAACAACAAATAGTATTTCTGTTGAAGGGAATAAAACTATAAAAGAGAAAAAAATAACTTTGAATGTAGCAGGCAACAAAATGTATCTGAAATTTACATCTTCAGTAAGTGGAGAAGTAGGAGTTGAAAAATCTTCTCAGTACAAAGCAAATACAAAGAATGCTCCTGTTTCAGTTGAGCACAATAATTCTGGTAAATTGAATTTAGAATTGGAAAAGAAGAAAATAGGAAAAAGTTTTGAATCTGGCACAAGTATTAAAATTGGTAATAAAACTAAAATCGAAAATAAGATAACAGTTAGCAAAGAAAGCACTGAGATTACAGGTGGAGTAAAGTTTGTACTATTGAAGACACATAGCCAGGAAGTAAATGCAACAGTTGGCGGAACAGTAAAAAGCAATGGAAAAGCTGAAATAAATTTAGCTAAGGTAACTCATTCTTCTTCGGCAGAAAAGATGTCCTCGGAAAACAGCGTACAACTGAGCATTGATGAAAAATCATTCAATAATACAAAGACAACTCTGCAGGGAGTATGGCTTGCACTACCAAATGATACAAAGTTTGGGATAGGAGTTTCTGTTGGAGTTGTAAAAGGTGCTGTAAATACTGTAAAGAGTGTAGTTGATATAGTAACTCATCCAAAACAAGTTATTGAAGGAGCAAAAACATTAGTTAAACATCCTCAGGCAGCATTAAATTATGCAGAGCAGGCTGTTACGAATGCAAAGAATGAATTTATAAATGGTGATGCTTACAAAAAAGGAGAAATAGTAGGTAAAGCACTGTTTGAAGTAGGGGTTAGCGTAGCAGGCACCAAAGGATTGGATAAATTAGCAAAATCAGCAGAAGTATCTGGAAATTTAGGAAAGCTCAAAAAAGTATTTGATTTTACGACAAGAGTAGCAAAACCAGCTTTTGGTCATTAAAAGTCTTTGCACACAGAGCTTTATTTAAAGTTCTGTGTGCTTTATATTGAAGAAAATGACTGCTTTTTGATAGAATATATCCAGTAAAAAAGTTTGTAAAAAGAAGGGGAATGAGAGTTGAAAATGATAAGGCACAACAGAAAATGGATAATAATCGGAATAATAGGTTTAATACTGGTCTATTTGGTGTTGAAGTTTTTTTCAAACCCCACCTACATTATTGTAGGTGACAGGGTTTTGATGAACACTTTATCAATTGATGGTACACATGAGGCAATAACTGATATGGAAGATAAAGAGGAGTATGACGATGCTGCAGCTCTTGCTAAATGGATTGTTAAAAATGCTAAAACTTCTGACGATAAAATAAACGGTTATTTTAGACTTGCGGAAATAGCCTACCAAATTGACAATCCGATGATGGAGGAGTATTATGCAAATCTTGCTTTGAAAAGTATTGACAATAAAACCTCAGAAATAATGAAGAAGGTAGCATATTATACAAAAGCTGTTGCAATTGCACAGAGAAGTTGGAAGCTTGGAGAAATAGAAAGAATGAAAGAATCTATTGACTGGTTTGAAAAATCGCTAAAGATAAATGACCCAATTAATTTTAAAGACACTTGGCACTTTAACACTGAAGCATACTATGGTCTTGCACAAATATATTTGGAAGCATATGGAGATTACAGGAAAGCGCTTAAATACATAGAAAAGTTTTTAGAACTGGTAAAGGAGGATAAAGAAAATAGTTTTTTGGATAATTATATTGAACTTCTATCATATTCAGGGAATTGCTATTATGAGTTAGGTATGAAGGATAAATTAAGAGAGGTGTACAGCATCTGGAAAAAGAATTATCCGAAATACAAGGATTATTTTAAGAATTACAAATTTCAATTAAAAAAGTTAGAGTTTTTTAACAAACTAATTGATGGCAAATATAAAGAGGCAGAAGAAATTATGAAGAAGGAAGATCCAGATTATTTAGGGATTTACTATTATCGAAAGGTAGGAGATATTGAAAAGGGTAAGAAAGCGTTGATAGGTTTTGGGAAGAGTAATATACAGCTTTATCCATTTCCACTTTTTCAGAGGTGGGTAAAAGAGTTTAAGCTAAGTGAGAAAGAGAAGAAGGAACTTGAGGTTATGTGGAAGAGATGGGTTGAAGAGAACAGGAAAAGATGTTTGAACACAAATGTACTGAGAAGTGATAAAGAGATAGCAAAGAGGGGTTGGAGATAGATGAGATACCGGTTTGAATGCATGTTTGGGGATGCTGAGAAGGTTTTTTTAGAGATTTTTTCAGAGAAAAAAGGGAAGGAATATATTCCTATGACAAGAGATGGCGAAAGTTTTGTATGTGAGTTAGAATTATTACCATCAGATGCTTACAAGTATATTTTTGTGATTGATGACAACATAAGGCTAATTGATCCGACAGCTCCATTTGTTATTCCTACTGAAGATGGACAAATATTTTCCTGCATTGCGATAAATGCCAATGACGAAATCTTAACCTACGACTTTGAACCAAGCATATTTGTGAAAAACTTTGGTTTTTGTAGCAAAATGGTAGAAGATGGAGAAGTAGTGTATAAAAGAGCTTTTTCCAAGAAAGACAATAGAATATATGTAAGAATAGAGTATAGTGATGTTTTAGGATTTCATCAGAGTAGTATTTTGTGGTATAGACCTGATGGACAATTTTTTTCACAAAGTAGTGGTATTATATGGAGTGAAGAGAAAAAAGAAGATGGTATAATTGAATGGCATTATGTAGAATTAACTGATCAAATACCAACAGGTAAATGGAAAATTAGATTTTTTATTAATGGGCTCTATCTTTTGGAAGATTATTTTATAATAACCCCAACTACCTATGGAATCGAAGCAGGGATTTTAAAGACATCGTTGTAAAACTGAGAAGAGAAAATAGTATTTTTCACAATAGAATTTGAAAGAAAAATTAAAAATTGTTAGAGAAAGTGACGTTGGTGAAAAATTATTTACCAAAATAGTTTTTGCCATATTTTTTATATATGTTTAAGGTGATGATTAGAGAAGAAGGGGAGAGAGGTGTAATATAAATCCAAAAGTCTCTCCCCCTATTATTTACTCAATATAAAAATTCCATATTAAATAACATAATTAACAAGCTTTCCAATTCCTTCGATTTCAACTTCAACAATATCTCCTTTTTTCATGCTTCCAATTCCAGAAGGAGTTCCTGTTATTATCACATCAAAAGGTTTTAAGGTCATTATAGAGCTTACATAACTTACAAGCTCCTGCACGGTGAAGATGAAATTGCTTGTGTTAGAATTTTGAACAAGTTTGCCATTAAGATAGGTTTTGATTGGGCTGTTGTTTGGGTCAATTTCATCTGTTATAATAGGACCAAGTGGTAGAAAAGTGTCAAAAGATTTTGCTACAGTCCACTGACCATTTTTAGGCTGAAGATCCCTTGCTGTCACATCATTTGCGCATGTATAACCAAGTATGTACTCATCTGCCTCTTGGGGTTTGACATTGCGACACTCTTTTTTTATAACCACCGCAAGCTCTCCTTCATAGTCCACTTGGCTACTCATATGCTGCGGATAAATTATACTGTCGTTGTGGCCAATCACACATGTCGGGGGTTTTAGGAATAGCACAGGACTTTCTGGAAGTTCAAGTCCAAGTTCTTTCGCATGGTCTTTGTAGTTAAGACCTACACAGACAATCTTTGAAGGCTTGACAGGCGGCAAAATTTTTAAATCCTCTATTGAATAAGACTCTTTACCCACTTTCAATGGTTCGAGACTTTTTACAACTTTTACAATACTGTCTTCCACAAGTCCAAAAAATGTTTTATTTGCATAAAAAAATCTTCCGACTTTCATGTGTCTTTAGCACCTCTCAATAATGTAAAATATAACTTAGTTAAGATTATATAATATCGTGCCTAAAAACACAAATAATAAATTGCAAGTAGCCTCTTGTAAACTTTCATTTTGGATGATATAATAAGATTGTTAAATTTTAAACGAAATTTGGATTTTGGGTGATTAAGGAACTGATATTTTGGGTATTAATTAAAAATGGAAAAAGACATAATATGAATTATGGGAGGTAAGAAATGATGTCAGAAGAAATGGATTTGAGGTATGAAGGGCATGAACATCACTGCCACGATATCTGTGAACACATGAGAAGATATTTAGGAGAAACAGTTACGGTATTTACAGAAAGCGGAGGGGAAAGTGGTCAGGGATTTACTGGTGTTTTAGCATTAGTTACTCCAAGGTTTGTAAGGCTTATTGTAACAATAGGAACACCACCAGATGACCCATTCTGGTACAGAGGCTATGACTCAAGAGAAGAGTTTGGCGAACATCATCGAAGAGAAAGATGCTGCCCGCCACGCAGAAGATTTTGCGGACTTGGTTCAATAGTTGACATTCCTTGCAGAAAGATAGTTGCGTTTGTTCACAATGCTGTATGATATTTCTAATTAATAGAGGCTGTCCAAAAAGATTAATGGGCAGCTTCTTTTATTTTATACGTTATTAAGACAAAATGCATAAAGTTACCTATCAATAATTTTCAAACATGATAAACTATTTAATTATCTTTTTGCCTTAGCTTCCATTTTATATTTTGCATATTAGACAAATTTAGTAGCAATTATATGAAAAAATTCATCAATATTATACCTTGTTTTTTTTTTTTTTTTATTAAAATATAATCAAATCAAAATTAAGAAAATTAGGAGTGAGGGGTATGATTAATAAAATTATTACGAATTATAATCTAAATAAGAGTATTAGCAACAATTCTAAGGTCAGTAGTTCCAATCACAGTGTTTCTGCTTATTCGCTCTCAAAAGGTTGGATTGTGCCTAATAAACCTTCTGTGCAGTCAACTGATCCATACAAGGTTACACTCTCAACCACTTCTTCACAAAAAGCTTCTACTAATAATAAAACTCATAGTTCGAATACAGAAAATAGTGGAGGGATTTTGGGTATTTTTTCGAATATCAAAAAAGATATTAGTGACACATCAAAAAATATTCAGAACAAAGTTAACAATTTTGTAAAATCTACAGCTTCAAATTTGAATAACACAGTTAAAACAGTAGAGCGCAAAATTTCTTCAGTAGTAAAATCAACTGGAGAAAAATTAGAGTCTGTTACAAAGGATATTAAAGAAGGTTTGAAAAAAGCTGTAGATGTTACAACAACAAATAGTATTTCTGTTGAAGGGAATAAAACTATAAAAGAGAAAAAAATAACTTTGAATGTAGCAGGCAACAAATTATATTTGAAGTTTACATCTTCAGTGAGTGGCGAATTAGGAGTTGAAAAGTCATACCAGCATAAGGCAAATGCAAAGAGTGCTCCTGTTTCAGTTGAGCACAGCAATTTTGGTAAATTGAATTTGGAATTAGAGAAGAGAAAAATTAGCAAGAGTTTTGAGACTAGCACGAGTATGAAAGTTAATGATAAAACTGAAATTGTAAGTGATGTAACAGTTAACAAAAGGGGTGCTGAGATTGCAGGTGGAACAAAACTGGTGCTTTTGAAGACACATAATCAGGAAGTTAATGTAACAGTTGGGGGAGCAGTAAAGAACAATGGAAAAGCTGAAATAAATTTAGCTAAGGTAACTCATTCTTCTTCGGCAGAAAAGATGTCCTCGGAAAACAGCTTACAACTGAGCATTGATGAAAAATCATTCAATAATACAAAGACAACTCTGCAGGGAGTGTGGGTTGCATTACCAAATGATACAAAGTTTAAGATAGGAGTTTCTGTTGGAGTTGTAAAAGGTGCTGTAAATACTGTAAAGAGTGTAGTTGATATAGTAACTCATCCAAAACAAGTTATTGAAGGAGCAAAAACATTAGTTAAACATCCTCAGGCAGCATTAAATTATGCAGAGCAGGTTGTTGCGAATGCAAAGAATGAATTTATAAAAGGTGATGCTTACAAGAAAGGAGAGATGGTAGGTAAAGCACTGTTCGAAGTAGGGGTTAGCGTAGCAGGCACCAAAGGATTGGATAAATTAGCAAAATCGGCAGAACTATCTGGAAATTTAGAAAAGCTCAAAAAAGTATTTGATTTTACAACAAAAGTAGCAAAACCAGCTTTTGGTCATTAAAAGTCTTTGCACACAGAGCTTTATTTGAAGCTCTGTGTGCTTTATATTGAAGAAAATGACTGCTTTTTGATAGAATATATCCGGTAAAAAAGTTTGTAAAAAGAAGGGGAATGAGAGTTGAAAAGGATGAGAAAAAGCAGGAAGTGGCTGATAATTGGATTGATAGGTTTAATACTGGTTTATTTTGGTTTTAGATTTTTTTCAAACAGATATATCATTGTAGATGGCAAAGTTATAATGAACACTTTGTCAATTAATGATACACATGATGTGATAACAAGCATGCAAGATAGAGGAGAGTATAATAACGCTGCAGCTCTTGCTAAATGGATTGTTAAAAATGCTAAAACTTCTGATGAAAAAATAAACGGTTATTATCGACTTGTGGAGATAGCTCACCAGATTGATAATCCGATGATGGAGGAGTATTATGCAGACCTTGCTTTGAAAAGTATAGATAATAGAACATCGAGATTGATGAGAAAAATGGCATATTATGCAAAATCTATTGCTGTTGCTCAGAGAAGTTGGGAACTTGGAGAAATAGAAAGAATGAAAGAATCCGTCAGCTGGTTAGAAAAATCCTTAAAGATAAGTGACTCTACGAATCCAAGAGACACGTGGTACTTTAATACCATGGCATACTATAGTCTTGCAGAAACGTATTTGGAAGCATATGGGAATTACAAGAAAGCACTTGAATACATAGAAAAGTTCTTGGAACTTTATAAGGAAGATAATGAAAATAAATTTTTAAAAAGATATATTGAACTTCTATCATATTCAGGAGACTGTTATTATGAGTTAGGCATGAAGGATAAATTAAGAAATGTGTACAGCATCTGGAAAAAGAATTATCCAAAATACAAAGATTATTTTAAAAATTATAAGTTTCAATTAAAAATGTTAGAATTTCTAAACAAACTAATTGATGGCAAATATAAAGAGGCAGAAGAAATTATGAAGAAGGAAGATCCAGATTATTTAGGGATTTACTATTATCGAAAGGTAGGGGATATTGAAAAGGGTAAGAGAGCGTTGATAGGTTTTGGGAAGAGTAATATACAGCTTTATCCATTTCCACTTTTTCAGAGGTGGGTAAAAGAGTTTAAGCTAAGTGAGAAAGAGAAGAAGGAACTTGAGGTTATGTGGAAGAGATGGGTTGAAGAGAACAGGAAAAAATGTTTGACCACAAATGTGCTGAGAAGTGATAAAGAGATAGCAAAGAGGGGTTGGAGATAGATGAGATACCGGTTTGAATGCATGTTTGGGGATGCTGAGAAGGTTTTTTTAGAGATTTTTTCAGAGAAAAAAGGGAAGGAATATATTCCTATGACAAGAGATGGCGAAAGTTTTGTATGTGAGTTAGAATTATTACCATCAGATGCTTACAAGTATATTTTTGTGATTGATGACAACATAAGGCTAATTGATCCGACAGCTCCATTTGTTATTCCGACTGAAGATGGACAAATATTTTCCTGCATTGCGATAAATGCCAATGACGAAATCTTAACCTACGACTTTGAACCAAGCATATTTGTGAAAAACTTTGGTTTTTGTAGCGAAATGGTAGAAGATGGAGAAGTAGTGTATAAAAGAGCTTTTTCCAAGAAAGATAATAGAATATATGTAAGAATAGAGTATAGTGATGTTTTAGGATTTCATCAGAGTAGTATTTTGTGGTATAGACCTGATGGACAATTTTTTTCACAAAGTAGTGGTATTGTATGGAGTGAAGAGAAAAAAGAAGATGGTATAATTGAATGGCATTATGTAGAATTAACTGATCAAATACCAACAGGTAAATGGAAAATTAGATTTTTTATTAATGGGCTCTATCTTTTGGAAGATTATTTTATAATAACCCCAACTACCTATGGAATCGAAGCAGGGATTTTAAAGACATCGTTGTAAAACTGAGAAGAGAAAATAGTATTTTTCACAATAGAATTTGAAAGAAAAATTAAAAATTGTTAGAGAAAGTGACGTTGGTGAAAAATTATTTACCAAAATAGTTTTTGCCATATTTTTTATATATGTTTAAGGTGATGATTAGAGAAGAAGGGGAGAGAGGTGTAATATAAATCCAAAAGTCTCTCCCCCTATTATTTACTCAATATAAAAATTCCATATTAAATAACATAATTAACAAGCTTTCCAATTCCTTCGATTTCAACTTCAACAACATCTCCTTTTTTCATGCTTCCAATTCCAGAAGGAGTTCCTGTTATTATCACGTCAAAAGGTTTTAAGGTCATTATAGAGCTTACATAACTTACAAGCTCCTGCACAGTGAAGATGAAATTGCTTGTGTTAGAATTTTGAACAAGTTTGCCATTAAGATAGGTTTTAATTGGGCTGTTGTTTGGGTCAATTTCATCTGTTATAATAGGACCAAGTGGTAGAAAAGTGTCAAAAGATTTTGCTACAGTCCACTGACCATTTTTAGGCTGAAGATCCCTTGCTGTCACATCATTTGCGCATGTATAACCAAGTATGTACTCATCTGCCTCTTGAGGTTTTACATTGTGACACTCTTTTTTTATAACCACCGCAAGCTCTCCTTCATAGTCCACTTGGCTACTCATATGCTGCGGATAAATTATACTGTCGTTGTGGCCAATCACACATGTCGGGGGTTTTAGGAATAGCACAGGACTTTCTGGAAGTTCAAGTCCAAGTTCTTTCGCATGATCTTTGTAGTTAAGACCTACACAGACAATCTTTGAAGGCTTGACAGGCGGCAAAATTTTTAAATCCTCTATTGAATAAGACTCTTTACCCACTTTCAATGGTTCGAGACTTTTTACAACTTTTACAATACTGTCTTCCACAAGTCCAAAAAATGTTTTATTTGCATAAAAAAATCTTCCGACTTTCATGTGTCTTTAGCACCTCTCAATAATGTAAAATATAACTTAGTTAAGATTATATAATATCGTGCCTAAAAACACAAATAATAAATTGCAAGTAGCCTCTTGTAAACTTTCATTTTGGATGATATAATAAGATTGTTAAATTTTAAACGAAATTTGGATTTTGGGTGATTAAGGAACTGATATTTTGGGTATTAATTAAATTAGTATTTTTATTAGAGGATAATAATTTTAGAAAGTTTTAAAATATGATTTTACAGGTGGTGATTTAATTGCCAAAGGTTCTTCGAGCTGATAATATGAACAAATGTCTTGGATGCTTTACATGCATGCTCACATGTGCAGCAGTGAACCATAACAATCACAACCTTGCAAAAAGCTCAATAAAAGTTAAGACAAGAGGAGGACTTCAGAGTAAGTTTGCAGCAACAGTTTGTGTTGCGTGCAAAGAACCAGCGTGTGCAGAGGCTTGTCCCACAAATGCGCTTGTTAAAAGGCCCGGTGGCGGTGTTAAGCTAATTGAAGAAAAATGCATTGCATGCGAAAAATGTGTTAGCGCATGCATAGTTGGTTCAATTCACATGGACTATGATAGAAAAATCCCAATTGTTTGCAAACACTGTGGGGCATGTGTGAGAATGTGCCCACACAATTGTCTTTCAATGGAAGAGGTGAGTGAGTAAGATGATAGGCAAGGACTTTATAAGAGTGCTTTATATTGACCTTACAAACAAAAAAGCAGATATTCAAGAAAGGGAGGATCTTTACAAATACTTAGGCGGAGCAGGTGTTGCAGCAAAACTTTTAGAGGAAAATATGAAAAAAGGTGTTGACCCTTTGCATGAAAGCCAGCCTCTCATTATATCTATAGGACCTCTTTCAACTATCTTTCCTGTTGTGACAAAAGCTGTTGCTACTTTTGTCTCACCCCATACAGGAGAATACGGGGAAAGTCATGCAGGTGGCAGACTTGCAATGGCTATAAGAAATGCAGGGTATGATGCAATAGTTATAACAGGAAAAGCTCAAAAGCCCACATACCTTGTCATTACAGATAAGAATATTGAATTTAAAGATGCAAGAGCTATGTGGGGACTTGACATAGAGGAGACAGGAAGGGTTATAAGAGAAAGAGAGCCAGGTCCAGGGAAAAGAAGTATAATCAGAATTGGCAGGGCAGGCGAAAACCTTGTAACATACTCTTGTGTCAACGTTGATACTTACAGACATTTTGGAAGGCTTGGCATAGGAGCAGTCTTTGGAAGCAAAAACCTCAAAGCGATGATGATAATGGGCGAAGAGGATTTGCCTATTTCGAATTTAAAAGAGTACTTTAAGACTTATCAGGAGATATACAAAAAAGTTACACAGACAGATGCAATGGCGAAGTATCATGAGCTTGGGACACCTATGAACATCAAAGTGCTAAACAGCATAAGTTCTCTTCCAACTAAGAATTTACTTCAGTCTACATTTGAGCATGCGGACGATATCTCAGGTGAGACGTTTGCCGAAAAGAACCTGGTCAGAAAGGTTTCGTGTGTTGGCTGTCCCATTGGATGCATCCATATAGGGCAGTTCAGACGCGAGTTTGACAAGGGATATGAGTATGAGTCTATTGCTGTATCGTATGACCATGAACTTATATATGCTTTAGGTAGTCTTTTAGGAATAAAAACAACTGATGAGGTCCTTCAGATTATTGATGAGGTAGAACTTGCAGGACTTGATGCTATCTCAACAGGTGTTGTATTGGCATGGGCAACAGAAGCACTCAAAAAAGGTCTTATCTCAAGAGAAGACACTCTTGCTGACCTTGAGTTTGGCAACACCATGGAGTATGTAAAAGCAATTGACAATATTGCAGACAGGGTAAACGAGTTTTACTACACAATTGGCAAAGGTCTCAAAGAGGCTGTGAAAAAATATGGAGGAGAAGAGTTTGCACTTTTGTATGGTGGCAATGAGATGGCAGGATATCATACAGGCTATGCATTTGCGCTTGGTCAAACAGTTGGTGCAAGGCATTCTCACTTAGACAATGCAGGTTACTCTTATGACCAGAGCGCAAAAGAATTAAAAGATGAGGAAATAATAGATTATGTGATTAATGAAGAGAAGGAAAGAGCAGTGCTCACATCGCTGTGCATATGTCTATTTGCACGAAAGGTGTATGACAGGTCAACTATCTTGAAAGCATTAAATGCGGTTGGTATAAACTGGACTAATGATGACCTTACACGACTTGCAAATGACGTATTTTTTACTAAACTAAAAATCAAAAAGGAGCTTGGATATTCACTTGAAAATTATAAATTTCCGAAGAGAATATTTGAAACACCTACAATGTGGGGAAAGATGGATGAAGAGAGGTTAAATAGGCTTTTGAAGATGTATATCGAGAGGGTGGAAAAAGAATATGAAGATTGGAGTAGAGGTAAATAGTTTCTTTAGCAGGTATGGCAGCAGGATAGGCAAAATGGAAATTGAGATTGACCAGAACACAAATGTAGAAAAGCTTCTTGAGAACTTAAACATTCCAAAAGACAAGGTTGGATTTGTGGTTGTTAATCAAAAAAGGGTTGACTTTAGCTATGTGTTGTCGGAAAATGATAGTGTGTATATAACTCCATATGCAACTGGAGGATAATATATGGCTATACAAGGAAGATATATAAAAAACATAGGTGCTTTGAGTATAGATGCTCAAAAAAAACTTTTTTCAACAACAGTTGCGGTTGTTGGAGTAGGCGGAATAGGTGGTTTTTTAATTGAAGGTCTGGCACGACTTGGAGTAAAAAAAATTATAGCAGTTGATATGGACTCTTTTGATGAGACGAATTTAAATAGGCAGATAATTTCTAATGTAAGCAACCTTGGAAAATTCAAAGTATTTGAGGCTGAAAAAAGAGTAAAAGAAATAAATCCTGCAGTTTATTTTGAACCAATAAAGGAAAAGGCTTATTTAGAAAACCTTGATATATTTTTGATGGAAGCAAGTTATATCTTTGATGCAACTGACAATATAGAAATAAGAAAGAGTCTTTCAAAGTTTGCACAAAAGATGGACAAGGTTTTAATTCACGGAGGGTGTGCTGGCTGGTATGCCCAGATTGCCATCATTACAAAAGACACACATGGAATAGAAAAACTTTTGGGAGAGACAAATGTTGAGGGTGCTGAAAAAGACCTTGGCAACCCGATTTTTGCACCAATGCTGACAGCAGCCTTTGAACTTTCTGAGTTTTGTAAGCTGATATCAGATCAGGGTGAGAACTTAATTGGAAAGTGTATGATTATAAATCTTCTGACAAATGAATATAGAATTTTCGAATTTTAGAATCTTTCCGAGCCATAGCAGCCTAAAAAGAGAAGTTTATTCTCTTCATGGTGCTATGGCCGATAGGGTGCAGATTTGGGAAACCGCTGCGCCTCCCGCTTTGGAAAGGAAAGATTCTTCTAAAACTTGGTTTTAGAAGGATACTCTTTTGCTTCAAGTTTCAAAGCGGGAGAGTATCCTTTTTTATTTTTGAAAATACAAAAAGGCGGGAGACCAGAAAATGCAAAAAGAAAAGTATCTCAGAAATTTTGCAGTACTACTTACTTTTATTTTCGTTGCTACTTTAAGCTTTCTTTCATTTTCTTACTATAAAACTTTCAAGATAGCTACAACTACAAGTATATACGATAGTGGTTTTCTGGACTTTGTAATACCTGCATTCAAAAAGAAGAACAATATGAAATTGGCATTCATTTCAGTAGGAAGCGGTCAGGCAGTCAAGATTTTCAAAAATGGCGATGCTGATGGAATAATAATACATGAAAGGTCATTTTTAGATGAACTTGAAAAAACAAAGCTGATAAATGGTTATAGCGCATTTGTTTCGAACTATTTTATACTTGTTGGGCCAAAAGATAAAAAGGATTTATTTAAAAAGGTAAAAAGTGTCCAAGAAGCTTTTGCACTGATAAGAAAAAATAACTTTAAATTTGTGTCACGTGCAGACAATTCAGCAACTTATATTAGAGAACTTGAGATATGGAAGTTAGCAAAGGTCCAGCCAAATTTTGGAGGATATATAAAGTCAGGGCAGGGTATGGGAATGAGTCTAAATCTTGCAAATGAAAAGGGAGCTTTTATTCTCACCGATGAAGCAACATTTTACAAAATGAAAGATAAATTAGATAGTTTGGATGTAGTTTATCAAAATTCAAAGGAGCAAGTACTTACAAATATATATTACTTTGCTTACTCACCTAAAAAAGTACAGCTTTCCAAGTTTGCTGCATACTTGAAAAGCAAGGAATTTAAAAATCTTGTAAGTTCTTTTAACCAAAAATTCTTCAAAAAAGAAATATACAGAGTTGTAAAATGAGTGGTCAAGAGGTAACGAGATGTTGGCAAATGTAGTTCTTTCAACTTTGATTGTTTGTATTCCTTCGACATTCTTGGCGATTTTGATAGGTGTTCCTGCAGGATATTTTCTCAAAGTCAAAAGATTTAAATACAGAAAGATGCTAATTAGAATAGTTTATACTCTATCTGGGCTACCACCCGTGCTCGCAGGACTGCTGGTATATATACTTCTTTCCAGAAAAGGTCCTCTTGGTTTTTTGGACATACTTTTTACCAAATGGGCTATGATCATTACCCAGGTAATACTCATTGTTCCTATAGTCACACTGTATACCCTGTCTGGACTAAAAAATATAGATAGTGTTCTTGAAAACTTGGATTATTTGAATGTGAAGGGATGCAAAAGGCATACAGCCATTGTGAGGGAGTATTTAAAAGAGATAATATATGCTATTGTTTTAGGTCTTTCAAGAGCAATTTCTGAGGTTGGTGGAGTTTTGATTGTTGGGGGGAACATAGAAGGAAGCACACGGATTTTAACAACAGCCATAATTTTTGAAATTACCAAGGGTGAGTTTTCACACGCTCTTTTGCTGGGTGCGGTACTGCTTGCTATCTCATTTACTTTTAATACAATTTTGCAAATATTGCAGGGTGATGCTTTTGATTAAAGTGATAGATGTAAAAAAGAATTTTGGGCAGAGGATATTGTTTGAGTGTAAGAGTCTCACATTTGAAAAGAAAGGACTTTATATTATAAAAGGACCAAACGGTTGCGGGAAGACCACATTTTTGAAAATGCTATTTGGAAAGGACAAAGAATATTTAGGTATAATACACAATCTGTTCAATAAAAACATTATGCTTCCACAGCAGCCATATTTTTTTAAAGGGTCGGTTGAATATAATCTTGCACTTGCTCTTTCGCATGAGAATCTAAAGTCTGCCCAGGAGGTTTTAAAGATGTTTGGTGTTCCTCTTAAAACCAACATAAATCAGCTCTCAGCTGGGCAGAGACAGCTAATAAGTTTCTTAAGAGCGTTTTATATACCTTCTGATGTACTTTTTTTGGATGAGCCCGATTCCTTTCTCGACATAGATGTAAAAGAGTTTGTGTACAGACTTATAGAAGATGAAGCACAAAAAAGGTGTATAATAGTTGTAACGCACCATCAAAGTGCAGCTTTGAAGGGTAATATGATATATTTTGAAAATGGTCAGATTATTAAAGAAGGGGAGCTCTACAAATGAAGGTATTAAAAACATATTTTGAAGTTTTTGAGATACTTAAAGATGAGTTTTGTAATTTTAATCTTCAATCAGAAAAGGTATCTATCCAAGAAGCAGTTTTTAGAATCTGTGCTCAAGATATTATAGCAGATATAGATGTTCCTCACTTTGACAAGTCCACTGTTGATGGATATGCACTAAGATGTGAAGAGACGTTTGAAGCGAATGATGAAAACCCGGCCGTGTTTGAAATAGTAGGCGAGGTGAAAACGGGAGAGGTACCAAACTTTCAAATACAAAAAGGACAAGCTGCAAGGATATTCACAGGAGGGTATGTACCGCAAAATGTAAATAGCATTGTGATGCTTGAAAATACCATTGAAGAGGATGGAAAACTCTATGTTTTCAAGCCAGCAAAGCCTGGCGAAAATATACTCAAAAAAGGTGAGGACATAAAAAAAGGCAGTATCGTCATAAAGAAATATCAAAAGCTTGAGCCTGCTCAAATTGGCGTGTTGGGTGCAATAGGAAAAAGGGAAGTGGAAGTGTTTAAAAAAATAAGAGTGGGTATAATCTCGACCGGAGATGAAATAATATCGCAGGATGAAAAACTTGATGGTGCAAAGATTTATGATGTGAACTCATTCACTCTGTACACATCATGCTACAAGGAATATGCTCTGCCAAAAATGTACGGGATTGTAAAAGATAATTTTGAGGTTTTGAAAGATCTTCTTTCCACAGCTTTGCAGGAAAATGACATTGTTCTTATTTCAGGTGGAAGTTCTGTTGGCACATACGACAACACTTTAAAGGCTATTGAGAGCCTAAAAGATTCTAAGGTGCTTGTTGACGGTGTTTCAATAAAACCGGGCAAACCAACAATAATAGCAAAAGTTAACACAAAGGCAGTTTTTGGACTTCCTGGCCATCCTGTGTCTTGCCTTTTTATATTCAACTTTTTTGTAAAAAAACTTATGGACATCATATTACATCAGCAGGACACTACAAGAAAAGTTCTTGCTAAGATGAAAACCTCTATTTCGACTTCGTCCGGCAGAACTGAGTTTGTGTTTGTAAAGCTTCATTTTGGCGATGAGATTTTAGCTGAGCCTCTTTATGGAAAATCAGGTTCGATAAATCTTTTGAATAATGCAAGTGGATATATAAGGGTTGATGCAACAAAAACTGGTATCAGGCCGGGAGATATTGTTGAGGTGATATTGATATGAAAGATTATCATTTTTCAGCTGTGCTTCCACAGCATGCAAGAGTTTCTATCCAGGAAATTCTAAAGAAATATCTGGTATTAGAAGAAGAGGAGATTTCATTGTATGATGCAAAAAATAGATTTGTTGCAGAGGATTACAAGGCTATTCACACATCCCCACCTACAGATGTTGCTGCAATGGATGGATATGCCGTGATGGCTGAAGAGACATTCGACGCTTATGATACAAATCCAAAATACGTTGAAAGTTTCAAAACTGTCCAAACAGGCGAAAGTATAGATAATTTCAATGCGGTTATTCCTTTTGAAGATGTCCAGCTGGAAAACGGAAAAATAAAAATTTTTCAAAGCTACTATCCACGTCAAAACGTTCGCTCACAGGGCGAGGATATAAAAGAAGGTGAGATGATAATAAAGAAAGGTGAGTTTTTGACATTTTTTGACAAGGTATATCTAAAAGCTGGTGGGTGGCTTAATATCAAGGTTTACAAAATGCCAAAAGTTGCTTTTCTGCCAACTGGAGATGAGCTTGTGGATAGAATTGAAAAAGCTGAACAGCTTGTTGAGTTCAATTCGGTGATTTTCAGTGAGCTTCTGTATCAGTATGGTTTTGAAATTAGTGTTTTCAAACCAGTATCCAACGATTTAAATATTCTTAAAGAAACTTTGAAAAAACTTTTAGATGAGTTTGATATTGTGTTTGTAAATGCTGGGTCATCTAAAGGTGACAAGGATTTGACACATGATGTAATTCAAAGTCTTGGCAGAGTAGCTGTCCATGGTATAGCTATAAAACCTGGAAAGCCAACAGTCATAGGTGAGGTAAATGGGAAACTTGTAATGGGACTTCCTGGTTTTCCTGTTTCTATGTTTTTTGTTCTCAAAGAGATTTTTTTAAAGGCTTTCTTTGACGCATATTTGTTAAATCCGAAAGAAAAGAGTGTTATGGCTGTACTGGAAAGAAGAGTTGGGTCAGACGTTGGAGCTGAGGAGTATATAAGAGTACAGGTGGAAAACAAGGATGGCAAAAACCATGCAAGAGTTTTAAAAAGAGGAGCAAGCGTGATTTCAAGTTTGAAGCGGGCAGATGGATATATAGTTGTGCCAGTAAATGTGGATGTTGTGGAAGAGGGAAGTTTGGTTGAGGTTAAGATGATTTGAAAAAGGTGATGAAAATGTTTGATGGTTTTTCAAGAAAAATAGACTATTTAAGGTTTTCTGTAACTGATAGATGCAACTTTTTTTGCATGTATTGCCGAACAAAGGATTTGTGTTATGAAAGGGCAGACCAGCTTTCAAAAGGAGAAATATTTAGAATAATCTCTGCATTTAAAAAGCTTGGGATCCAAAAACTTCGAATTACTGGTGGAGAGCCCTTTTTGAGAGATGACATTTTTGAGATAATTGAGTTTGCACACAGTATTGGCATAGAAAATATAAATATAACAACAAATGGTTGGTTAGATACCGAAAAGATTAAAAAGGTTATTAAAAGTCCGCTCAAATCAGTAAATATTTCTCTTGATACATTAGATAAGAAAAAATACAGGTTTGTAACAGGAATTGATGGTTTAGATAAGGTTTTGACAGCGATAGATGAGTTGAGAGATCACAAGAGAGTGAAAATAAACACTGTGCTCATTCGCTCTGTTAACCTTGATGAGATAGAAGATTTGATTTCCTTTGCGAAAAAGAGGAATATTATTATTCGTTTTATTGAACTTATGCCTATTGGCATTGCCAACCAAATCTTCAAAGATGAATTTGTAAGCAAAGATGAGGTTATCAAAAGGTTCAAAGGAATAAAAGAATTAAGTACAAAAGAGGTTTCAGCTGCTAAATATTACTATGTTGAAGATTTTGACTACACAGTAGGATTTATAAGCTCTGTATCAGACCATTTTTGCAAAACGTGCAATAAAGTCAGAGTCTCATCAACTGGCGTGCTTTACAACTGTCTGTTTGATAAGGATGGTTTAAACTTGAGAGATTTTCTGGATGATGAAGAACTCCTGCTCAAAAAGATAGAAGATTTTGTCAAAAAGAAAAAGCTGATAAGAAGCCTAAAATCGGATATGCCGATGTTTAAGATAGGAGGGTAGTGTAAAGATGGAATTTACACATTTTGATAAAGATGGCCTTCCCAAGATGGTAGATGTGACGTCAAAAGAACCAAGTTTCAGGGTAGCAAAAGCAAGCGGTAAAATCTTTGTAGGAAAGGATGTTATTGAAGCAATTGAAAATAGGCTTTTACCAAAAGGGGATGTGTTTGCAACTGCTAAGGTTGCGGCGATAAATGCTGCCAAAAAGACATCCGAACTGATACCTCTTTGCCACAACATATTTTTGTCTTTTGTTGACGTTTCGTATAGGATAAACAGAGATGAAGGGTACATTGAAGCTATATCAGAAGTAAAAACTGAGGCAAAAACAGGTGCGGAGATGGAAGCAATCACAGCAGTGGTTATTTTTTTAGAGACGGTGTATGACATGTGCAAAGCGGTAAAAAAAGATATAGTAATTACTGATGTCAGGCTTATAGAAAAGTCTGGGGGGAAATCTGGACATTATATTTTTGAAAATGAAAATAAAACTGCAAAGGTTGTGTCAATCAACATCAGCAGACAAAAAGGAACGCCGAAAGAACCAGTAAGTGAAGCGGTTTTGATTGAAAACTATGGGATTGAAGGTGATGCACACGCTGGAACTTCTCATCGGCAGGTGAGTCTTCTTGATATATCCAGCATAAAGAAGATGGAACAGTATGGGCTCAAAGGCCTTTGTTTTGGCAAGTTTGCAGAGAACATTACAACAGAAAACTTGGACCTGCAGAAAATTTCGCTTGGAACAAAACTGAGAATAGGGAATAATGTCTTGCTTGAAATAAGCCAGATAGGAAAAAAGTGCCACGGTAGCGGCTGCGAAATTGCAAGATTGGTTGGAGTTTGTATTATGCCCAAAGAAGGTCTGTTTGCAAAAGTATTAAAAGGTGGTAAAATTAAAGAGGGAGATATTATTGAGATTTTAAATGAGTAAAAAGTCGGCTCCACTTCCACATTCTCTTTCATTTTCTAAAAGGATATTGAGGCCATGCTCTAAGATTGGTAAAACTGCTTCAAGGCATTCTTTTACTGCCTTTGGTGAACCTGGAAGATTTATTATTAAACTGTTTTTGTATATTCCTGACACTGCACGGGAAAGGTAGCTTTTCTTGTTTATCTTTCCCGTTTCATATCTTATAAGCTCTGAAATGCCTGGTGTTTGTTTTTCTACAATTTCAAGTGTTGCCTCGGGTGTCACATCTCTTGTATAAAATCCTGTTCCACCAGTTGTCAGTATCAGATTTGCTCCGCTTTTTTGTGCCTGAATTATGGCTTCTTTTATCATTTCCTTTTCATCTGGTACAATCTTGTAAAATACATTTATATAACCTTGTGATGACAGTATATTGATTATTACTTTTGCGCTCAAATCTTCTCTTTCTCCTCTTGAAGCTTTGTCCGAGCATGTGATTACTGCGAATGTAAAACCCATTTGTTTCATCTCCTTCCTGCAAGGCTTCTACTTAAATATTTTTTAGTTAGCATTTCAAAGTCAACAGGAATTTGTTATAATTATATAAGATATTTTCTTGTATTGAAAGAGGGAAAATTTAATGATTGAGCTTAAAGAAGTGCCACAGGAAAACCAAGAAAAGGTCAAAATTTTTTGTGATGTCAACAACATACCTTTTGATGGAGGCGCAATTTCACATATTGTGTTAGATGGCAGCAATGTATTAGGAATTTCTCAGCTCAAGGTTGAAAATGGTATAGCTGAGATATTAATCATTTTTGTGAAGAAAGAATTCAGAAACATGGGATTTGGAGATGGACTTTTAAAAATGCAGATTAATTACTGTTATAGGAATTCAATAAGCTTTATTAAGGTAAAAAAAGGTATAAATGATCGGTTTTTTAGAAGAGTTGGATTTGTGGAAGAAGGAGAATATCTTGTTTTAGATGTTCAGGCATTTTATACAAATCTTAAGTGTAAACAATAAAATTTATAGAAAGAGGGTAAGAGATGCAATTTGATTATGAGTGGTTTAAAAAAAAGATTTGGGAGTATATAGGAATAAATCTTTCATATTATAAGGAAAAACAGATGAAAAGAAGAATAGAGTCGCTCATGAAAAAAAACGGGTTTGCAACTTTTGCAGATTATTATACGGCTTTGACAAAGGATCAGAAACTTTTCAACGAATTTATAAATTATTTAACAATCAACGTCTCAGAGTTTTATAGAAACCCCCAACAGTGGGAAATACTCGAAAAAGAAATAATGCCGTATATATTAAAGAGAACAAAAAGACCCAGAATATGGTCTGCTGCCTGTTCTACAGGTGAAGAACCATATTCAATTGTAATGCTTTTGACTAAATTTTTCCCTTTGAGCGAAATAAAAATTTTAGCAACCGACATTGACGATGATGCTATAAGAAAAGCCAAAGAAGGAGTGTATATGAAAAAAAGTTTAGAAGGACTACCTCAAGAATTTGTAAGAAGGTTTTTTAAAGAAAATGGAGAATTATATTACATAAGTGATGAAATAAAAAGATGTGTTGAATTCAGACATCATGACCTTTTAAAAGACCAATATCCAAAGGATATGGATTTAATTGTATGCCGCAATGTTTTGATATATTTTACTGAAGAAGCAAAGGATATGGTCTATAAAAATTTTAATAAATCGCTGGTTATGAATGGTATTTTGTTTGTAGGTTCAACCGAACAGATAATTATGCCCCAGAAATATGGGCTAAAACCTATTAAGACCTTTTTCTATGAAAAGGTGATGAATATTTGAGTACTAAAAAAATTTCATATGCAGGTATGATGATAGCTACTTCAATTATCTTTTTGGTGTTTGCCTCAATCTTGCCACGGGCAAATAGCATATTTTATATTCTTTCGTCTGTATGTATTATGACAATAATTTGGTTATTTGGGATAAAAGAAGGGTTTTTTGTATATATTGCGTGTTCTTTATTAGGGATATTCTTGATTCCCAACAAACTTGTGTCGATGGTTTATATTTTCATTTTTGGTCTATATCCTATAATAAAGGCTTTATGTGAAAAGGGTTTTCCCATTTATGTAGAGTTTTTTTTAAAGCTTTTGTATTACAACCTTGCATTAATTATTTTATATTTTATGTTTAAACTAATAATAAAAGAAATTCCCCACTTTAAATTTGGGCTCATTCTGACACTTGTTTCATCAGAAGTAATATTTATACTCTATGACTATCTTCTTACGCTAATTTTGCAAAAGATCAAGAGCTTGAAAATTTTTGGAGGGGCCAACCATGACTGAACTTATCATAAAGGATGCGCTTTCATTTTTGGTATCGTTTGTTCTTTTAATCATCATCACTCCGTATGTGCAGAAAAAATCTATTGAACTTGGTTTTGTAGACAGACCAAACCCGCGAAAAATTCATTCAACACCTATCCCGGTGACAGGTGGTATAGCTCTCTTTTTAGCTTTTTTCATATCCCAATTTTTGATAAGAGGTTTTAGCAGGGAGTTCTTAGGATTTTTTATTGCTTCATGTTTGATTTTGGCAATAGGTCTTTTAGATGACTGGTATAAATCACAAGGGAAAGAACTGAGTGCCCTGCCAAAATTCATTGTTCAGATTTTAGCATGTTCAATAGTATTCTTTATGGGAATACAGATTGAAGGGATCACAAATCCCTTTACTCATAAATTCATAAGCTTTCCTGTTTGGTTCCAGTATATAGCAACAGTTATTTGGCTTTTTGGAGTAACAACTGTTATAAACTTTATTGATGGGATAGACGGACTTGCAGCTGGTATTACCACAATTTCCGGGACAACACTGTTTTTTGTTGCGCTAATGAACCTGAGCATAATATCAACCGCAAGGGTTTCAACATATATGGCAGCAGCTTTAGTGGGTGTGTCTTCTGCATTTTTAATATTCAACCGTCATCCCGCTAAAATCTTTATGGGCGACAGTGGTGCCACTTTTTTAGGATTTGTGCTTGGGACAATTGCTGTGGAAGGAACATTTAAAGTGGCAACGGTAGTTTCGTTGATAGTACCCATTTTGACGTTGGGTCTTCCTATTTTTGATAACCTTTTTGTCATATTCAAGAGAATCAAAGAAGGGAAACCTATTTATCAAGCTGACAGAAGCCAGGTCCATTTCAGACTTTTGGAAGCTGGCTTGAACCAAAAACAGACAGTTTTATTTTTATACCTTGTGAGCATTTGTTTTTCCTTGACATCGCTGATTATTATGCTTCTATCCAGAAGATAGGATATAAAAAAGATCTTTTTTGAGTTCTTTTTCTTGTTCTAAGCCACCCAAAGATTAAATATTCTTCTTAATATGAAAGATTAACATAACTTTTTGAGAGGGTGGTTTAGAATGAGAAAAAGAATTATTTTTTTTGCTGTGCTTTCTTTTTTAATTTTCTTAGCAGGCTGCAGCTGGGAAAGTCTATCATCCACCTCACAAGAGAATACTTATGCTAACAAGAGCACTCAAACAGACGATGGTATCAAATTTGAGGTTGTGGAAAGTGATGTTTATTTTTCTCAACAAACTGGACAAAGTGAGAATCTTGCAAGTATTAAAACTATTTTTTGCGATAAAAATCATAACTTGGTGTTGACAGAAGTTTTCTCAAACAAAACACTTGATGTTGCAAAAAGAGGGCTTGAACTTTCCATTTTTTCTCCTTCTCGACAACGCAATCTAAGAACTTTTGGGCTTTTTTGTATTTTTCCTGATAGTGTGAAGATAAATTTCTTGAAAATTGAAAAGAATATTGCAACCATCGACTTGAATAGTGAGTTTTACAAACAAAAGTATTTAGATTTTTACCTCAAGGCAATAACTTTTTACTTGACATCGTTTGAGAATATAGATAGAGTATACTTTTACAATGAAGGGAAAAGCTATACAAACAAAGCCTTTGAGCGAAAAAAAGCGGGGCAGGTTATAATTTTTGTTCCTCAGAAAGTTTTATCAGAGATCTTTCTTGTCCCTAAGTGGATAGATATTCCAGATAAATTCAAAAATATTCCCATGGCTTTTGCACAAAAAAGCCTAATAAATAGTCTTAGCTATAGATTTTCTAAGTTAAATGGGTTAAAATTGAATAATGTAAACTTAAAAGAAAAGACTTTGTATATAGACCTATCGAAAGAGCTTTTGAACCTGAAAGGGACTGCTCAGGTAGATGTTGTTATTTCTTCAATATGCTTTACTGCAAGGGAAATAGACAAAACTCTTAAGTATTTAAAGATCTCAATAGATGGGAAAGAACCTTATCTTGACCAGTATGATTTAAGAGAAAAAATAGATGTGGACCAGTTCAAATTTAATAGTTTAAAAATAAGACTGTAAAAGGAAGGGAGCAAAAAATAATGAGACAAGACCAGAGAGCTTACAATGAGCTAAGACCAATAAAAATAACACGAAACTTTATCAAATATGCAGAAGGTTCGTGCCTTATTGAAATGGGCAATACAAAGGTTATTGTGACAGCAACAATTGACGATAAGGTACCACCATTTAAAAAGGGAAGTGGGGAAGGATGGATAACAGCTGAATACTCCATGCTTCCGCGCGCAACCCAGCAGAGAAATGTAAGAGATATAAATAAACTGAGGCTCAGTGGAAGAAGTCACGAAATTCAAAGACTCATTGGCAGGGCACTCAGAGCAGGTATAAACTTTAAAGCGCTTGGTGAGAGGGTTATAATAATAGACTGTGATGTGATTCAGGCAGATGGCGGAACACGCACAGCGTCTATCACTGGCGGGTTTATTGCCATGTTTGATGCGTGCAAAAAACTTTACGATGAAAAGATAATTGAAAACTTTCCTATAACAGACTTTGTTGCGGCTGTATCTGTGGGAATTTGCGACGGTGTTGAGATGCTTGACCTTTGCTTTGAAGAAGATTCAAAAGCTGCAGTTGATATGAACCTTGTCATGAACGATAAAGGTGAGTTTATTGAGATACAAGGAACTGCTGAAGGAGCTCCTTTTTCATGGGAGCAATTCCAGAAACTTTTGGAGCTTGGCAAGCAGGGTATACAAAAGATAATAGAAGTACAAAAAGAAGTTTTGGGACAAGATTGCGAACTTGTTGGGAGTGTGCCAAAAGATGAGAAAACTTCTCATTGCGACCAAGAATGAGGGAAAAGCAAAGGAAATGAAGCAGCTCATTGGAAGTTATTTTGACGACGTGGTTACACTCAACGATTTTGACGGTAGTGTAAACATAATAGAAGATGGCAGAACATTTGAAGAGAATGCTTTGAAAAAGGCAAGGGTGATATATACCCTTTATAGGCAGCCGACACTTGCTGATGATTCTGGTCTTGAGGTAGATGCTTTAGATGGAAAACCGGGTGTGATGTCTGCAAGATATGCAGGCGAAAATGCTACAGACGAAGATAGGATAAAAAAACTTTTGGATGAACTAAAAGATGTGCCAGATGACAAAAGAGGTGCCCAGTTTGTATGTGTTCTTGTGTTTATTGATAAGCAGGGTAGAATATATCAGACAAAAGGGATTTGTCGGGGCAAGATTGCCTTTGAGCCAAGAGGTGAAAATGGTTTTGGTTATGACCCTGTGTTTGTACCTGATGGATTTGACAGGACATTTGCAGAGCTGGATAGCCAAATCAAGAACCAAATATCTCACAGAGCAAAGGCTTTTGAAAACCTAAAAAAGATTCTGGGTGAGATTTACAATGAAGATACTTGTGATTAGTGATACACATGGAATTATATATGATGCACAGAATATCATAAAAAAATACGAAAAGAACGTAGAGATGTGCATTCACCTTGGAGATTTAGTAAAAGATGCCATTTATCTTCAAAGTAGGTTTCCCAATCTCAAGTTTGAAATTGTAAGGGGGAACAATGACTTTACAAAGGATTTTCCGCCTGAGAAGATAATTGAGTTAGGTGGCAAAAAGATTCTAATTACCCATGGTCATATGTACTCAGTAAAGTCTACATATGACCTTATTGTAAATCATGCAAAAGCGTTTAGAGTGGATGCCTGTTTTTTTGGTCATACTCATCAGCAGGAAGAGTTTTATTCAGATGGTATCCTTTTTTTGAATCCTGGAAGTTTAGCTTTTTCAAGGGACGGTTCAAGGTCGTTTGCAATAGCAGAAGTTACTCCTTACGGGGTTGTAGCATATTTGGAAAAGGTGTGAAGGAAATTGATAATAGCCCAAGGTGAACTTGTGAATATCAGAGAGGTTAGATGGGGAGACTTAAAATATCTTCAAAAATGGGCAAATGACCCAGAAGTTGCATACTGGGCAAGGGCAGAGACAAATATTTCAAGTATTACAATAGGAGAGTTTAGAAGATGGTATTACAGGCGCTCCTCCTCTTCTGTTAAAAGATTTATCATAGAAACAAAGGAATCAAAAAAGCCGATTGGTTCTATTTCCTATAGAGATTATGATTCTATCAACAAAGTGGTAGTTCTTGGCATACATATTGGAGAAAAAAACTACTGGGGAAAAGGATTTGGCACCGATGCAATTAAAGCGTTTGTGAAATACCTTTTTGATACACTTGATATCAATAGGATAGAACTTGATACTTTCGATGAGAATGTAAGGGCAATTAAAGCATATCAAAAGTGCGGTTTTAAGATTGAGGGTGTTTTAAGAGAAGCAAGGCTTATTGAAGGAAAATTTCATGATGTAATTATTATGGGAATGACAAGAAAAGATTATTTAAAAATAGCAAACAAAACTTAAATGTGATATAATAAAAACAAACACAAAATAACCAAAACAAAATAAGGAGGACAAAAATGAAAAGTATAAATTGCATCGGTGCTGATTTTGGTGCGTCAAACGGAAGGATTTTTGTTGGCAGGTTTGACGGAACTGTTTTGGAGCTTTGTGAGGTTCACAGGTTCGAAAACAATCCTGTGCGGCTTGGTAAAAGTCTTTATTGGGATTTTCTTTACCTTTTTAACAATCTTAAGATTGGAATCTACAAAGCTAAAAAACAGTTTGGAACAATAGATAGCATAGGAGTTGACACATGGGGTGTTGACTATGGGTTGGTGGACAAGTATGGAAATCTTATTTCAAATCCCTATCATTATCGTGACCTGAGAACAAAATCGGCCATAGAAGAAGTAGGAAACATTATACCACTCAATCAGCTGTATAACACCACTGGTATTCAATTTATGAATTTCAACACCATTTTCCAGCTGTACATAGACTACAAGACAAGACCTGAGATAATGAAAAATGCTTCTTCGCTTTTGTTCATCCCAGATCTTTTTGCTTATTTTTTAACAGGAGAAAAGGTAAACGAATACACTATTGCTTCAACTTCTCAGCTTTTAGATGCCCACAAGAGAACATGGAGTTTTGAGATAATTGAAAAACTTGGGTTTGAAAAAGATTTATTTAATGATATAATTTATCCAGGAAACACTTTAGGAAAACTTTCAAAGGAGATTCAAGAAGAGCTTGAGATAGAAAACATACCTGTTATAGCAGTGGGTAGTCACGACACAGCTTCAGCTGTTGCGGCAGCGCCGTTTTCTGATGGAAAACAAACAGTTTATCTTAGCTGCGGTACATGGTCGTTGATGGGCGTTGAACTTGACAGTCCTTTAATAAACGAGAAAACATTTGAAAAAAACTTTACAAATGAAGGTGGGGTTGAGAACAAAATAAGGTTTTTGAAAAACATCACTGGGCTTTGGATTATTCAACAACTAAAAAGCGCGTGGAGCAAAAAGTTCGAAGAGGTAAGTTATAATCTCATAAGTGAACTTGCACAAAAATCTGACGTTGATTACGCAATCGATCCTGATAGTCAAGAGTTTTTAGCACCTGTGGATATCATTTCGGAGATAAAGAACTTCTGCAAAGCACACTTTGAAAAAGAACCACAGACACTTGGCGACATTGCAAAAGCAGCTTACAATGGAATTGTTAAGAAATACCAAAACACAGTTGAGGAGATAGAAAAGTTAACAGGGCTTAAGATTTCTGCAATAAATATGGTTGGCGGAGGCATTAGAGATAAGTATTTTTGCGAGCTTACAGCAAAGTTTACGAAAAGAGATGTTGTAGCAGGACCTGTTGAGGCAACAGTGCTTGGTAATATTCTCATGCAGCTCATAGCCTTAGGTGAGATTAAGAATTTGCAGGAAGGAAGAGAGCTTCTCAAAAAAAGTGTACAATTTGAATACTACAAAGGGAGGTAAGAAGAAAGGTGCTTGCGATTGAACGAAGACAAAAGATTATGGCAATGTTGAACGAAAACAAGAGTGTGCTTGTTCCGGAGCTTGCAAAACTTTTCAATGTTACAGAAGAGACAATAAGGCGTGACCTTGAAAAGCTTGAAAAAGAAGGCCTTTTGAAAAGGACATATGGCGGGGCAGTATTGGTTGAGAACTACAATGTTGATATTCCTTTTGAGTTTAGAAATGTCACAAATATTGAGGGTAAAAAGCAGATAGCACTGAGTTTGATAAAGTACATTGAAGATGGCGATACTCTTGTGATGGACTCGAGCACATCTGCGCTTCAGGTTGCAAAGCTTTTAAAAACAAAAAAGAAAATAACTGTCATTACAAACTCAGAGCAGATAATCAATGAGCTGAAAGTTTTTGAAGACACAATAAAGGTTATTTCAACTGGTGGAACGCTTAGAAACAAGTCTTTGTCACTTGTTGGACCAATAGCTGAGCAGACTTTGCGGTCTTTAAATGCAAACAAAGCAATAATATCATGTAAAGGTTTTGATATTGAAAAAGGATTTACAGAGTCAAACGAGCTTGAAGCTCAGGTCAAAAAGCTCATGATTGAAATAGCAGACAAGGTTTACATGATAGCTGACCACACAAAGATGAACAAGACAGCCTTGGTGAACATTGCAACACTTGACGATGTTGATTTTATCTTCACAGACAAGATCCTTCCGCCAAGTCAAGAAAATGCAATAAAGGAGAAAAATGTAGAGATTGTATATTGTTAAAAAAGGGGCCAACAGCCCCTTTTTTATATCTTTTTTGTTGACGAAAAAAGAATGTCGTAAAAGTTCGGGAAAGAGATTGATGCACAGTCTGCATCCAAAATGGTACTCTCGCCCTCGACTGCACACGCCATGATAGATGCAGCCATTGCTATTCTGTGGTCTTTATATGAATTTACAATTGCACTTTTAAGTTTTTCCTTTGAGCCTATTATCTCAAGTCCGTTTTCAAGTTCATGGCACTCAGCACCAAAACTTCTAAGCATCTGAGCTGTTGTTTTTATTCTATCGCTCTCTTTTACCCTTAGCTCTGAAGCATTATCGATTGTAGTTTTACCTTCGGCAAATGCTGCTGCAACTGCCAAAATAGGTATTTCGTCTATGATGCGGGGAATATCGTTTTTGTCAACTTTTACACCTTTTAAGTTGCTGCTTTTTGCGACTATTTTTCCCACAAACTCTCCATTTCTATTTTCTACATTTTCAATTCTAATCTCAGCACCCATCTGTTTTAGAACATCAATTATACCTGTTCTTGTTGGGTTTAAAATGCAGTTTTCAATTACCACAGAGCTATTATCACATATTAGTGCAAGAACAATAAAAAATGCTGCAGATGATATGTCAGAAGGAATTTTTATCTTTATGCTGGAAAGCTGACTTGGGAGTATCTCCACTATATATATCCCATTTTCTTCCCAGCTTTTTATATTTGCTCCTGCATGCTTTAACATCAGTTCTGTGTGGTCTCTTGATTTAGGACTTTCTTTTATGACGCTTTTGCCTTCTGCTTTTAAAGACGCAAAAATCAATGCAGATTTTACCTGGGCACTTGAAATGGGTAAGGTATATTCAATCGGTTTTAATTTTTTACTGCCTTTTACCTTAATAGGCAGGAAATCTTCTTTTTCTAAAAACTCAAACTTAGCCCCCATCTGAGAAAGAGGTACTGTGACTCTTTTCATTGGTCTTTTTTTAAGGGAGCTGTCACCTGTTAAAATAGATTCAAATTCCTGGGTGGACAAAATCCCAAGAAGAAGTCTTGTGGTTGTTCCTGAATTTTGACAGTCCAGTATCTGTTTTGGAGCAGAGAGATTAAAGTCATTTCCTTTGACAATTATTTTGTCATTTCGAATTTCTATGTCAGCGCCAAGATTTTTAAGACAGTTTATAGTTGCTAAACAATCATCAGAAAAGAGAAAATTTTCTATTTCTGTTACACCTTTTGCCAGACTTCCAATCATGATACTTCTATGTGATATTGACTTATCAGGAGGGACAATTACATTTGAGTTTATTTTTCTTCTTCCATCTATTTTAACATTCATTTTCCATCACTCACAATCTTATCCCTAATTAATTTTGCTTTTTCAAAATAGGAGTAAATTTCATTATAGTTTTGGTTTTGCAAACTTAGTTTGAAATTTTTCAGAAGTTCAATGTAAGCCTCAATAAGTTCAAGCAATGTGTTCTTGTTGGAGATTGATATATCTGCCCACATTTTTGGACTGGAGGAGGAGATACGGGTTATATCTTTAAACCCTCCTCCAGCAAATTTGCAATATATCTCACTGCTATTTAACATATTCACAAGTCCTGCAGACACAACATGAGGAAGGTGTGAAATAACACCTGTTATTTTGTCATGAAGTTCAAAGTCAATCTCCTCGACCTTGCATCCAATTGATTGTAATAGATTCTTAAGCTTTTCAATATCCTCTTTTCTATTGATCCCAGTTGGGGTTATGAAGTAGTATGCACCATTAAAGAGTGTATCAAATGAATATTCATAGCCTATCTTTTCAGTGCCTGCCATGGGATGTCCACCGATGAAATTGGTAATTTTATGTTCGATGGAATACTTGCAAATCTGAGTTTTTGTACTTCCAACATCTGTTATAATTCCATTTTTAATTTTTGATGATAATTTGCTAAGAATAGGTATGCTTTCTAATACAGGGACACATATAAAAGTAAAGGCATACTCATCTTCTGTTTCATCTAAATTTTCAATATTCTCTTTTACAATGCCTTCACAAATAGCCTTTTCAACTGCGCTTTTGTTTATATCATAAGCATGGATTTCATACCCGCATTTATTAAACGCTTTTGCGAGTGAACCACCAATAAGACCAAGGCCTGCTATGAGTATCCTTTCTCTCACCATTTCCTCTATACACTCTTTCCAATTGATTTTGCTATTAAAGATATATCTTTTACAAGTTTATCAAATTCCTCTGGTGTGATTGACTGAGGTCCATCAGATAGAGCTTTTTGCGGGTTTGGATGAACCTCAATCATAAGCCCATCAGCTCCAGCTGCAATTGCCGCTTTTGAAAGTGCTGGAACATACTTTGCTTTCCCTGCTGCATGGCTCGGGTCAACTATTATTGGAAGATGGCTTTTTTCTTTTACAACAGGGATTGCTGAAATGTCTAAAGTATTTCTTGTTGCTGTCTCAAATGTCCTTATTCCTCTTTCACACAAAATAACATTTGGATTTCCTTCGCTCAAGATGTATTCAGCAGCATTCAGCCACTCTTCAATTGTTGCTGCCAAACCTCTTTTGAGAAGAACTGGTTTGTCTTGTCTTCCTACATACTTTAACAAATTAAAATTTTGCATATTTCTTGCACCAATTTGGAAAATATCTACATAGTCATACGCTCTGTCAACAGCACTTTCGCTTATTACCTCTGTTATAACTAAAAGGTCGTACTTTTGTGCAGCTTCTTTTAAGATTTTCAATCCTTCTTCTTCAAGACCCTGGAAAGAATATGGAGATGTTCTTGGCTTATAAGCTCCGCCACGCAGGATTTTAGCACCACTTCTTTTAATCTTTTCTGCAACTTCAAACATCTGCTCATAACTTTCAATTGCACAAGGACCACCAATGAGCGTCAGTGAATCTCCGCCAATTTCTACATCTTTGATTTTTATAACTGTAGGTTCGGGTTTGAAGGTTCTGCTTGCGAGTTTGTAGCTCTCAAGGATTGGTATTATTCTGTCAACACCTGGTAAAAGCTCAACAGGGACATCAGATAGAATTCTCTCATCGCCAATAACACCAATCACAGTTCTTTCAACGCCCTGTGAAATGTGGGGTCTAAGACCCAGTGATGTGATGAGCTTTACAACCTCTTCAATATCTGACTCTTTACAGTCCTTTTTCATTACAATAATCATATTCATCGCCTCCATACTACCATTTTTTATTTTTCCACAGGTTTCATCCGTTCTACCGTTCTTCAAAGCGTTTTTGTTTATAGGACTTCTTTTAAGGCCATTATGAATCCCATATTATCACTCTCCAGTCCTGTTGTAACTCTTAGGTATGTTGGCATTCCAAATATATCGCCTGGTCTTACAATTATACCTTTTAAAAGAAGCTTTTTGAACACCTCAACAGCATCCTTCTTTACATCTACCATCACAAAATTTCCATATGATTTTATATAAGGAAGACCCATCTCTTCAAAGCTTTTATAAAAAAATTCGAGAGACTTTTTGTTTAGTTCTTTTGCCTTCTTCACATGCTCTTCATCCTCAAGAGCGAAAATAGCTGCAATCTGTGCCAAGTGATTTACATTAAAAGGTGGTCTTACTCTGTTTAATTTTTCAATTATATCCTCTGATGCTATCGCATACCCAACTCTTAAAGCAGCAAGACCATAGATCTTTGAAAATGTCTGAAGAACAATGAGGTTTTCAAATTCATTGAGCCACTCTAAAGCGTCTGGATATTCTGGGTCATCAATGTATTCTTTATAAGCCTGGTCAACAACAACTGCAATGTGTGAAGGTACTGACTTTATAAAGTCATATAACTCCTTTCTTTTAACAATTGTACCGGTTGGATTGTTTGGATTGCAAATCCATATTACCTTTGTTCTTTCATTTATATTGTTGTAGAAAGCTTGCAAATCATGGGTAAAATCTTTTAATGGAAGTTCAATTGGTACGCCGCCCATCACTTTTGTGACAGTTTCATATCGAGGAAAAGAAGGTTTTGCCATTATTGCATTGTCACCTGGATTTATGAATACAGCAGCAATGAATTGTGTGATTTCGTCAGAACCTGCTCCCAGAAGTATCTGCGATGATTTTACACCCAGTTTTTTTGAAAGCTTGAGTTTTAATTCTGTGCAATTTCCATCCGGGTAAATAGCAAGCTCATCTAAGTTTTGCATCAAAGCTTTTTTCACATTTTCTGATGGTCCCAAAGGATTTTCATTTGAAGCAAGTTTTATTACCTTTTCAAGGCCAAGTTCTCTTTTTACCTCTGAAATAGGTTTGCCAGGGATATAGGGAGAAATTGTATTAATTACTTCTCTGAACAAATTAGCACACCCCTAATTTACGATTTTCAATAATTTTATTATCAACTCTTAGGACTTGTCAAGAAAAAAGTAATGAGCAAAAAATAGAGTGGATTTAGTTTAGCAGAAATGTTTGTGAATTAATTATAAACTTTTAGATTTATCAGGATTAAAAAAAGTCAATTTTGTGGGGGAAAAATATAAAATTTTTCAGGGTTACACTTTTATAATTTATAGCTATAATTTATTTCAGATTCACAATTTTTATAGTCTTTTTGCTCGTGAAAATGTCAAAATATACAGTGAGGAGGGTTTGGTATGTCAAAAAAATTAAAATCATTTGCGTGGTTTATCTGTTTTGTGTTTATTTTTTCAAGTCTTGTTACATTGCCAGGTATAAAATCTGATTCTGTGAAAGCGGCTTCAAGCAATCAACCAGTAAAAACCCTGACTTTCTTCTATGGAGACTCTAATGCGGATACTCATCCAGATCTATTCAGCACACCTATTGGCAAAGAGCTTACAAAACTTACAGGTGTAAAGCTTAAAATTGAGTACTTAGCAGGGCAGGATGAGGCAACAAAGATTGGTCTTATGCTTGCATCCGGTGATCTGCCTGATTTGATTCATGGCCATCAAGAGCATGGGAAGTTGATTGAAGCAGGTGTTTTGGTACCCCTGGATGATTATATCCAAAAATATGGAAAATATTGCAAACAAATCTACAGCGCAAAGGATTTAAAAAGACTAAGACAGAAGGATGGAAAGATTTATTTCTTATCTCCATACAGAAATGAAATAACACCTGATATAAAACCTGATGGATTCTGGCTGCCGATTGATCTTCTTGAGAAAGCAAAGTGGCCAAAGGTAAGATATTGGGAGGATTATCAACAGCTAATTAGGGATTATGTAAAGAAAAATCCAACTATAGATGGAAAACCAACAATAGGATTTACATTTATAACAGAAAGCTGGAGATTCTTTACTTTAGAAAACCCACCTTCATATCTCATGGGATATCAAAATGATGGTGATGTTATTGTTGATCCGAAGACTTACACTGCAAAAGTTTATTCTACAATGCCTGAATCGAAAAGATATTATAAAGATTTGAATAAAATGTGGAAAGAAGGGCTTATTGACAAAGAAGTGTTCGTTCAAAACTATGACACATATCTTTCCAAGATTGCTCAGGGTAGAGTTGTAGGATTCTACGACCAGTGGTGGCAATTTGGATATGATGCAGAAGCTTCATTAAAGAATGCAAAGAAATACAATAGAATGCATGTGTCTTTCCCAGTTGTCTACAAAGGTGTGCAAAGAGCAAAATATCTTGTTATTCAGCCAATCGGTGCAAGAGATGGTATCAGTATAACAAAGAAATGTAAAGATCCTGTTACTGCATTTAAATTCCTTGATACTCTGTGTTCTTTAGAAGCTCAAAAACTCATGTACTGGGGAATAAAAGGTGTTGACTACAGTGTAGATAAAAATGGAAAGATGTATTTAACAGATAAGCAAAAAGCTCAAAGAGAAGATCCAGCTTATAGAAAGAAACAAGGACTTGGATACTGGTGGGTATTCCCACATGCAGCTTTAAAGTTGCAGGATGGAAACTACAGAGAACCTGGATTTGATCCAGAGTATGTATACAAGAACTTCTCACCTGCCGAAAAGAAGGTTCTTGATGCTTACAAAGCAAAATACTTTATGCAACCTCCATTTACAGACCCACCAGTTGAGACACCTTATGGTTTTGCTTGGGATATAAACATTCCTGCTGATAAAACACAAGTAACATTGGCGCAGCAGAAGATGAGCGAGGTAAGAAGAAAGTATCTACCACAGCTTGTAATGGCAAAGAGTGATGCTGATTTTGAAAGAATATGGAACGAGTTTGTCAAAGCGTTTGAAAAAACAAATTACAAAGTATATGAGCAGTTCAAGACAGAAATGATTCGATGGAGAGTAAAGAATTGGAACTAAATTTGGAGTAAATTGTGGTATATTTATAGGGAAGACCTCTTGTTTTAGAGGTTTTCCCTATAAATTTTTTAACCTAAAAAATAGTGCCACAAAGGGGGAGGGTTATTTTGGACTTATCTAAATTTGATGTAAAAAAATTCTGGGAAGAAAATGATTTTTGTCGGTTTAATTTTGACAAAAAAACAAGGATTCCTATACACTTTTGGCTTGACGACCATTTTTTGTTTGAGCTGGTTGGTTCTTTTTCAACAGTTGATTATTACTCTGACAAATCATACAGGCTTCAGATTCATAAAAAAGCTAATGATATTTTAGAAAGAGAGCTTGGCAGAAGATTTTATTCAGAAGAAGAACTTGACCCGCCAGAGCCAACAAGGTTTGAGGTTGTGATGGGTTCAAAGGTTGTGATATCAGAAGGTGGAACGCCTTGGCTTGAGGCGGCAATTGAAAGTTTAGATGAGGTGAAAAATTTTATAGAAAAGATGGAGAAGATTGACATAAAAAAGGTTATTACACCTGAACTTTTGAAGGCAAAAGAAGATTACGAAAAGGCGACAGGCAAGAAACTAAGATGGGGGCATATGACAAGAGGACCTGCTACAATTGCAACAAGTTTATTAGGGACAACAAATCTTTGTATGCTATTAATGGATGAACCAGACTTAATGGACGAATTTTTTGAGATATTAAAAGAAAAACTTGTAGAATATATAAAAACTTTGAGAAGTTATTGTGAAGTTGAATATAATGGAATTGCAATTAATGACGATAACTGCTTTTTGTTTTCGCCCAAGCTTTATGAAAGATACTGTGCACCTATTTTGGATAGTTTGTTTAAAAACTTCGCACCAAGAAAAGAAGATACGCGTTATCAACATTCAGATAGCAATATGCAGCACCTAATTCCTATTTTAAATGAACTTGGAGTGAACAGCGTTAATTTTGGGCCTGAAATTCACCCTGCCACTATAAGAAAGCTTATGCCCCATGCATTGATTTATGGACAGATGCCACCGTTTGTGTTGAGAAACGGGAGCGCAGAGAAGATTATTGAATATGTAAAAAGGGACATGCAAGTTTTAAAAGAGGATGGAAACTTTATTGAGACACCTGCAGGTTCAGTTGCTTCGGGTACTCCTCTTGAAAATATCAAAATATACATGTGGGCTGTTCAAGAATTTGGGAAAATATAGTTTTTTGACATATCAATTTTATGGGGGAAATATGTTAGATTTTAAGGGTTGTTTTTACCTAAATACTATGTAAAATGAACAGTAGAGGATGATAATTGTTCATCCTAAATAAAAGTTCAAGGAGAGGAGGCGTCAAAATTGAAATTTATAAGAAAAATCTCGATTGTAGTAGTACTTGTTTTCATTATCTCCGCAGTGCTGAGTGGTGTTGCACCTGTATTTTCCCAGAAGGTTGAAGGTGCATCAAAAAAGGTTGTAACATTTACAATGTTTAGTGCAGATGCAACAGTACAATATCACCCAGATATCTTTAGCACTGCTATTGGTCAGGAAATCACTAAAAAGACAGGTGTGCGACTTAAAATCGAACACTTTGTAGGAATGGACCAAGCGACAAAAATATCACTTATGCTTGCATCTGGGGATTTGCCAGACCTTGTTTATGGTAGTGGTGAACATAAACAGTTTATTCAAAACAAAGCATTAGTTCCTCTGGACAATTATATTGAAAAATACGGTCAGTGGACAAAGAAAGCTTATTCATCTGTTGATTTGAAAAAATTACGTCAAGCAGATGGACACATCTACTTCTTGAGCTACACAAGAGGAGAAGTTTCACCGAGTGCAAGTGGTGAAGGTTTATACGTAATGATTGATATGTTACAAAAGAACAATTGGCCAAGGTTGAAATACTGGGAAGATTTAGTGCCAATGTTAAGAGATTATGTCAAGAAATATCCAAAGTATAAAGGTATGCCTGTAATAGGTATGTCAGCAATAACAGAAGGTGCAAGATTTTATGTAATTCAGGATCCTGCAACAGGTCTTAATGGTTTAGTTGCAGACACTGTACAGGTTGATCCAAAAACATATAAAGCAAGTTATGATCCTGCAGGAATAGGAATGTATAAAGCATACAAAGCCTTAAATGCATTGTGGAATGAAGGTTTATTTGACAAAGAAGCTTTTGTGCAAACATATGACCAGTGGGCTGCAAAAGTAGCTCAGGGTAGAGTTGTAACAAGCTGGGGAAGGTCATGGCATTTTAACAATGCATTTAACACTTTGAGGAAGAACAATGAGGATGACAGGATTCTTGTTCCGTTTGGTATTGTCTTCAAGGGAGTTAAAAAATCTAGATACGTAATGCTCCAGTCTATAGGAACAAGAGACGGTGTAAGTATTACAAAGAAGTGTAAAGATCCTGCAAGAGCATTCCAGTTTTTAGATCAATTATTGAACCCTGAGGTTCAAAAGCTTATGTTCTGGGGTATAAAGGGAAGAGATTATCTTGTTGATAAGAAAGGTAAGATGTACAGAACTCAAGCTATGATTGAAAAAGCAAGAGATCCTGTTTATCAGAAACAGGAGGGGCTTGGATACTGGAATATCTGGCCAAGATGGCAGCTCAAGTTCCCAGATGGTAACTATGTAAAGCCTGAACTTGATCCAGATATTGCTTATATGCAATGGGCACCTGCACAGAAAAAAGTTCTTGAAGCTTATAAGGCAAAGACATTTGTTGAACCACCGTTTGCAGATGAACCCGAGTGTCCACCTTGGGGATATGCATGGGAGATTAACGTTCCACCAGAAAAGCAAAAAGAAATACAGGTTCCACTCAATATTGCAAATGATCTTGCGAGAAAGTATATACCAATGCTTATAATGGCTCCGAAAGGCAAATACGATGAGGTATGGAACAAGTACAAGGCAGAAGTTAGAGCAAAGATAAATACAAAGCCAATTGAAGAATTCTATACAGAGCAAATGAGACAGAGAATGGCAGATTGGTACGGAATTAAAGTTAAGTAATATGGTGCAAAAAATGGATAAGGGAAGAGGTAGAATAATTGCCTCTTCCCTTATATAAAATTTTTAATTGTTTAGCATTTGCTTTCTTGGCTACTTACAATATAGAGGCATAAAAGTTTTCATGAGGAGGTAATTGTTTTGGACGCTGTATATTACAATGGGTCGAAAAAAACTTTTTGGCAGAAAGTAAAAGAACAAAAAGAATTAGTTTTCATGATATTCCCATTTGTACTATATGTTATCCTGTTTCACTATATACCTCTTTGGTGGTGGGTCATTGCATTTAAAGAATACAGACCTTTCCAGGGTGTTTGGGGTTCAGAGTGGGTAGGTTTGCAACAGTTTAAAGATTTGTTTAGTGATTCTGGTTTTTGGCTTGCTATGAGAAATACAATTGTTATAAGCTTTTTAAAGCTTATAACATCCTTTGCGGCAGCTATCTTACTTGCGCTTATGTTAAACGAAGTAAAAAATATGTTTTTTAAAAGAACTATACAAACGATATCGTATCTTCCTCACTTTGTTTCTTGGGTTGTTGCAGCAAGCATAGTTATAAGTGTACTCGCACCAGAGTCAGGTATATTCAACCAGATATTAATGGCACTCAAGATAATAAAACAGCCAATTGTTTGGATGGGAGAGGGACATTACTTTTGGTGGATATTAGCTCTCTCGAACGTTTGGAAAGAAACGGGATGGAATGCTATAGTGTATTTGGCTGCTATGACAAGTATTGATCCAGAACTTTATGATGCTGCAAGTGTGGATGGGTGTGGAAGACTGCAGAAGATAAGATATGTAACACTGCCGGGGATTGCACCAACAATTAGTATGCTTCTTATTCTCAATGTTGGTTGGCTTTTGAATGCTGGTTTTGAACAGGTTCTTTTGCTCAGAAACCCGCTTGTTCAGGATTATTCACAGATTCTTGACACATACGTTCTTGACTATGGTATTACAATGTACAGATATTCATATGCTACAGCTGCTGGTATGTTTAAGAGCGTTGTAAGTATTTTGCTTGTGTTGTTTGCAAATAAGGTTGCTGCAAAATTAAATGCATCTACTGTGGTATAGTAAAGTTTTGGCAAGGTTTTCAACCATATAAACAGGAGGGAATGTTTGAGATGTTTAAGAAAAAAACAGCCGAGGATGTCATTGTTGACTTGGTTGTTTATGTAAGTTTGATTTTTGTTGGTATTGTAACTTTATATCCTTTTTTGAATGTTCTTGCTGTGTCCTTTAACGATGCTCTTGATACAGTTCGAGGAGGAATTTATATCTGGCCAAGAAAGTGGACTTTGAAGAATTACGAAATTATTGTTAGTAATCCACAGATTTATAATGCAGCGTTAATATCTGTTGCAAGAACAGTTCTTGGTACAGTTTTAGGTATAATTTGTACAATGTTTGTTGCTTATCCTCTTTCAAGAAAAGATTTTGTATTAAGACGACCATTTTCAGCGATAATGGTTTTAACTATGTATTTTGGCGCTGGATTAATTCCTACCTATTTGTTGTACAGGTCGTTGGGGCTTTTAAATACATTCTGGGTCTATATTGTACCTGCACTGTTAGGAATGTTTAATGTAGTTGTGGTTAGAAGCTATATAGAGTCACTTCCTTCCAGTTTGATTGAATCTGCAAAGATTGATGGAGCAAGTGAATTTAGAATTTTATGGCAAATAATTTTTCCACTTACATTGCCCGCAATTGCAACAATAGCACTTTTTATAGGTGTTGGACACTGGAATTCTTGGTTTGATGTTTATATCTTTAACTCACAAAGGCCTGACCTGAGTACTCTTCAGTATGAGCTTCAAAAAATTCTGGCCTCTGTGAGCATGCAGGTAGGGAGAAACCCTGACTATCAGATGGGGGCAATGGCTGATTCTCAACAGGTTACACCAAACTCAGTAAGAGCGAGTATGACAATTATTGCAACAGCACCAATTATTATGGTATATCCGTTCTTACAAAGATATTTTGTAAAGGGGCTTACTCTTGGAAGTGTTAAAGGTGAATAATTGAGGTTGCGAAGTGGGTGATTTTTGCCCACTTTGATTTATTTTTATGGGTAAATAAATACAGTTAATATTTTTGTGTATTATGATATAATTAAACTATAGGAGACATAAAACTTGTGGTGGAGAGAAGTGCTAAAAAAATTTTTTAAATTCTCAAAAGAAAGGTTGCTTGATAAATTAGATAGTCTTTCTGTTAGAAGAAAACTATTACTTGTATATACCCTCTGTGTTTTAATCCCCACAATAGTGAGCCATTTTATTTTTACCGTTTTCATCGTAAAGAATCTTCAGCAGCAAAAAATAAATCAGATAAAAAGTGCCTTTAATATCTTAAATACAAATGTGAAAAGGGTCATTGATGAGGCAATATTGTACTCAAATACATTATATACAGATGATTTACTCAATGATATGCTTGACATTGATTACCGCGGTATGGATGATTTTTACTCTAATTATGTTCAGTATCTGAGAAATAGAATATATCAGGGCAGAAATGTTTATTCCAATATTGCTCGTGTGACAATATATACAAATAATCCTACAATTTTGAATAGTGACGGTTACAAAAAATTACATATTGAGGAAGTTAACGAATGGTATAATAAACTAATAAATAATCCACAGGGGATAGTTGTAATACCAACCAGCGACAGTGGAGTAAATGGAGAAGAAGGATATGTGTCGTTAATTAGAAATCTCAATCAATATGAACAAAGGAGCACCGCCACAGGTAACAATAGTAAGTATACCAAAATAGCCAAAATTGACATTTATCTTTCAAGCTTTTTTAATTCTATAAATTTTGAGGTATTTGGTGGAGAGATTTACTTGCTGGACAACAGCAACAGAATAATTGCAGCGCATACATATAATAGTCTAATCTTTACCAAACCATTTATAAAGTTTGAAGAAGGCAAATTTATTCCAAAAGGTTCATATGTATTTGTTAATAATTTAGACATCAATCTTTTAAATGGTTGGAAACTGGTAGGCGTATTTTCTCGCTCGTATATGATGGGTGAAATATATAAAGCAGTGGAATTTATTTTATTTATTTCAATTTTAAGCTTATTATTTGCTACCTTATTAATAAGATTTATAACTTCTTCTATATCAAATAGATTGGAACTTTTAGAGCGACATATACGAAAAGTGAAAAAACAAAATTTTGAGATTTTAACGTGTAAAGAGGGCAATGATGAGATTGGAAGCCTAATAAGAGAGTTTAATAATATGACAATAAGACTCAAGGAACTAATAGAAAAAGAGATGCTTTCTGAAATCCAAAAGAAGACGCTTGAAGTAGAAAAAAAGCAGGCGGAGATAAATGCGCTTCAGAGCCAGATAAATCCACATTTTCTTTTCAACACACTGGATTCAATAAGAATGCGTTCTGTTTTAAAGAACGAGCTGGAGACTGCTGAAATAATAAAATATTTAACAAGAACCTTAAGAAGGCTAATTTATTGGGGAAATGATATAACCACAGTTCAGGAAGAAATAAATTTTGTAGAAGATTTTCTAAAGATCCAACAATACAGATTTGGCGAAAAGCTGGCATATGAAATTTTTGTAGAAGAAGATGCTAAAAACTGTTTAATTCCAAAGATGACCATTCAGCCACTTGTGGAAAATGCATGTATACATGGAATAGAGGAAAAAGAAGGTAATGGTAGGATAGTGATCCGAGTTAAGAAAGAGGGTATAAAATTAGTAATAGAGGTTGTTGACAACGGAGTAGGTATGAATGAAAAAAAGCTTGAAGAGCTTTATGCTAATATCAACAATCCGTTATATGATAAAAGTATTGGACTTAAAAATGTTTACAGAAGATTAATGCTTTATTATAACAACAATGCTGAGTTTTATATTGAAAGTTCTATCAAGAAAGGTACCAAGGTTATTATCAAACTTCCTTTAGAATTGCCAGCATTTGTTCATAAAATATGATGTGAGGGTGTGTAAATTATGTTTAAGATTCTTTTAGTTGAAGATGAGATATTCATGAGAAAGGGTATAATTAAACTTATTGATTGGGGAAGACTTGGATTTGAAATTGCATATGAAGCGGGAAATGGTCAGGAAGCTCTTGAGATCCTCAAGAGTGAGAAAGTAGATGTGATAATAACAGATATAAAGATGCCAGTAATGGATGGAATTGAGCTGATAAAAAGGGTCTCAGAGAAGTTTGAAAACAAGCCACCAATAATAATTATCAGCGGATACAATGAATTTGAATTTGCAAAGGCAGCTATAAAGTATGGTGTAAATGATTATCTATTAAAACCTATAGATGAGAATGAGCTTATTCAGACATTGGAGAAGATAAAGACAAGGATATTAAGCGAAAAGGAAGAGTATAAAAAGAAGGAATTATTTGAATATGTAAGAAGGAACTCAGCTTTTATAAAAGCTCTTGAGATACAAAATGATGATTTTCTTGGAAACAGTAGTGAAGACGGAGTGAAAAAATATTTTGGAATTTCAAAACAAGAAACTTTTCAATATGAAGATGATTTGACCATTTACGAAAAATTAATGGAAACGGAAAAGAGTGTAAATACTAAATATTCGAACAAAGGTGTAGAGATTAAATGTTATTTGGATAGTTACTTTAATTTGCTGTTTATAGTAAATGCTATTCAAAACTCTAAGAAAAATGGCTTGGTTAAACAGATTTTTAACGAGATAAGAAATCTGCTAAATTTGCAAACGATAATTGTTCAGGAGTGTATATCTTACCTGAAAATACATACATTATACAAACAGCTTTTAAGGAAATTTAACTTTGTCCAATTTTACGAAAAGAGTGGTATTATTGAGGCATCAGAAATAGGGGAATTTGAGCATTATCTTGAGGATAAAAAACTTTCAAAAGAGTTGATTAGACTAATCGAAGAAAAACGTTTTGAAGATATAAATGTTAAAATTTCGAAATTTTTTGATGAGTGTCAGACTAATAAAGTGTCGCCTGATGTGATTAAAGGTTATATTCTTTTAGCTGTGCTTGAGATAATAGATTATTTTGAAGCTTACCAGTTATTTGAGACTGATAGCATAAAGTTTATATTTAGAACCAATATGCAAAAAAGTAAATTCTTGGATAAAGTTATGGAAATTTTGGAGCAGATTATAAACTGCATTGACGAAAATTCTAAATTTAATGGTTCGAGTTTTATGAAGAAAATAGAGTTGTTTATAAAGGAAAATTACAACAAAGATATAACAATTAAAAGTATTGCTCAACAATTTTATATCAATCCTATATATTTGGGAAGAATGTTTAAAAAACATTTTAACATGCCATTTAACAAATATTTGCATTTAGTGCGCATTGAGAATGCAAAAAGGTTACTTCTTAAAACTGATATGAAGATTTATGAAATAGCTAAGGAAGTAGGTTATAGTGATCCTGACTATTTTGCATTAAAATTTGAGGAATATGTAGGCAAAAGTCCTTCAAAATTTAGAAATTCTGTTTCTGTCAACGAGGAGTAATGTAGTTTTTATTATTTAGAAATCGTTTTCTAAAACCTGCGGAAGGGTGTGGTTAATTATGATTTTATCAAGGAACAGTAACCCAAACTATTCTATGTGTTGGCTTTCTTATAAGCCTATAGGTAAGAAAGAATATGTACATGATGTTGAAAAATTTTTAGGACAAATAGTTTTATTGGAGAAAAATATTTATTTCGAAAATGCGGCGAATGAACTTAAAAAGGCTTTAAGTGTATTGTTTGAAACTGAACTAAGATTGAACAATGCTTTAAGTCTTTATGTTGACAGTGGAATTATTTTAGGTAAAGTGACAGATGAAAATCTTAGAGGTTTTATAAGCGATGTTGAAAAAGAAGCAGTAGGTGAGGAAGGGTTTATAATAAAAGTTGTAGATGAAAATAAGAAAAAATACATCATTGTTGCATCAAGAAGCGAAAAGGGAATAATATACGGAATATTCCATCTGATAAGCAAATTTAGGCTTAAAGCAAAATTGAAAGAACTCAATTGCATAGAGAATCCTAAAGCCTCATTACGAATTATTAACCATTGGGATAATATGGATGGAAGTATTGAAAGAGGATATGCAGGCAAGTCAATATTTTTTGCAAATGGCAGAATAAAACGCAATTATAAACGTATATGGGATTATGCAAGGCTTCTTGCCTCAATTGGGATAAACGGTGTCGTAATAAATAATGTGAATGTAAGAGATAAAGCCATATGGTTGATAACACCCAAATATCTAAATGATCTCTCAAAAATAGCAGAAATATTTCGTTTTTACGGTATAAAACTTTACCTTAGTATAAACTTTGCAAGTCCAATTTATATTGGAGGACTTAATACTGCAGATCCTCTTGACGAAAATGTTCAAAAATGGTGGAAGGATACAGTAAAGAATATCTACAGCTACATACCAGACTTTGGTGGATTTTTGGTGAAAGCCGACTCTGAGTTCAATCCAGGACCGTATGTATACGGTAGAACACATGCAGATGGGGCAAACATGTTGGCAGAGGCACTTCTACCTTATGGAGGAGTTGTCATCTGGCGTGCATTTGTTTACAACTGCCTGCAGGATTGGAGAGATACAAAGACAGACAGGGCAAAGGCTGCATATGACAATTTTAAACCACTTGACGGGAAATTTTCTGAAAATGTCATTTTACAGATAAAGTATGGTCCAATGGATTTTCAGGTAAGGGAACCTGTCTCACCTCTTTTTGGCGCTATGGAAAAGACAAACCAGATGATGGAGTTTCAAATAACACAAGAATACACAGGTCAGCAAATTCATCTTTGCTATTTGGGGACGCTGTGGAAAGAGATTTTAGAGTTTGACACATATTGCAAAGGAAAAGGTTCATATGTAAAGAGAATAGTGGATGGAAGTCTTTTTGGAATGAAATATGCAGGATTTGCAGGTGTATCAAATATAGGGGATAGCATCAACTGGACTGGACATGACCTTGCGCAGGCGAATCTGTGGACGTTTGGAAAACTTGCGTGGGACCCAGATGAAAAGATTGAAGATATAGCAAAAGAATGGATAATTTTAACATTTGGAGACGACAAAAAAGTGGTTGACAACATTTTATGGATGCTTCTTAATTCTCACGCGATCTATGAAAAGTATACAACGCCGCTTGGGCTTGGCTGGATGGTAAATCCAGGTCATCACTATGGTCCAAACCCAGAAGGGTATGAGTATTCAAAGTGGGGGACGTATCACCGGGCAGACACAAAAGCAATTGGGGTTGACAGAACTTCAAGAGGGACAGGTTATACATTGCAGTATAGTAAGATGTGGCAGGAAATATTCGATGATATAAATAAATGTCCTGAAGAACTTCTTCTATTTTTCCACAGAGTACCATATGATTTTAAGCTGAAAAATGGAAAGACACTAATACAGTTTATGTATGACTCTCACTTTGAAGGAGCTGAGATGGTAGATGAACTTATAGAAAAGTGGGAGGAACTGAGAGGAAAGATTGATGAGGAGATTTTCAACAGAGTATATGAGAGATTAAAGATGCAAAAAGAGCATGCAATAGAATGGAGAGATGTTATCAACACATATTTTTATAGAAAGACAGGAATACCTGATGAAAAGGGAAGAGTGATATATCCATAAGATAAAAAAATACTTTTTGAAAGAAAGCGAGGTTGAGAAATTGAGATGTTTGAGCTGAAGAAAAAAGATATATCGAAACAAGATTTATGGCAAAAAGCCAATATTGTATTGCCTCAATTTGACATTGAAAAAATAGAAAATGTTACTTACCAAAATCCTGTATGGGTGCATTTTGGAGCAGGCAACATCTTTAGAGGATACATTGCAGCAATAGCACAGGATTTAATTGAAAGAGGAGAACTTGACAGAGGAATAATCGCAGCAGAGCTTTATGACTATGAGATAATAGACAGGATATACAAACCTTATGACAATCTTTGTTTGGTTGTGACATCTGATGCAAAAGGAAATTTAGAAAAAAAAGTAGTCGCAAGCATTACAGAGGGGCTAAAGTGTGATAAAAGTTTTGAAGCAGACTGGCAAAGACTTTGTAGAATTTTTGAAAACTCATCTCTTAAGCTTGTGACATTTACAATAACAGAAAAAGGGTATAACCTATTTGACCTCAAAGGAGATTATCTGCCTGCAGTGAAAGAGGATATAAAAAATGGGCCGCAAAGTCCAAAAAGTTCGATGGGCAAGGTGGCAGCCTTGGCATATGTTCGATACAAAAGCGGAAGAAAACCAGTTGCGTATGTAAGTCTTGACAATTGTTCTAAAAATGGTGAAAAGTTACAAAGCTCGATAGTTCAAATAGCCAAAGAGTGGGCAAAAAAAGGACTTGTTGAAGAGGATTTTGTTGAATACTTGAACGATGATTCTTTGGTAAGTTTCCCATGGAGCATGATAGACAAGATTGTTCCAAGACCGTCAGAGAGAATAAAAGAGCTTTTAGAGAAAGATGGACTTGAAAATATGGATATCATTTGTACATCAAAAAATACGTACATTGCTCCATTTGTCAATACAGAGAAGGCTCAGTATCTTGTGATAGAAGATAGTTTTCCAAATGGTAGACCGCCACTGGAAAGAGCAGGAGTGTTTATGACAGATAGAAAGACAGTAGAGGATTCTGAGCGGATGAAGGTTCAGACATGTTTGAATCCTCTTCACACGGCTTTGGCTATATTTGGCTGTTTGCTTGGGTATAAGACAATTTATGAAGAAGTAAAAGATGAGCATTTAAAAAGGCTTATTGAGAAGATAGGATATGATGAGGGATTGAAGGTTGTTGTTGACCCCAAAATAATAAATCCGAGGGAGTATATAAGAGAAGTGATAGAAGAAAGATTACCAAACCCGTATATACCTGACACACCGCAGAGGATTGCAACAGACACATCACAGAAAATGCCAATTAGATTTGGAGAGACTATAAAAGCGTATACAGAAAACTCAGATTTAAATGTGAAAAGCCTCAAATATATTCCTCTTGTAATAGCAGGATGGTTGAGATATCTGATGTGCATTGACGATGAAGGAAGAGTTTTTGAGCCAAGTCCAGATCCACTTATAGATGAGCTTAAAAAACATCTTGAGGGCATAGAACTTGGCAAAAAGTACGAGGATTTGGAAGAAAGACTAAGACCAATTCTAACTAATGAGGTTATTTTCAGGGTCGACTTATTTAAAGTGGATTTGGCTCAGAGGGTAGTGGAATATTTCAAAGAGATGATACAGGGCACAGGAGCTGTGAGGAGAACATTGCAAAAGTATGTAAATTAAAAGATTTTCAAAAAGAAAGGGGTTTAAAAAATGGGTTTTAAAATGACGTTTAGGTGGTTTGGTCCAAAGGATGATAATATTCCTCTTGAGTATATTCGCCAAATTCCAGGTATATACGGTGTTGTAACAGCACTTTTTGATATTCCAGTTGGAGAGGTATGGCCAGAGAATAAGATTTTTGAGCTAAAAAAGATGGTAGAAGATGCAGGACTAAAGTTTGAGGTAATAGAGAGTGTAAATGTTCACGAGGATATAAAACTTGGTCTTCCAAGTCGAGATAGGTATATAGAAAACTATAAACAGACTATAAGGAACTTAGCAAAAGCAGGTGTAAAGGTAATATGCTATAACTTTATGCCTGTATTTGACTGGTTGAGGACAGACCTTGCAAAAAAGCTGCCTGATGGTTCTGAGGTTATGGAATACAATCATGAGATGCTCAAGAATATAACACCAGATGAACTTGTAAAAAGCATGGAAAAGGGTTCACAAGGATTTTCTCTTCCTGGTTGGGAGAGCTACAGATTAAAACAGCTCCAAAACCTGTTTGAGATGTACAAGGATGTTGATGAGAATAAACTTTTGCAAAATCTTATCTACTTTTTGGAAAATATAATTCCTGTATGTGAGCAAGTAGATGTTAAAATGGCAATACATCCTGACGATCCGCCTTGGCCACTTTTTGGTCTTCCAAGGGTTGTAACCAACAAAGAAAATATAGAAAAGTTTTTAAGAGCGGTTGACAGTCCCTACAATGGGTTGACTTTGTGCACAGGTTCTCTTGGAGCAAACAGGGAAAATAACATTCCGGAGCTTATAAGGTATTTTGGCAAGATGGGAAGAATACATTTTATGCATGTAAGGAATATAAAATTTACGGGTGAAAAGTCTTTTTACGAGACATCCCACCTGTCGACAGATGGCTCATTTGACATGTTTGAGATTATGAAGGCTATATACGACATAGGTTTTGACGGGTATTTGCGACCTGACCATGGAAGGATGATTTGGGGCGAAAAAGGAAGACCTGGTTATGGACTTTATGATAGAGCCCTTGGCATTGCGTATTTGAACGGACTGTGGGAAGCAATTGACAAGATGTCGAAAATGAAATGAAGTAGTAGTAGTTATGAACAATAAAAAAAAACGGTTGTCCCGAAAACCGCCTGCTGGGGCTGGGACACTTTGATATGGCGGACTATAAATACCCCAGCCATCTTGAGCCGCTATTCTTTTGCAGTGGCTTAAGGTGTTGTTAAGTTTCAAAAATGCAGAAAATAAATTTAGACAGGTCATGGGAATATCTTGAGCTTGGTTTTGCAAACGTGCTAAGCTTAACAAATTCAGAATATGAGTGGAAAAAGGTAGATCTGCCACATGATGCTGTAATTGAAAAGGAAAGAAGTGAGGCCAATCCCTCAGGTGCTGGTGAAGGGTATACTGCGGGATGCAGTTTGTATTACAAAAAGGAATTGTTCTTGAATGAGCAATGGCAAGGCAAAAACTTAATACTTGAGTTTGAAGGAATTATGGGTATAGCCGAGGTTTTTATAAATGGTAGATTAGTTGCAAAACATTTCAATGGATACACAAGTTTTCTAATTGATATAACAAAGCATGTCAAGTTTGATGATAAGAACATTATTATTGTGCGTGTGGAAAATACTCATAAGCCAAGCTCAAGGTGGTACGCAGGTTGTGGTATATACAGGCATGTGTGGCTACACATCGGTGGCAAGGTATATATAAAACCGTGGCATTTGCATGTTCAAACCAGAGAAATTGAAAACCAAACGGCAAAGTTAGAAGTAAAAGCTGTTATTCTCAACAGTGTGAATGAAGAAATTGAAGGAGTAATAAAGTTTGATGTATTTTCAAAAGAGGAAAAATTAGTGCTCAGCAGTGAAGAGAAGTTTTTGATTGGTGAAAATGAAGAAGAGGTAATTTCCAAAACCTTAGAACTAAAACCATTTAAATATTGGGATGTAGAAGATCCATATCTTTATAAAATTCAAGCAACTATTATTTGTTATGAGAGTGTAGAAGATAGTGCTTCTACATTGTTTGGTATTCGAACAATTTCAGTTGATCCAAAAGAAGGATTTAAATTAAATGGTAAACCATTAAAATTAAAAGGTGGCTGTATTCATCATGACAACGGACCACTTGGAAGTGTAAGTTTCGATAGAGCAGAAGAGAAAAAAGTAGAACTTTTAAAAGCTTCTGGATTCAATGCGTTAAGACTTGCACATAATCCATTTGCTCCAGCGTTTTTGGATGCTTGTGATAGATTGGGGATGCTTGTGATAGAAGAATTTTTTGATGTATGGCATGCTGGCAAGGTTAGCTTTGACTACCATCTATTTTTTGACAAGTACTGGGAAGAAGATTTGGAATCCACCATAATGAGGGACTATAATCACCCTTCGATAATAATGTGGTCAATAGGAAACGAGATTACATGGGGAGTTGGAGTTGATGTTGATGACCATAGCAGCTATTCCATCTACAGCTGGTGTGAGCGATTAGCTAAAAAAGTAAAGAGTTTGGATTCATCAAGGCTGGTAACAGCGGCGCTGTGCGCAATCCCGGATGATTATAAAAGGCTTTTTGCCATAATTGAAAAAGGTAACTATGTAATTAGAATGCTTAAACAAGAAGCTGATGTTATTGAAGATAAATGGGGCGAGTTCTCAGAAAAGTTCTCAAAGTTTTTAGATGTTGTTGGTTATAATTATAAAGTAGATAGATATAGATATGATAGATACAAATATCCTAACCGAATAATTTGTGGTACCGAAACTTATCCATATACTCTTTTCAAAAACTGGAAGGAAACAATGGAAAATTCAAATGTAATAGGTGATTTTGTATGGACGGCTATTGATTATTTGGGCGAAGCAGGTCTTGGTAGGGTAAGTATTGAAGTAGATGATCTTAAATCTTTCTGCGGGTCTTATCCATGGTTTTTAGCAAATTGTGGAGATATTGATATTTGTGGTGAAAAACGTCCTCAATCGTATTATAGAGATGTTGTTTGGGGAAATAGGAAAGATCCATATATTGTAATACTTCCTCCACAAGTGTATGGCAAAAAACTATACTTTAAACCCTGGGCATGGGAGCCTGTTGAAAGAAGCCACACTTTTCCTGGATGTGAAGGGATGCCAATAGAGATACATATTTATGCAAATGCAGATGAGGTTGAGTTGTTTGTAAATGGCAGAAGTTTGGGAAGAAAAGAAGCTGATGTTTCCACTGAGTTTAAAGCAGTTTATGACACGATTTATGAACCAGGAGTGATAGAAGCTGTAGCATACAAAGATGGTAAAGAGATTGGCAGAGACAAAATAGAGACAACAGATGAGCCCGCAGCCTTAAAACTGGTACCTGACAGAGAAGTTATATCCTCTTGTTATGGTGATTTGTGCTACATAAAGATAATAGCAGTTGATAAGAATGGGAGAGAGGTTGTTTTTGCGGATAACACAATAGTTGTAGAAGTTGAAGGTGTTGGCGAACTTGTTGCTTTGGGAACTGCTGATCCTTTATCGGGAGAACCATTTGTTAGCCGAAAGAGAAAACTTTATAAAGGACGAGCACTGGCAATAGTAAAGAGTATTGGCAAAAAAGGAGAATTTGAATTGAAAGCTTGGGCAGAAGGATTGGATGGTGCTCAAGTTTTTGTAAAATGCATCTAAGGAGATTTAATTATCAATTTCATCCAGTTTAGTTAAATTAATATTATGGGTACAATTGCTTTTCAACAAAAAGTATTGCTCAGTAATCAAGTTATGTGATAAAATTAAAAACGACAGAGTAGATAAGGATTACTGAAAGAACAAAATATCTGAATCAATGCCCACGAAGGGTTAAAGTAAAGAGCTTTTCGTGGGCTTTGATTTTTTTACAAATACTTTGAAAAAAGGAGGAAAAGTACAGATGCACATTCCTGATGGTTATTTGAGTCCGCAAACTTGTGTTACATTTTATGCTGCATCTACAGTAGCAGTTGGTTTTGCATTTGCAAAGTTTAAAAAATCAGTTGATGAAAAGACCTTTGTTCATCTTTCAGTTGCATCAGCGTTTACATTTATTGTTATGATGTTCAACTTTCCGGTAGTGGGAGGAAGTTCTGCTCATATTACTGGAATACCGCTTATAACTTATCTGTTCGGGCCATTTTCTTCAATCATAGCATCGGCAGTGGTGTTGATAATCCAAGCTCTTTTGTTCAGAGATGGAGGAATTTTAGCACTTGGAGCAAATGTGTTTAACATGGCTGTTGCTATTCCGCTGGTTACTATTTTTGTCGACAGCATTTTGAAAACGGCTAACCTCAAAAATGAAAAGGTGAGAATGTTTATAAGCACATACATTTCAATAAATATGGCTGCACTTTTGACAGCAGTTGAGCTTGGACTTCAACCAATTTTATTTACAAAAGCAGGAAAACCGTTATATTTTATGTACGACTTGAAAACAACCATTCCTGCTATGATGGTTCCACACCTTTTGATGGTTGGAGTGATTGAAGCGGTTTTGACAGTTTTGCTGTACTCACCTTTGAAAAATTTTGCTAAAATAAAAAAGTAATTTAAAGGGGTGGACTTATGTTATGAAAAAAGGCAATGATAATAGCTTTAAAACGATATTAATAATTCTGTTTGCCCTTGCTATTTTGACACCGCTTGGGCTTTTGACGCAGAACCCGGCATTTGGTGAATGGACTCAGGAAGAAATAAAGAAGATGCTGGGATTTGTGCCTGAAGGGTTAAAAAAGTATGCTGAGGTTTATAAATTTGACCTCTTTGATGGCTATTCAGTTAAGTTTATTTCCAACCAGTATATTGGCTATATTTTATCAGCACTAATTGGGATAGCAGTGATATTTGCAATATTTTTCTTATTAAAACATTTGATGACTGAAAGGAAGTAAGATAAATTGCTGCCAGATTTTTTGAGAGAAGGAGATAACGTTGAAGTCAAAGTTGCAAAAGAAGGATATGTGGAAAAGAGTCTTTCTGGTTACTTGAAAGTTTCTCAGTGGTTTTTCAAAAGAAACAAAAGTTTATTTACAAATATTGACGAATGGGCAAAACTTTTGTTTTTAATATGGTTTAGTTTAATGGTCAGTGTCTCTGATAGTATTTTGTTTTTGGCAGTTGCTTTTACTTTTGTATTGGTAGTTGCAGCAATATCAAAAGCTGATATCAAAGCATTGATTGTTTCGTCTTGGGCGTTTGTACCGCTTGTTACATTTATCATAAGCATTCCTTATATGCTTATTACAAAGAGTATTATGCCTGCTGTTTTGCAGGTTTTAAAGACAGGTATAATTATAATGACAGGTGAGGTTGTGATATATAACTCAAGAATTGACAGGCTTTTTAAGCCTTTTTCTTTTTTTGGGGGATTGAAAGAATTCATATGGCTTGTGGAACTCACGATAAGGAACATCTTTGTACTTTTGCACACAATTACAGATATTTTGTTCGCAAAGAAGATAAGGACGGTGGGTGTATCAAGGAATAGATTAGATTTTGTAAAATCTATGATAAGAGCCATTGCTCAAAAGACCATATATATTTCAGAGGTTACTTATCTCTCTATGAAAACGCGCGGCTTTTCATCGGGAAATGTTAAATTTATGTATAGATTCAAGGTTACCATCTCAGAACTTTTGTTGGTATTTTTATTAATTATTATGAGTGTTATGGAGAGGATTTTAAAATGAGTGCAGTGTTTACAGGGAAAAATATAACATACAGGGTAAACAACAAAACCATTCTTGATAGTGCAAACTTTGAGATAGAGAAAGGAAAGGCTTATGCTCTTGTAGGTTGCAACGGAAGTGGGAAAACTACACTAATGAAAATACTTTCTGGAATCATACTTGATTTTGAAGGAGAGCTTTATTTTTATGATAAAAAAGTTGATAAAACTTCTTTTGATGAACTTTTCAAAAACGGATTTTACAAAAAGGTAGGTTATATGTTTCAGGAGACAGAACTTCAGCTTTTTAATCTCACTGTGTTTGATGAGATTGCTTTTGGTCCAAGACAATTTATGAATGATGAAAGAAAAATTCAAGAAAGAGTTTTAGAGGTAGCCAAGTTTTTAAATATTGATAATTTACTTGAAAGTGATATACTAACTTTAAGCGGTGGGGAGAAAAAAAGAGTAGCACTTGCTTCAATACTTGCAAATAACCCAGAGGTTTTAATACTTGATGAGCCGACAAATGACCTTGACCCCAGGAGCATAAGGTTTTTTGCAACCATTTTAAAACAGCTCAAAGATGTTGGGAAAACTATAATTGTTTCTACACACCACTTTGACTTGCTTTTTCGCTTGGCTGACTACACAATTTTGCTTTCACCAGACCACAGAATACTGAAGATTGGTACCACAAAAGAAATTTTAGAAGATAAGAATCTTTTGATTGAAGCTGAGGTCATAGATGAGGAATTTGAGGTTTGAGATATTAAAAGTGGGTAAAAGAGATAAATAGCAAACCCATTAGGTAAAATGTGAAAAATTTCTAATGTGCTCGTAAATATAAGACAGAGGAGAGGAAAGTGATATGGATTGAGAATTTTCATAGGTTGAATTGATTGAGAAATAATTTAGTAATTGGTAAAATAGATAACAAAGAATAAAATGATTATAATGTAATATTTGTTGTGTCAATAAAATTTAATTGGAGGGGTTGATTTGGCTAGTGACAAAATAACCTTAAGACAGCTTGAAACCCATCTTTTCAGGGCAGCTGATATACTCAGAGGTAAGATGGATGCCTCTGAGTATAAAGAATATATATTCGGTATGCTTTTTCTAAAATATACATCAGATGTCTTTGAAGAAAAGAGACAGGAATTAAGAGATAGATTCCAAAATATGAGATTTTCCGAAGAACAAATACAGGAGCTTTTAGAAGATCCAGTTTCCTATAGCGATGCCTTTTTTGTTCCTGAAAAAGCAAGATGGGAAAATATTTTAAAGCTAAAAGAAGATGTTGGGAATCAGTTAAATAAAGCTCTGAGCGCTTTAGAGGAAGCAAATCCAGAGCTTGATGGAGTTTTAAAGCACATAGATTTTAACGCAGTAAAGGGAAAAACCCGACTCAAAGATCAGCAACTTATTGACCTTATTAACCATTTCAACAAGTATAAACTGACACCTTCAAACTTTGAATTTCCTGATCTGCTTGGTGCTGCTTATGAGTATTTGTTAAAGGAATTTGCTGATTCAGCTGGTAAAAAAGGAGGAGAATTTTACACACCATCACATGTCAAAAAATTAATGGTAAGATTAGTTAAGCCCCGTGAGGGTATGTCAATTTACGACCCAACTGTAGGCTCTGGTGGTTTCTTGATTGAGGCGTTCCACTATGTTGAGGAACAAGGACAAAACCCAAGAAACTTAGCACTTTATGGGCAAGAACTAAATGGATTGACATGGTCTATATGCAAAATGAATATGATTTTGCACGGCATCAATGATGCACACATTGAAAACGAAGATGTGCTAACAACCCCAATGTTTTCGGAAAATGGATACATAAAAAGGTTTGATAGAATATTAGCCAATCCACCTTTCTCAGAAAATTATAGCCGAGCAAATATGCAGTTTGAAGAAAGATTTAAATATGGCTTTACTCCTGAGAATGGGAAAAAGGCAGATCTTATGTTTTTACAGCACATGATTGCAAGCCTGAAAGATGACGGAGTAATGGCAACAGTTATGCCCCATGGAGTTTTGTTCAGAGGTGGACAGGAAAAGGTTATAAGGGAAGGGATTGTAAGAGATGATTTGATTGAAGCAATAATCGGACTGCCACCTAAGCTTTTCTATAACACTGGAATACCTGCTTGTATTATTGTGATTAATAAAAACAAACCAGAACATTTAAAAAATAAGATCTTGTTTATTAACGCTGATAGAGAGTATGGAGAAGGTAGAAATCAGAATTTCTTGAGACCAGAGGACATAGAAAAAATAGTTACAGTGTTCGATGAGAAGAAAGAGATACCTAAATACTCAAGTCTGGTTGATATAAAAGAGATAGAGGAGAATGATTTTAACCTAAATATCCGACGGTATGTGGATAATTCCCCGGACCCTGAAATCGAAGATGTTCGTGCCCATCTTTTTGGTGGCGTACCGAAGAGTGAAGTATTGCTGTATGAAAAACAGTTGAGGAAATTTAACTTGAGCTATGATATTTTGCTGGCAGAGAAGAGTGAAGATTATTTGGAGTTTAAAAAGGACATTACTGACAGAAATCAAATTAGGGAACTGATTGATAATTGTACTGAAGTAAAAATTACAATAGGAAAACACAAAGAAAAACTTTTGGAGTGGTGGCAGGTTGTAAGGACCCAAATTGAACAGTTTTACGGCAAAAACAATCTTTGGAAGTTTAGAAATGAAGCTTTAGAAAAATTGAAAGACAGCTTATTGCCAATTGGAACATTTGATGAGTTCAAAATAGCGGGCATATTTGCAAATTGGTGGGAAGAACTTGTTTATGATTTTAAAAGTATAGTTTCTGCTGATTGGAATAAGAATTTGGTTGAAAGAGAAAGAATTAAAGAAAAATATTTTAAAAAAGATATAGAAGAAATTGAAGATCTTGAAAGCAGGCTTGCCGAAATTGAAGCGGATTTAAGTGAGCTTTTAGAAGAGGTTGAAGACTGGGATGAAGAAGAGCAAGGGGATAAAACTGCAAGCAAGGTCAAAGAGTTTCTGAAGGACTTGGTTAAAAATTTAAAATCAAAAGACAGCGAGGCTGCAAGAAGAGAAGCGAGAAAATGGGAAGATTTGTTAGAAAATATTGTTCAAAAAGAAAAGGAAATTAAAAATGTAAAAAGTGAGATAGGCAGAAAGCAAAAGGAACTTGAAAATAAGATTGATGAAAAGATTGAGTCAATTACCAAAGAAGAAGCGAAGGAGCTATTAATCGAAAAGTTCTTCGAATTAATTAGCAATCAACTTGAAAAGTACTTAAATGCAGAGAAAAAAGAACTGATAAAGATTTTTGAAAAGCTTTGGGATAAATATCATGTGTCTCTTGAACATCTTTTAAAGGAACGAGAGCAGGAGGTCAGTAGGTTAAATAAATTTTTGGAGGAACTTGGATACTATGAGAGAGTCTAAACAAGTAGAATTTAAAGCACATTGGAACGACGAGCATCTTAAAACAATCTGTGCATTTGCTAATTCAGAAGGTGGAATAATATACATAGGTGTAGATGACAAAGGCAATCCTATTGGAATAACCAATATAGATAAACTCCTTGAAGACATACCAAATAAAATTTTAAGCAAACTTGGAGTTATTGCAGATGTTGATGTTGAAATGGTAAAAGGGCAGGAGGTAATAAAAATAAAAGTGGAAAAGGCAGAAGTGCCGATCTCATATGACGGTAAGTTTTACATTCGGACAGGTTCGACCATTCAGCAACTTAGCGGAAATGAACTTGTGAGATTTATGTTAAAAAAACAACGAATTTCGTGGGATTCATTACCTTCTGAGGCAGGCGTTGACGAAGTAGACATCAAAACAATAGAAAGGTTTAAAAGGATGGCAAAGAAGAGATTGCCCGAAATATCCGAAGAAGATTCCATCGAAAAGATTCTCAAAAACCTTGAACTTGTAAAAGAGGATAAACTTACAAATGCAGGATTGTTGCTTTTTGGTAAAAAACCTCAAAAGTATATCCACGGTGCAGGTGCCCGTGTTGGAAGATTTAAAACTCCAACCATTATACTTGATACCATTGATGTTAGTGGAAATCTTTTCAAACAGCTTGATGGATTAATGGAAGCTATTAAAAAACATTTGAATGTTCGATTTGAAATAAAAGGGATAGAAAGAGAAGATATATGGGATTATCCTCTTGAAGCTATAAGAGAGGCAGTAATAAATGCATTAATTCATAGGGATTATTTAAGCCTTGCGGACATTCAAATAAAGATTTATGATAATAAAATTTGGTTTTTCAATCCGGGTAAGCTTCCAGAAGAAATAACAATTGAGATGCTAAAACAAGATCATGGATCAATACCACGCAACAGGCATATTGCTAATGTATTTTTCCTCGCAGGATTGATTGAAAAATGGGGAAGCGGTACAAAAAGAATGGTTGAACTTTGCAGGGAAGCAGGACTGCCAGAACCTGAGTTTAAAGAAGAAGGCGGTTTTGTGGTCGAATTTTATAAAGACATATACACAGAAGAGTATTTAGCCAAGCTTGGGTTAAGTGAAAGGCAGATAAAGGCAGTTATGTATGTAAAGGAGAAAGGAAGAATCACGAATAAGGAATATCAAGAGCTCAACAAAGTTTCAAAAAAGACTGCAAGTAGAGATTTTGAAGAACTTGTTAAAAAAGATGTACTTAAAAAAGTAGGAATAACAGGAAAGGGAACTTACTATTCATTAAAAGATCTCTAAAGGAGTCAAATGGGTCACAATGGGGTCATAAAGGGGTCAGATGGAGGTAATGTGAAAGTGGCTAATAATGCAGAGTTTCCAAAAGAATGGACAATAGTGTCTCTTGAAAGAGATTGTGTTTTAATATCGGGTCTAAGGCCAAAAGGTGGTGCTTCAGATGAAGGAATACCAAGTTTAGGGGGAGAACATATAACTTTAGATGGTAGGATAAATTTTTCAGATGTAAATGCTAAATATATCCCTGAGAAATTTTTCAAAATTATGACAAAGGGAAAAGCAGAGGAAAATGACATACTTATAAATAAGGATGGTGCCAACACTGGAAAAGTTGCAATATTAAAAAAGAAATTTTATAAAGATATAGCTATTAATGAACATCTTTTTATTCTCAGGAGCAAAAAATTATTCGTTCAACAATATTTGTTTTACTGGCTTTTTTCACGTTTTGGTCAAAAACAAATAACAGATAGAATAACTGGATCTGCTCAACCCGGTTTGTCGTCAACTTTTATTAAAAATTTTTTAGTACCAAGGCCTCCTCTTTCCGAACAACGCAAAATCGCTGAAATACTTGAGACAATTGATAATGCAATTGAAAAAACTGATGCCATTATAGAAAAATACAAACGCATAAAACAGGGCTTGATGCAGGATTTACTCACCAAAGGCATAGATGAAAACTGGCAGATAAGAAATGAAAAAACTCACAAATTTAAGGATTCGCTGCTGGGGAGAATCCCGGAAGAGTGGAAAGTTGTAAAATTAAAAGATGTTGCGGATATCAGGTTAAGTAATGTAGATAAAAAAACTGATTTAAAGGGAAAAATTATACAACTATGTAATTATTTAGAAGTCTACCAAAATGATTATATAATCAAAGGAATGAATTTTATGCATGCTTCTGCAACTAATAACGAAATTAAGAAATTCAAAATTTCAAAAGGAGACGTTATTATAACAAAAGATTCAGAAGAATATAACGATATTGCAAAACCAGCTTATGTTAGAGATGAAATTGAAAATTTAATTTGTGGCTACCATTTAGCTCTAATTAAACCCCTAAACAATATTAATGGTTTGTTTTTATCGAAAGTCTTGAGTTTTAGAAATGTTAATATATATTTTCAACAAAGAGCTAATGGAATAACACGTTTTGGATTGACTAAAGAAACTATTACTGGTGCTATAATCCCCCTCCCCCTCATTCCCGAACAAGAGCGTATTGCCACAATTTTATCCCAAATAGATGAAGTCATAGAAAAAGAACAAGCCTATAAAGAAAAACTTGAAAGAATAAAAAAAGGCTTAATGGAGGATTTGCTAACAGGCAAAGTCAGGGTAAACCATCTTCTTATTGAGGAGGAAGGTAAAGATGATAACTAAATTGGATGAGGAACATTATGTTGAAAATCCATTCCTCTTTCACCTTCAAAGGCTTGGATGGAAGATTTACAGACAAAACAAAGATAACCCTGAAGATACAAAAGAAATAATATCGTTCACTTCTTCATTAGAACCTGAATATGGTAAAAGCCAAAAATTCAGAGAAAGTTTTAGAGAAGTAATCCTTGAGGGAGTTTTAAGGGAGTTTTTAAAGAGAATAAACCCATGGATAGAAGATGACCAAATAAGTGAAGTTGTTCGAAAAATTACAACACCACAGTCAAACTCTCTTTTAGAGGCAAATAAAGAAATCCACGACTTGCTTTTAGAGAACACCTCAGTTTCTGAAAATAGAAAAACAGGAGAAAAAAGCCCAACTGTTAAGTTTATTGATTTTAAAAATCCGGACAATAATTCATTCATTGCTATATCACAGTTTAAAGTGAATATAACGGGGACTGAAAAACATATTGTTCCCGATATAGTTCTTTTTGTAAATGGTTTGCCTCTTGTGGTGGTTGAATGCAAATCTCCAGCAATTGCTGACCCAATTTCTGAAGCAATTACTCAGCTTATGCGCTATTGTAACAGACGTGGCGCAAGTGAGGGAAATGAAAAGCTTTTCTGGTACAACCTATTTGTAGTAGCTACCTCTAACCAGGTTGCGAAGTATGGTACAATAACCTCAGACTACGAGCACTTTGTTGAGTGGAAAGACCCTTATCCTTTTTCACTGTCAGATGTAAATCCAGATGGAAATGTAACAAGCCAGCAGGTTTTGATTCATGGTATGCTTTCAAAAGAAAACATTCTTGATTTGCTTCACACATTTACCATCTTTAAAGAAGATCCAAAGAGCAAAATGATTAAGGTTGTTGCAAGATACCAGCAATTTAGAGCAGTAAAGAAGATGATAAAAAGATTAAAAGAAGGCAAAACACCAAACGAAAGAGGAGGAATTGTTTGGCATACTCAAGGTTCCGGTAAATCTTTGACAATGATGTTTATGGTTCGAGAGCTTTATCACAATCCTGAGTTTGGAAACTACAAAGTTGTTTTTGTCACAGATAGAAAGGACCTTGAAAAACAGTTAAATGAAACATCAAGAAGTGTTGGATTTACAGTTAAGTTAGCAAGAAGCATACAAGAGCTTAAAGAACTTTTAAAAACTGACACACCCGAACTTGTTATGGCTATGGTTTATAAATTTCAAGAGAAGGAATTAAAAGGAGAATTTCCTGTCCTCAATACATCACCTAATATTCTAATAATGATAGATGAAGCACACAGAACCCAATACAAGCTGCTGGGTGCAAATTTAAGAAAAGCTCTTCCAAATGCAACGAAAATAGCATTTACAGGTACACCTATAGAAAAGACAGAGATGACGTTTGGCGACTACATCGACAAGTACAGTATAAAGCAGGCGGTTGAAGATAGTGTGACTGTTGAGATTGTATATGAAGGAAGAGTACATAGCGCAGAGCTTTCAGACGAAGAGGCAGCAAATGCAAAGTTTGAAGATGTTTTCAAAGACGCTGATAAAGATACAAAAAGAATGATAATGGGAAGATTTACATGGAGAGCATATCTTGAAGCTGAAGAAGTTATCCGTGACAAAGCAAGAGATATGATAGAGCACTATATAACTCATATATTTCCAAATGGATTTAAAGCTCAAGTTGTTACGGTATCTCGTCTTGCTGCAATAAGATATAAAAAAGCACTTGAAGAGGCTCTCAAAGAAAAGATTTCTGAATTGGAAAAAGAAAATAATTCAAAAATAGATTTAGAAACATTGAAAAAGTTAGAGGTTGGTGTGGTTATTTCAGGAGCTCAGAATGATCCACCTGAGTATTATCCTTATACTGACCCAAATGTTCACGAAAGGATAATCAAAAGTTTTAAACTCCCATTTGACAAAGTAGATGAAAATGGTATCAATGGCAATGTTGGTATTTTAGTTGTTCAAAATATGCTAATAACTGGTTTTGATGCACCTGTAGAGCAGGTTATGTATCTTGATAATGTGATTAAAGGACATAACTTGCTGCAAGCTGTTGCAAGGGTGAATAGAGTATACAAAAATAAGTCTTGTGGTTTTGTTGTAGATTATGTAGGTGTTTTGAAACATTTAAGAGAAGCACTGGCTATTTACGCAGATGAAGATATTGAGGAAATTTCAGAGGTTGTAAAGAACAAAGCAAAGAGCATTGATGAGCTAAAGTATGTTCACAATCTTATTGAAGAGTTTTTCGAAAAATATGGCATCAATGACTGGCGCCAGAATGTAGATGAATGCATTGACATTCTTGTTGATGAGCAGGTCAGAAATGAATTTATAGCTCTTGTAAGATGGTTTAACCGTTGTATGGACGAGGTTCTTCCTGACCCTGCAGCACTAAAATACCTTACTGACTTGAAAATTCTTGCCTTTATAAAAGAATCTGCTCGAAACAGATACAGAGATAACAAGCTGAGTATAAAAGATGCAAGTAATAAGATAAGAGGAATTTTAGAAGAATATCTGATCTCTCGGGGAATAGATCCCAAAATACCACCTACTCCACTTTTTGAAGACAAATTTCTCGAAAAACTTCACAAAAAATCAAGCAAGGCAAAAGCTCAAGAACTTCAACATGCGATAATTGAGTATATTGATGAACATTGGGAAGAAGATCCAGAACTTTATGAGAGGTTTTCAGATAGACTAAAGAGGTTACTTCAAGAATACAAAGAAAATTGGGATGCTCAATGTATAGAATTAGAAAAATTAAGAGAAGAGTTGAAGAAGGGAAGAGAAGCAGAACAGACTTATGGGTTTGATCCTAAGAAAGAAATGCCATTTTTTGGGTTACTAAAAGATCAAATATTTGGGAAAAAGCTTGTAAGTGAACTTTCTGATAACGAAATAGATTTTCTTGTCAGCACAACAAGAGATTTGGTAGAATTAATAAGCAGAGAAGTTCAAGCAGTTGATTTTTGGGAAAGTGCAACAAAACAAAGAAAGTTGAAATCCTATATAATTTCGCACTTGCTTGAAAAAATATCACCTGCTATGTATGAAAACAACCATGATGGAGTTAAAACTGAAACTGCAGTATATATCTCTAATTCTTCCGGTCAAAATATATTCAACAAGAGAAATGAAATAGCTCAAAGACTTTTAGAACTTGCTTATCATCATTTTAGGAAGTGATATTATGCTAGATATTAAAATTGAAAAAATCATACGCTCAAATAGAAAAACTATAGCTTTGCAAATAACAGAAAATAACACACTCATAGTCAAAGCTCCGATCAATGTGGATGAAAAAACAATATGGGATATTGTTCAGAAACATAAAAAGTGGATCGAAAAGAGAAAGAAAGAGATAGAAGCAAGAGATCCCAAAGCCTTGCCAAAAGAATTTGTCAGCGGAGAAGGATTTTTATACCTTGGCAGATATTATAAACTGCACATAGTAGAAGACCAGGATGTTCCACTCAAATTTGAAAATGGGTTTTATCTGTCAAGAAGTGCTTTAAAAGATGCAAAAAATGTATTTATAGATTGGTACAAAAAAGCTGCCTATGAGAAGATTCTTGAGAGAGTAAACTGGTGGGCTCAAAAAAGAGGTTTTAAATACAACAAGGTAAATATAACAAATGCGCAGAGAAGATGGGGTTCTTGCTCTGCAAAAGGCAACTTAAACTTTTCCTGGCGGCTCATTATGGCACCGCTGCAGGTAATAGACTATGTTGTTGTTCATGAGCTTGTTCACTTAGAAGAGAAAAATCATGGGAAAAATTTTTGGACAAAGGTAAAACTGCTCATGCCTGATTATAAAAAACATGAGGATTGGCTGAAGAAAAATGGGTATTTGTTGAATTTATAGTATTTTTCGAATTGAATAAGAATTGGAGGGATTTTGAATATGGCAAAAGTTGGTTGGGGACATTTTTGTGATTATGCTTTTTTTGATCAGGAAAATAAAGTTTGCCTGATAGGAATTTTTAAATATATTTTAACTCAACATGTGCCTGTTCAACATACAAGATGTGCCTTTGTGTTTCAGGTGATAGGTGAACCCAATGAAAATGTAAAAATTGAATTAAAACTAATGCGACCTGACGGCAGAGAACCACTCTTAAATTTAAAACACCCTGGCTTTTTATTAAGTCCAACAGGTGAGGCAATACATATTATAGGTCTTGATAATTTACTATTACCAGATTATGGTCCCTATGAAATGGAAGTGTTTTTGAATGATAAATACGAAGATGGTTTTATTTTTGAGGTTCGTCGAACCTGACAGTAATTTTTGTTATTATTTCCTATTGGAAGAAAATTCAGAATTTCATATTTAATCAAAAATTTGTAGTTGATTTGGTAAGTATTAGATTTGAAATACAGAAGAGTTAATTTTCTGGTGCGCCCGAGAGGACTCGAACCTCCGGCACATGGTTTAGGAAACCATTGCTCTATCCTACTGAGCTACGGGCGCACAATAATTTTTGCAAACAATATAATACAACATTTTTAGGCCATTGTAAAGGGGCTTAAAGACAAAAATCAGGGTAGCTTGAGAAAAAGTACAAAAAATATTTACAACCTCTGAAAATACTGATAAGATTAAATGTATACAGTTTGTCAATTTTCGTTACCTAAAAATTACAAGCACAAAGGAGAGGCGAGTGTAATGCTTGATTTAAAATATATAAGGGCAAACCCGGAAAAGGTCCAGGAAGGGCTTTCTAAAAGAAACAAAGACATTTCAATTGCGCCTATTTTAGAGCTTGATGAAAAAAGAAGAAAGCTTTTGGCTGAGGTTGAAAGCCTGAAAGCTCTGCAGAATCAAAAATCTAAAGAGGTTCCAAAGCTTAAAAAGGAAGGTAAAGATGTAACAGGTCTTATGAATGAGCTAAAAGAGCTGTCTGATAAGATTAAAGAATTAGATAGCAAGGTTAAAGATGTTGAAGATGAGATAGAAAAGATTTTGCTCACCATTCCAAACATACCTCATGAGTCTGTGCCAGTTGGTAAAGACGATACAGAAAATGTTGAAGTAAGGCGCTGGGGTGAGGTAAGAGAACCTGATTTTATAATAAAGCCTCATTGGGAAATTGGTGTAAATCTTGGAATTTTAGATTTTGAAAGAGCTTCAAAAGTGTCAGGGAGCCGTTTTACTTTCTATAGAGGACTTGGTGCAAGACTTGAGAGAGCTTTGATTAACTTTATGCTTGACCTTCACATTGAAAAGCATGGCTATACTGAACTATTTCCGCCTTTTTTGGTTGCGAGAAAGTCTATGATAGGCACAGGACAGCTTCCCAAATTTGAAGAGGATGCATTTAAGACAACAGATGATTACTTTTTGATACCAACAGCAGAAGTTCCTGTTACAAACTACCACAGAGAAGAGATATTAAAAGAAGAAGATCTTCCGATAAAATATGTTGCGTATTCTGCATGTTTCAGGGCAGAGGCGGGTGCAGCCGGCAAAGACACAAGAGGGCTTATTCGTCAGCATCAATTTAACAAGGTTGAGCTTGTGAAGTTTGCGAAGCCAGAAGATTCTTATGATGAGCTTGAAAAACTCACAGCTGATGCAGAGGATGTTTTAAGGGAATTAGGACTTCCTTACAGGGTTGTACTTCTTTGCTCAGGTGATTTAGGATTTTCTTCTGCAAAGACATACGACATTGAAGTCTGGATGCCAAGCTATGGAAGATATGTTGAGATTTCTTCTTGTTCAAACTTTGAAAGCTATCAAGCACGAAGGGCAAATATCAGATTCAGAAGGAAGGATGGAAAACTTGACTATGTTCATACGCTAAACGGCTCAGGACTTGCTGTAGGAAGGACTTTGGCAGCAATACTTGAAAATTTCCAGCAAAAAGATGGAACAGTAGTTGTTCCAGAGGTTTTGAGAAGGTATATGGGTACAGATGTGATAAAATGAAAGTTATGAAAAAGGGTAAAGGTAGCAGCAAGATATCATTTAAAGATTGCTGCTACCTTTTTTGTGTATAAAATTATGAATTGTTTTTATGATATTATCTTTATATACAACACCCAATACAAACAAAATAAAAGCTAAAGCAGAAACTATAATTGCTATTGTATAGTTTTTTTCTTCAATGCTGCTTCCAATATATGATGAAAAAAATATTCCTGGTAGTCTTGCAATAGCAACAATCGCAAAAAATCTCAGCGGTTTTATTGGTGAAAGTCCAGCAATGTATGTGAGAATATCTTTTGGAAGTCCGGGTATCAAAAAGAGTAAAAATAGAGCTATTTCTCCTTTTGGAGAGTTGATAAGTAAATAAAATTTCTTAAGCTTTTCTTCTGAGACAATTTTCCTCACAAGACTATATCCTAAAAGCCTTGTTATATAAAATACACATACAGAGCCTATCATGATTCCAATTAGCGAGTAAACTGTGCCAAGAAGCGTACCATAAAGATAACCACCAGAGATTTGAACAGCTTCACCTGGAATAGCAGAAATAATAACTTGAAGAATTTGAATGAGGATAAAAACAAGCACACCAAGATGTCCAAAAGATAAAACCCAGTTTTTGAATTTCTGCGGATTTGAGACGATATTTACAATAAAATGAGAATATCTTATAGCTACTACTGTTGCCAGTAAAATAAATCCTGCAATTGCAACGATATTTAAGACAATTGAAAGATTTTTCCTGTTCACTTTTATCCTCCAATATCATACTTAAGGTTTTTTGTAATTTAGTTTTCATTATATTACTATAACCTATGGATGAGTTCTTTGCAATCCCCCAAACCAAATATATACAATTATGGTGTATTCAAAAATATGTTGATTTTTTAACATTCAAAATATATAATAAAAAGGTAAGTAACCTTTTATTGATGAGTTTATCTTTTCAAATAAAGTTTTCAAATGTTTTTTTAAGGGAGGTTTGAACATGGGCAAGATGATTGAGATAAGATGGCACGGCCGAGGTGGCCAGGGTGCAAAGACAGCTTCACTTCTTTTAGCTGAAGCTGCTTTCAACACAGGCAAATACGTTCAAGGTTTTCCTGAGTATGGTCCAGAGCGAATGGGTGCTCCTATCACAGCTTACAACAGGATAAGCGATGAGAAGATTACAATTCACAGTAATATTTATGAACCTGACTATGTAGTTGTTGTGGATGAAACATTAATCGGAAGTGTTGATGTAACAAAAGGGCTCAAAAAAGATGGTGCAATAATTGTCAACACTTCAAAGTCTCCTGAAGAAGTAAAGAAGATGCTTGGGGATTTTGATGGAAAGGTTTACACAATTGACGCAAGAAAGATTTCAATGGAGTGTTTAGGTAAGTATTTCCCGAACATCCCTGTTCTTGGAGCAGTTATAAAGGTAACAGGCATTATTCCTGAAGAAGAAGCTATAAAAGATATGGAAGGGTCGCTTCGTCACAAGTTTGCAACAAAACCAGATGTGATAGAGGGTAACCTCAAAGCGTTTGTTAGAGGAATGCAGGAGGTGCAAGGATAATGAGAAAGATGAAAATAACAGAAGATGTTACATGGAAGGAAATAACACCGGCAGGTGTAATCATTGACCCGGGTAATGCAGAGGACTTTAAAACAGGCGATTGGAGAACAATGAGACCTGTTTGGCATGAAGATAAGTGCAAGCAGTGTTTGTTCTGCTTCTATGTATGTCCAGATTCATCAATAAAGGTTGAAAATGGGAAGATGGTCGGAGTTGACTATGACCACTGTAAAGGTTGCGGGGTTTGTACAGAGGTTTGTCCATTTAAGGCTTTTGACTTTGTAGAGGAGAAGAAATAAGAATTTTGAGTTTTTATAAGGAGGGGAAACTAAAAATGGCTATTCGTGATAGACTTTCTGGTAATGAAGCGATAGCTTTTGCGATGAAACAGATAAACCCTGATGTTGTTGCAGCTTTTCCAATTACACCTTCAACTGAAGTTCCACAGTATTTTTCTCAGTTTGTTGCAAACGGGGAAGTAGATACAGAATTTGTTGCTGTTGAGTCTGAGCACAGCGCAATGAGCGCATGTATAGGTGCATCAGCAGCAGGTGCAAGGACTATGACAGCCACATCCTCACAAGGTCTTGCACTTATGTGGGAGATGCTTTATATTGCAGCGTCAATGAGACTTCCAATTGTTATGGCAGTTATAAACAGAGCTCTTTCTGGTCCTATTAATATTCACAACGACCATTCAGATTCAATGGGTGCAAGAGACAGTGGCTGGATTCAGATTTACTGCGAAAACAACCAGGAAGCTTACGACTCTTTGATTCAGGCAATAAGAATTGCTGAGCACAAGGATGTAAGACTTCCTGTGATGGTTTGCTATGACGGATTTATTACAAGCCATGCTGTTGAAAATATAGAGCTTTTAGAAGATGAGCTTGTAAAGAAGTTTGTAGGTGAATACAATCCAGAGTTTTATCTTTTGAACGAGCAAAACCCAATTTCAATGGGTCCATTAGACTTACCGCCTTACTACTTTGAACACAAAAGACAGCAAGCTGAAGCTATGAAAAATGCTAAAAAGGTTGTACTTGAGATTGCAGACGAGTTTGCTTCCTTGACAGGAAGAAAGTATGGTCTTTTCGAAAGCTACAAGCTTGACGATGCAGAGGTTGCAATAGTTGTAATGAACTCCACAGCAGGAACTGCAAAGGCTGTTGTTGATGAGTATAGAAGCAAAGGATACAAGGTAGGTCTTTTAAAACCAAGACTATTCAGACCATTCCCTGTTGATGAGATTGTAGCAGCTCTTAAGCATTTGAAGGCTGTTGCTATAATGGATAAGGTTGATGGATTTAACGCAGCGGGTGGTCCACTTTTCACTGAGATTACAAGTGCTCTTTATGGAAGAGCAGATGGTATAAAGGCTATCAACTATATATATGGTCTTGGTGGAAGAGACGTTAAAACAGATGATATTGCAAAGGTTTATGACAGACTTCTTGACATTGTCAAGACAGGCAATGTTGGAGAAGTTTACAACTACATTGGTGTGAGAGAATAAGGAGGTGTGCTTTTAAAATGGCATACAATATAAAAGAACTTGCTGCAAGACCAGAGAGATTTACAGGTGGGCACAGAATGTGTGCTGGGTGCGGTGCACCTGTTGCTGTAAGAGCAATACTGCGCGCACTGAAACCCGAAGATAGAGCTGTTGTAGGTGTTGCAACAGGATGTTTGGAGGTTTCAAGCTGTATCTATCCATACACAGCATGGAAAGATTCATTTATTCACAGTGCATTTGAAAACGCTGCTGCAACAGTTTCTGGTGCTGAAGCTGCATATAGAGTTTTGAAGAAAAAGGGAAAAGTACAGGGAGAGTTTAAGTTTATCGCGTTTGGTGGCGACGGTGGCACATACGATATTGGTCTTCAGTCTCTTTCTGGTGCAATGGAAAGAGGGCATAACATGGTATATGTTTGTTATGACAACGGTGCTTATATGAACACAGGTATCCAGAGGTCTTCTGCAACACCACTTTATGCTGATACAACAACATCCCCACAGGGCAAAAAACTTCCAGGTAAGATGCAGTGGAGAAAAGATTTAACAGAAGTCATGGTTGCACATGGCATACCATATGTTGCGCAAACAGCATTCATTACTCCAAACCTCAAAGATTTAATTGAAAAGGCTGAAAAGGCACTTTACACAGATGGACCAGCATTTTTGAATGTTTTGGCTCCATGTCCAAGAGGTTGGAGATATGAGACCTCAAAATTAATTGAAATTTCGAAGCTTGCAGTTGATACATGTTTCTGGCCACTTTATGAAGTTGTAAATGGTCAGTACAGGCTCACTTACAAGCCAAAAGAAAAGCTTCCTGTTGTTGAGTTTTTAAAGACTCAAGGAAGGTTCAGACATCTGTTCAAAAAAGGGAATGAACACTTGATTGAACAAATTCAGCAAGAAGTTGACAGAAGATGGGAAAAGCTTTTGGAACTTTGTGGTGAGAAATAAGTAGTATAATGTGTAATAATTTTAATTTCGCATATAACGCAAGACCATATAAAGTAATAATTAAGAAAGGGGCTATCCAATTATCTTTGGACAGCCCCTTTTTGATATGTTTGTCTTTTATACTTTCATAATCAATGTTAAAATATATAAAAAGCATTAATGAGGTGAAAAGGTGAAGGTTGCATATTTAGGACCGGTCGGTTCATATTCATATGAGGCTGCAAAAAGATATTTTGATAAAGACCAGGAACTTGTTGCGTGTGATACAATAGATGATGTATTTGAAGCTGTTGAAGAAAATGAGGTTGAATTTGGAGTTGTTCCTGTTGAAAACTCCATTGAAGGAAGTGTCTCAACAACTCTTGATTATCTTTTAAAATCCCAGGTTTATATAGAAAAAGAAATAATCTTGAAGGTAGAACATTATCTTTGCGCAAAAGAGGAGAAAAAACAGATTTTAACAATTGCCTCACATCCGCAGGCGTTTTCGCAGTGCCATGACTATTTGAGAAAGAATTTTAAGCAGGCAAAACTAATACAAGTTAGCAGTACATCATATGCTGCAAGGTTGTGTGCAGAAGGTGAGGTGGATGGTGCAATCTGTTCACCTTTTGCAGCAGAGCAAAATAACCTAAAAATTTTGGCTGGACCAATAAACCAAGACAACAATTATACCAGATTTTTTGTTATAACCAAGAGCCCTAACTTTAAAAAAGGAGATAAAAACAAGACATCAATAATCTTTTCAACCTATGATAAACCGGGAAGCCTTTACAAAATTTTGGCTATTTTTAATCTTTACGATTTGAATTTAACAAAGATAGAGTCACGACCGGCAAAGACTAATCTTGGTGAATATGTTTTTTTTGTTGATATAGAAGGGTTTGTGGATGAAGAGGATGTGAGCGATGCGCTAAAGGTGGTTCAACGAAAATCTACATTTTTTAAGCTTCTAGGTTCTTATTCTGTCATTTTACCAGATGAATGAATTGATAATAAATTTAGGATGGATGTGAAGAAAAGATGAACAAAAAACTTTTAAATGAAGGACTTATTTTGATTGCTTTTGGAGTCTATCAGGTTATTTTGTTTTTACTTCAGTTTAATCCCATTTTGGCTTTGGTAGGTTTTCCTCTTTATGTTGTAGCAGTAAAAGAGAATTTTGTAAAAAGGATAGCTATATCATATGCCATTTCTGCTCTGATTATCATGATTATAGGGAAATCTCCAATTAATTTACTTTTTCTGTTGATTACATTTATCTTGCCCATATGCGTATTTTTGCTTTTGCGCGTTTCAAGAACTATTGTTATGGATTTTTCAGTACTCACTGCAGGATTTTTGCTGTATCAGGTACTTTTTATAAAGGCAATAAAGATTCTTTATAAGATAGATATAATTGCTCAACTTCTTTCTATTTTAAAAGGCATGTTTGAGGATTATTTTAAAATTGTTGGTGATGATAAACTTTCAGAAAAGTTGGTTGAATTTTTGAAACTCTTGATGCCAGGGTTTGTAATTGTTGAGGCAATTACATTGGCACTTGTAGGATATTATTTTATCAAATTTGTAGCGAACAAAGTTAGAATTCAAAAGGAATTTTTACCCTTTTCAAAGCTGTTTATGCCTAAAGAAGTAACAGTTGGAGTTGTAGTATTCTTTATACTTTCTCTATTTTTGACAAATATCAATACTCTTTATATTGTTGTAAGTAACATGACAATAATTCTTTCGTGGCTTTTGTTTATTCAAGCACTTTCTTTGATATATGCAGTAATAGCCGAGAAGATTTCTTCGCCATTTATTGGAGGTTGGCTTTTTGCAGTTTTGCTTGTACTTAGTATGCAATTTTTAATTTTATTGGTATTTATAGGTTTTCTGGACCTTGTATTTGATTTTAAAAAACGAAAACCAAAGAGGGTGGAATTGTGAAAGACAAAAAATCTCATTTTAGGTTTGATTTTTCTGTTTCGCAGGCAGGATTTATACTTTATTTAATATTTGATTCAGTAATTTTATATTTTAACATCAAGATTGGCTTGATTTGTCTTTCCTTAATTGTTTTGTTTGCCCTCTACAATTTTAGACTCAATAGAAAAAAGAATAAACAACTTTTAGAATATATAGAAACTCTAACTCTTAACATAGATTCAGCATCGAAAGATACACTTTTGAAGTTTCCATTTCCAATTCTTATTTCAGAGTACAATGGAGATATAATATGGTACAATCATAAATTTCTGAATACAGTCAAGAACAAGAAATTGATAGGCAGAAATCTTAAAGATGAACTGCCTGAGCTTTATTCAGCTGTTTTAGAGGGAAAGAGTAGACTTGAGAAGTTTGAGTATGAAGATAATTTTTTTGATGTTTTAGTAACTATTGTTGAGGTAGAAGAAGGTAAAAACGATAAGAAATTTTTAAATCTATTTTACTTTGTCGATGTTACTGATTTTGTTCTTCTTCAAAAGAAATATGAAATGCAAAATATTGTTTTTGGTTATTTGACTATTGACAACTATGAAGATGTTCTAAATTCTGCTCCAGAGGTATCTAAATCTTCTATTATTTCTGAGATAGAAAAGCGTGTCACTGATTGGTTTTACAATCAAATAAGGTCAGATGTGTTTTTAATGAAGTATGAACGTGACAAATACCTTTTTATATGTAATAAAGAAACATTTTACAAGATGCAGGAAAGAAGATTTAATATTTTAGAGCAGATAAAGGAAGTGAATCTGTACAATAAGATAATTCCTACCATAAGCTGTGGTATAGGTATAAGGCAGGATTCTATATTCCAGGCACAAAAGGATGCAAAAACAGCTCTTGACATGGCACTGAGCCGTGGAGGTGACCAGTTTGTAATATTCTATGATGGCAAGTTTGAATTTTATGGTGGTAAAACAAAAGAACATGAAAAACGCTCAAAAGTACGTTCGCGTGTTATGGCACAAACAATAAAAGAAATTGTGAAACATTCTGACAAAATATTTATCATTGGTCATCAGTATTTTGACCTCGATTGTCTGGGTGCAGCTGTAGGTTTGAGCAAGTTATGTTTAAATTTAGGTAAGGAAGTATACATTGTAATTAATTCCTACAATCCTACGATCAGAAACTTTCTTCAGATGCTACTTGATGATCCTCAATACCAGAATATAATAATTGATCAGCAGAAAGCTTTAAAGATGAAGACAAAGACTTCTCTTTTATTTGTAGTAGATACTCAAAGAACAAGTTATGTCGATATGCCACAGATGATTTTGGAATTTGAAAAGATAATTGTAATTGACCATCATAGAAGACCTACCGACTGGATTGAACAGGCTCTTATTTGCTATTCAGAAACATATGCGTCGTCTGTATCTGAACTTGTTGCCGAACTTTTGAGCTATGAAGGAATAAAACTCAAAAAGCTTGAGGCAGAGATACTTTTAGCGGGTATAATGATTGATACAAAAGGATTTACAAAGAATGTTGGTGTGAGAACATTTGAGGTTGCAACATACTTAAGAGAAAATGATGCTTTGCCAGAAGCAATCAAAGAGTATCTTAAGGAGGATTTAGATAGTTATGTTTTAAAGAATCAGCTCATTTCAAACTTGCAAATACTGCATAATAATATCGCGCTTGTTATTGATTATTCACAAGCTTGTCGAGATAATGTTATAATAGCAAAGGTAGCAGATGAACTTTTGAACATAAAAGGAATTGATGCATCATTTGTTGTCTGCAAAATAGAAGATAGTGTTTTGATAAGTGGTCGTTCAAATGGCAAAATAAATGTTCAACTTATATTAGAAAAAATTGGTGGTGGAGGTCATTTAGAAACAGCAGGAGCAAGGCTTGAAAAAATAAGTATTGATGAAGCAAAAGGGGTTCTTGTAAAAGCAATAGAAGAATATATAAATGAAAGCAAAAATTCTTAGAAAAGGAGTTGATCTTAGTTATGAAGGTTGTGCTTCTTCAAGATGTAAAAGGGCTTGGCAAAAAAGATTCAATAGTTGAAGTGAACGATGGATATGCAAGAAACTATTTAATTCCACGAAAACTTGCAGTACCTGCAACAGAAGGGATAGAAAAGCATATAAAAGAAAAGAAAGAAGCTGAACAAAAAAAGAAAGAAAAAGAGCTTGAAGTTGCAAAGGATTTAGCAAGTAAGCTTGAAAAAAGTCAGATTATTATAAAAGCAAAAGCAGGTGAAAATGGCAAACTTTTTGGTTCTATAACAAATAAAGAAATTGCTGAAGAGATAAAAAAACAGCTTGGAATTAATATTGATAAAAAGAAGATAGAGCTCGATGATCCAATAAAGCTTATCGGCAGCTATGATGTTATTATTAGACTATATCAAGGAGTTGTGGCAAAGCTCAAAGTTCATGTGACAGCAAGTTAAGTGAGTATGAGGAAGTGAGGTAAAAATGGAGCCCGACATTGTTCAAAATCAAAGTGAGATGCCTGAAAGCCGCGAAGCAGAAGAAGCGGTTGTAGGGGCGATGCTTTTAAGCCGCGAAGTAATTTCTGATGTTACTGAGATTTTGACAGAAGAGGATTTTGCAACGCCCCAGCTAAAAGAGATTTTTGCTGCTATTATGGACCTTTTTGAAGAGGGCAAACCGGTAGATGTCATAACTGTAGCTGAGAGACTGAGAGAAAGAGGTACATTTGATGCAGTTGGAGGAAATGAGTATCTGACAAACCTTGTGATAAATACTCCGACAACTGCAAATGCTACATATTATGCAAAGATTGTTGAAGAAAAGTCACTACTTAGGAAACTCATAAACTCTTCAATGAAGATTATTGAAAAGTGTAAGAGTCAGACAGAAAGAGTTGAAGATATTGTTGATTTTGCTGAAAAGACAATCTTCAATGTGATTTCTCACAAAAATTCAAAAGATTTTTCTCATTTAAAAGAGATATTAATTGAAACATATAACAAGATAGAGGAACTGTATCTCAGAAAATCGCATATTATAGGTGTACCCACAGGATTTGCTGAGTTTGACAGAATGACAGCAGGTCTTCAGCCATCAGACCTGATACTTATTGCAGCAAGACCTGCAATGGGGAAGACAAGTTTTGCACTCAATATTGTTCAGCATGCAGCTTTGAGAGCTGGTGTGCCCGTAGCGGTATTTAGTCTTGAGATGTCAAAAGAACAGCTTGTAACCCGTATGATTTGCTCAGAAGCAATGATAGATAGCCACAAGCTTAGAACTGGAAACTTAGAGGATGAAGAGTGGAAAAAGTTTGCAAAAGCTTTAGCACTTTTGTCAAACGCTCCAATTTATATTGACGATACACCTGCCATAACTGTTGCAGAAATGAGGGCAAAATGTAGAAGACTCAAGCTCAAAGAAAAAGGCCTTGGGCTTGTGATGGTTGACTATTTGCAGCTTATGACCGCTCGTGGCAGGTTTGAGAGCAAGCAACAGGAAATTGCAGAGATTTCAAGGTCATTAAAAGCCTTGGCAAGAGAGCTAAATGTTCCTGTACTTGCGCTTTCGCAGCTATCCCGCGCACCTGAAACAAGAGCTGACCACAGACCTATTCTTTCCGACCTTCGAGAAAGTGGCGCAATTGAACAGGATGCAGACATTGTTGCTTTTTTGTACAGAGATGAGTATTACAATCCTGACACTGACAAAAAACACATTGCAGAGCTAATAATTGCAAAGCACAGAAATGGACCTACTGGCACAATTGAACTTCTTTTCTTGGACAAACATACCAAGTTCAAAGATTTGGAGAAGAATAGATAAGTAAAAATAATTATGATATTAAAAAAGGGTGTGATGTTATTGTCAATTATCAGAGATTATTCTTTGTGGGAGGAAGGAATCAAAAAAATTAACTGGGCAAAAAGATTTATGCCTATTTTGAATCAGATAAAAAAAGAATATGATACAAAAAAACCGCTCACAGGTTTGAACGTAGCAATTTCTGTTCATCTTGAGGCAAAGACAGCAAATCTTGCCCTGCTTTTAAAAGATTTGGGTGCCAATGTGTTTGTTACAGGTTCTAACCCTTTATCTACTCAGGATGATGTTGCCAGTGCTCTTGTTCATGAGGGCATTGAAGTATTTGCGATAAGAGGTGTGGAGACATCCGAATATTTTGTTCATCTTGAAAAGACTCTTGAAAATAATATAGACCTTATAATCGATGACGGAGGAGACCTGACATATCTTCTTCACACAAAAAGGCAAGATTTGGCAAGCAGAATAATTGGCGGCTGTGAAGAGACAACAACAGGTGTAATCAGGCTCAGAGCGCTTGAAAAAGAGGGCAAGCTCAAATTTCCTATGATTGCAGTCAACAATGCTTTTTGCAAGCATCTTTTCGACAATCGAATTGGAACTGGTCAGTCTACTTGGGATGGGATAATGAGAACTACAAATATAACAGTTGCAGGCAAGTATGTGGTTGTTGCAGGATATGGTTTTTGCGGCAAAGGAATTGCAAAAAGAGCTCAAGGTCTTGGTGCAAAAGTAATTGTTGTAGAGATTGACCCAATCAAAGCATTAGAAGCATATATGGATGGATTTGAGGTAATGAAGATACAAGATGCCGCAAAGATTGGAGATCTTTTTGTTACTGCAACAGGGTGCAAGGATGTAATAAGGTATGAACATATTTTGCAAATGAAAGATGGAGCAATCTTGTGCAATAGCGGGCATTTTAATGTTGAGATTGATATTGCTACGCTTGAGAAAAAGGCAGTCAAAAAGTACGAAGCAAGAAAGAATATCCAGGGATATGTTCTTGAAAATGGCAAAGAAGTTTTTGTAATAGCAGAGGGAAGACTTGTTAACCTTGCAGCAGCAGATGGACACCCAATTGAGATTATGGATATGTCGTTTGCAATTCAAGCACTGTCAAGCATATACGTTGTGCAAAACCATGAAAAATTAGAAAATAGAGTGTATAATGTTCCAGCGGAAATTGACAGATTTGTTGCCGAGGTTAAGCTAAGATCTCTTGGCATTGAAATAGACAAGCTCACACCTGAGCAGGAAAAATACCTTGAAAGCTGGGAAGTGTAAGTATATGGATATATTGATTAAAAATGCTACAATTATTACTTGTAATGCACAAAATGAGGTTTTAAAGGGTGATATTTTTATCAAAAGTGGCAAGATTGCAAGGATAGCAGAAAATATAGAGCTATCTATTTATGAGCAAGCTACTGTTAAAGTCATTGAAGGAAAAGATTTAATAGCCATGCCGGGACTTATAAATGCACATACACACTGTGGTCAGACAATTTTGCGGTCTTTTGCAGATGATATGCCTTTGTATGAGTGGTTATTTGAAAAGATTTTCCCGGCAGAAGAAAAGCTCACAAAAGAGATGATTTATTTTTCTTCTCTTCTTGGCATTGCAGAGATGCTGAAAAGCGGCACAACAATGTTTTTTGATATGTACTTTCATGAAGATATGACAGCAAAAGCTGTTCAACAAACAGGTATAAAGGCAGTTTTATCACGAGGACTTCAGACAGATGAAAAAGAAGATGTTAGACTTGATGAGACAAAAGAGCTGTTTTATAATTATTCAAGTGACAGAATAAAAGTATTTTTTGGACCACATTCAATATACACTTGTTCATATAATCTTTTAGAAAAAGTTGCACAGCTTGCACAAGAATTCAAAACAGGGGTAATGATACATCTTAGTGAATCAGAAAATGAGGTCAATGAGTGTTACGAAAAGTATAATATCTCACCTGTAAAAATTTGTAGTCAGGCAGGGCTTTTTGATACAATTTGTATAGCAGCACACTGTGTATATGTAGATGATGAAGATATAGAAATATTGTCTGAGAAAAATGTATCTTGTGTTTACAATCCGACAAGCAATCTCAAACTGGGCAATGGTTTTGCACCTGTGCACAACATGATAAAGTCTGGCGTAAACGTTGCTATTGGTACAGATTCAGCAGCAAGCAACAACAACTTGAATATGCTTGAAGAGATGCACATTGCCTCTTTGCTTGAAAAAGGAATATACAGATTACCTGATATTTTGAATGCCCAGCAGATTCTCAAAATGGCTACAACAAATGCAGCAATGGCAGCAGGAATTTACAACACAGGAATTTTGCAAGAAGGTTTTTGTGCTGATATCGCACTTTTAAAAACAAAAGATTTTAATATGCTTCCGTGTTATAATCCTGTTTCTAACATTGTTTACAGTAGCAATCCTTCAAATGTGTATGCTACAATAGTTGATGGTCAGATTCTTTATATGGATGGCAAACTTTTTACAATTGATGAAGAGGCGCTTGTAAGAGAGATAAAAAGCATAGAGAAGTTTTTGAAAAAGAGTGTTTAGAAATCTTTTTAAGCCATGAAAGGAAGGACAAAAATTGCAGTATAAAAAGGCAACAAAAATAGCATTACAACTTTTTATTGTAACAGTCTTTACAAAACTTATAGGATTCATAAGGGAAGTGGCGTTCGGTGCAAGATTTGGTACAAGTGTAAAGGCAGATGCTTTCCCGCTTGCACTGCAGCTTCCAAATATCCTTTTTGCTTCTGTTTTTGCTGCTTTTTCAACCTCATTTATACCATTTTACACAGATATACGCGAAAAAAAAGGTGAGGATGAGGGAATAAAATTTACAAATAGTGTAATAAATACACTGCTTCTTGCATCGTCAATTGTTGCAATTTTAGGTTTTATATTTTCTAAACAACTTATTTTGCTTCAGGTTCATCAGAGCAAGGAACTTCAGATTATGTATGCCTCAAAAATTTTAAAAATTACAATCTTTATGATAATATTTACAAGTTCAACAAACATACTTCAGGGTTTTTTACAGGCAAACGGGAACTTTACAAAACCGGTACTCTCAAGCATTCCTTTTAATTTCTCAATTTTTGTTGCGATATTTTTGTCGTACTTTGAACCGTTCAAGAAATTTGATATATATATAGTGGCAGGAGGATTTGTTGTTGGGTATTTTTGGAGTTTGGTTTACCAGCTTAATAATTCAAAAAAATATGGCTTTAAATTTTATCCTGTGCTTGGTTTTAAAGATGAAAACATAAAAAAGATGATAAAATTTTCTTTCCCGGTTTTTATAAGCAGCAGCATGGCACAGCTTTATACCTTTATAGATAGATATCTTTTGACAGGAACGTCAACCGGTGCTGTTGCGGCTGTTGCATATGCAGGGAAGCTGAACGATATGGTGGTTGGAGTTTTTTCATCATCAATTTCTGTTTTGGCTTTTTCTACTTTATCTAATCTTCAGGCAAAAGGAGATAAAGAAAATTTTAGAAAATTTTTTGTGTCTGCAGTAAATTCAATTATACTAATGATGATGCCATTTGCAATTGGTGGTATGATTATGGCAAAAGAAATAACAAGATTAATCTACCAGAGAGGAAATTTTACCACTGAATCTACCCTGCTTACAGCATCACCACTTATGTTTTACTGTTTGGGTTTTGTAGGGCTTGGTCTTAGAGATATATTAAACAGAACTTTGTATGTTTTGAAAGATTCAAAAACAGCCGTAAAAAACGGTGTTATTGCTATTATTTGTAATATAATACTTGATGTAATATTTATTCATAAGTTCAAGCATACCGGTGCTGCTATGGCTTTTGCGACGGCAAACTACATTGCGGCAGTTTTGCTGTTTATTTCTCTTAGGAAAAAACTTGGTTCAATTGGCTGGAAAAGGATTGCAGGTGTATTTGTAAAGGCGTTTGTTGCAAGCTTGATAATGGGTGTCTTTGTATATGTATTTAAACAAAGATTTATTTATTTAACAATGCCGTTAAAGCATTTTGCTTTTTTTACTACAGCAAATATTTTGCTTGGAATGGGAATATATGCAGGGATTATATATCTTTTAAAAGTTGAAGAAGTAGGTTTTATTGTGAAGATGGTAAGAGAAAAATTTGGGATTTAAAAAACTAAAGAAAGGAGAAGAAGGTATTAAGATGGATATCGAACATCAATTGAAGGTTTTTAAAAAAGGTGCTGCTGAGATTATTACAGAAGAAGAACTTATTGAAAAGCTAAAGCAGGATAGACCTTTAAACATAAAACTTGGGCTTGACCCAAACGTGCCAGACGTTCATCTTGGCCATGCTGTTGTTTTAAGGAAACTTAAACAGCTTCAAGACCTTGGACACAATATAATCTTGATAATTGGTGATTTTACTGCAATGATTGGTGATCCAACTGGAAAGTCTGAGACAAGAAAACAGCTTACAAAAGAAGAGGTCCAAAAAAATGCAGAACCTTTCAAACAGCAGGTTTTAAAGATTCTTGACCCGCAAAAGACCACAATAAGATATAACAGTGAATGGCTTGAACCCATGAACTTTTTGGATGTAATAAACCTTGCATCAAAATACACAGTTGCAAGGATGCTTGAAAGAGAGACATTTAGGCAGAGGATGGAAAAGAACCTTCCACTTTCTATCCATGAATTCTTCTATCCACTTATGCAAGGTTATGACTCTGTTGTGATTGAAGCTGATGTTGAGCTTGGCGCAACCGAGCAAAAGTTCAATATACTTATGGGAAGGACGCTGCAAAAGGAGTATGGATGCAAAACAATTCAAGTTGCGCTGTTGATGCCCATCTTGGTTGGAACAGACGGGGTCAACAAGATGAGCAAAAGCCTTGGCAATTACATTGGTATAAACGAACCGCCAAATGTAATGTATGGCAAAGTGATGTCTATTCCTGACGAGGTTATGATTTCATACTATGAGCTTACAACTGATGTCGAACCAGAAGAGATTGAGGAAATTAGGAGAAAGCTTGAAGAAGGAACGCTTCATCCAAGAGATGCAAAGATGAGACTTGCAAGAGAGATTGTAAAGCTCTATCATGGCGAAGAGGCAGCAAAAAAGGCTGAAGAGGAATTTATAAAAGTGTTCCAGAAAAAAGACATACCAGATAACATTCCAGAGGTTGAGCTTCAAAGCTCAAAGGTTTACTTGCCAAGGTTTATGGTAGAAAATAAGCTCTGCTCATCTACGAGTGAGGGAATGAGACTTATCAAAAGTGGTGCTGTAAAATTAAATGGCGAAAAGATAAATGATCTTGACATTGAATTTCAAAATGGGGATGTTTTGCAAGTTGGCAAATTGAAATTTGTAAAGATAAAGCTTTTGTGAAGGTAAAACCTTCACAAAAGTTTTTTTATTGATATTAATTTGACTCATAGTCAATAAATATGTTAAAATACCTTTGTAATTTTTTCAAAGAGGTGAGGTGTGTGAAACAAGTTTTAAGGCGACCTTGGATAAGTGTTATAATATGGGCAGTCTTGACAGCTATATTTTTAATTACAATGCCTGATATAAATAAAATAGTAAGACTCAAAGGTGAACCTAAAATTGGCAAAGCTTATCCATCTCAGGTTGCTACTATATTGGAAAAAGAGTTTCAAGGTGTACCAAAAGATAAAAAACTTTCAACAATAGCTATGGTCTTTTATAATAAAAATGGTTTAACAAAGGATGATATATCAGCAGCTAAAAAGATAATTGATGAACTTGACAAGAACAAAGAAAAATACAATATTCAAAGCATTTCAACTCATTTCAAGAACCCCGAGTTAAAAAGTTATTACGTCTCACCTAATAATAAGGTTATTCTTACAAGCATTCAGGCAGATAAAACAAAGAGAGAAATTATTGAAATAAGAGATGAGATGTATAGATTAATAAACTCGACTCAAAAACCAAAGAGTCTTGAAATATATCTTACAGGTGGAGATTTAATCACCCAGGATTTTGTGAAAGCCTCTGAAGATGGCGTCAAAAAGACAGATGTAATCACAATAGTGTTTATTATAGTTGTTTTAATTCTTGTGTTCAGATCTCCTGTCACTCCGATAGTTTCACTTTTGACAGTTGGAGTATCGTTTTTGATTTCCCTTAGTGTAGTTGGACACCTTGCAGATAAGTTCAACTTTCCTATAAATACTTTCACAAGAACATTTATAGTTGTATCTTTATTTGGTATTGGAACTGACTATAACCTTTTAATTATTTCAAGATTCAGAGAAGAACTTGCAAATGGGAAAGATGTCGATAAAGCAATAATGACAACATTTAAAACAGCAGGGAAGACAGTGATATTTAGCTGTCTTGCAGTTTTTACAGGATTTGCAGCTTTTGCAGTAGCATCTTTTAACTTTTTCAGGGCAATGTCAGCTATTGCTGTAAGTGTACTTATACTTTTGCTTGTGCTTTTGACACTGGTTCCAGCAGTGTTAAAGATTTTTGGTAAAAATCTTCTCTGGCCATTTAATAAAGAAATACAGCACACACATAGCAGGCTTTGGGAGGCTGCAGCAAGACTTTCCACTAGATATCCTTATGTAGTGTTGACAACAGTGATATTAATCTTAATACCTTTTCTCTTATCAGTAAGAAGTGACTTGTCCTTCAACACACTAAATGAGCTTTCTGAAAAGTACAAATCGGTAAAAGGATTTAACATAATTTCAAAGAACTTTAGCAGCGGAAAAACATTTCCTGTTACGATTTATTTAAAATCCAATAAAAACTTAGCAACTTCAGATGCACTATCTGATATTGAAAAAATAACTGAAATATTGAGCAAGCAAAAAGGTATAAAAGATGTATATTCAATTACAAGACCTCAAGGAGAGATTATAAAACAATTTACTTTGTCAGACCAAGCAGATACTGTTATTAAAGGCATTGATAGTTTGAGAGATGGTCTTTTGAAAGTAAACAATGCAATTGAGACTATAAACAAAAATTTGAATGTGTCAACAAAAGAGTTTGATGTTCAAAAACTTGTAAATGGTATTTCACAGCTTGAGAATGGCATATATGAATTAAAAATATCCCTGGATAAACTAAATTTTGGGTTTGAACAAGGATTAGAAGGTTCTAAGAAGATTTATGATGGTCTTAATCAGCTTTCGAATGGAAGCAGCAAGCTGTCTGAAGGATTTAAAAAGTTTTACTCTGAATACACAAAGTCAATAAACAAAATAAAAAGTGAATTACAGGGATTTGATATAAATCAAGTTGAGCTTTTATTGACAGGTATTAACACTGCTAATAATAATTTAAAAGTACTTTCAAATAAATATCCGGAAATTTCAAAGGATATAAATTATATTATGGCATCTGAAATCTTGTCGAAAATTGAAGCTGAAACAAGCAACCTTGCACCAAAGTTGAAAGAGTTTTCATCTGAATATGAGAAAATTTCAACACAAATAAATGAAGCTGATAAAGCTTTAAAGCTTATTTCAACATCCATTGATAGCATAGCCTCAGCTTCAAAACAACTTGCGGATGCTCAGGGTAAGGTTCTAAATGGTTACAATCAAATTGACAGAGGTCAAAAACAAATAATCTCAGGTGTCAATCTTATGTATTCAAAGCTTCAAGAATTTGATAATCAAAAAGAACAAATTCTAAAAAAGGTAAATGAACTTCAGACAGGGTTTACAAGTTTAAAGTCAGCTCTTTTCCAGATTTCTGATGCACTTAACAAAATGATAAATTCTATTGGTAGTATGAAGAGTTATTTTGAAGGTTACAAAAACACAGACATTTTTTACGTCCCTCCAGAAGCTTTGAAAAGCAGTGATTTCCAAAAGGCTTTGGATTCATATATGAGCAAAGATAGAAGAATAACAAAAATAATCTTGATTCTTGACACGAATCCGTATACAAACAAAGCAATTGATATTGTTGCTGAGGTGGAAAAGGTTTTAAATAATTCTTTAGAATTTGTAAACACAAAATTTGTATCGGTTGGAGTTGGTGGGATATCGTCTACAAACCACGATTTGAGAAGCATATATTTTAAAGATTTTAGAACTCTAAGGTTAATAATGATAATAAGTATTTTCATTTTAATGTTTCTTATTTCAAGGTCAATTTTCAATGCAGCAATAATGGTCATAATCGTTTTTACTGACTATTATCTTGCACTATCTATCACAGAGATGATTTTCAAAGGTATTTTCAAATACGAAGCACTCAACTGGGCAGTGCCATTTTTCACCTTTGTTGTGTTCTTAGCTTTGGGTATAGACTACAGTGTATTTTTGCTAATAAGATTTTATGAGTATAAAGACTTGGAAATAAACGAGGCACTCAGGCTTACCTCAGCAAACATTGGGCATGTTGTGACATCGGCAGTGATAATTTTAGCGGGCACATTTGCGGCAATGCTGCCATCTGGGATACTGACGCTTATGCAGGTTTCCATCTGCGTTGTGATAGGTCTTGTTTTGCTTGCATTTTTCCTTTTGCCGTTCTTGTTCAATGGTTTGATGAGGATAAAGAGAGATATAGTTTAAAAATGCTTTTAAAAAGCAATTTAGATAGCTGCCTCCAGAGAAGGGGGCAGCTTTTTGTTTGTGAAAAAACAAGAGAGAATTTAAGAAATTTAGAGATATTAAAAGAAAGAGGGAGCTGATAGCTAAAAATTGCATGAAATTAACTAAAAAAAACGAGTTTGACAGGATAAAAATTAATAAAGTAAAATTGAGGTGAAAATTCCAAGGAGAATATTAATAAATATAGCAATTTGCAAAGTTACAAAGCCATTAACCTCTTTTTATGGGTACTAAACGAGCATTCCTGTAATGAACGAAAATGAGCGAAAATGACGAGAAATGAGATTTGAAAAGATAAGGTACCTCCTGATAAAATATAGAATGTAAGTTGTACAACTTACGACAAAACACAACAAAGGAGGTACCTACCTTGAAGTATACACAAAATGAGAAGATATTACAAGTGACGGATAAAACTTTAGTTGTAGGAGTAGACATAGCAAAGGAGATACATATTGGCAGAGCATTTGATTTTAGAGGAGTGGAGCTTGGCAAGAGAATAGAGTTTGAGAATAGAAAAGAAGGTATGGAAAAATTTTTAGATTGGGCAAATAAGATAATGAAAGCCCATGGCAAAGAGAACGTAATAGTAGGGATAGAGCCTACAGGAGACTTGTCAAGAATTTTGTGTTTCCAATTTATAACGTAAATTGTAAAGTTGGGTTATGTTGTTAATGCATTTTCTAATGCTGGGAACTCCATTTTTCCATTTTGTACGGCGTAAGTTCTCTCGCTGTAAGTAAATATTAATTTCTAAGACACAGGCAGCTTAAAGTATCCACCTGAATTTACTTCTTGCCTTTTCAATCATGCTATTTACACATAAAGCGGTGTTTGTAGAAAAAGCTTTCTTAATTCCTCAGGGTATTTCATATGGGCAAGATAAAACTCTGCTTTTTCTGATATTGCAGCAATAAAATCGAGGATATTTTGAAAGGTATCCATAGAAAAGTTCTTTAAATTTCAGTACAGCTTCGTCAAAATCGGAGGAAGAAATTCTAAGTCTGTTCTTAACTCTTGTTAAAAGCGGAAAGCTTTATCTTTTGTCATATGTTTTCTGCTATTTTGTTGGAGGTGGACAAAAGCAAGCTAAAGGTCAGCAAGAGGGTAAGCAAGTTTGACAGCATCTATAATACCAGGAAAGTCATCACTTATGACAATTAAAACTTCTTTAAGACCTCTTGTAATTAAATCGTCAAAAACTTTCATCCAATCAGCCTTATTTTCTTTGCCGAAGAAAGGGCAGAATACCGAAAATGTCTTTTTTACCTTCTAGGTCGATACCGAGGACAACATAACAAGTAGCTTGTTTAACCTTAGAATTATCCTTAACTTCACTTTTGAATAACCATCGATGATAAGAGCAAAAGCACTTGTTGGTAGTTCTCTTTGTTTGAATAACTGAAGTTCATTTTTAAGGTCTTCTTTGATTTTTAGTATTTCATTTTCGGAATATGGAAGATTCAAAGCTTTCAAAGTTTGAACAAGGGAACGCTCAAGAATAACCATTGACAACTAAAGACATAAGAAGGTCAGTGTACGAACTATCAACTCTTTTGTAGCGGGAAGAAGAGGATAGAATGTCGAAAATTGGAAGTAGCGTGTGCGAGGGACAGAGATTTCAAGACTTGAGGCAGGTGTTGCAAGTTTTACTTCAATAAAAACCATTACCTTTGTCATTGTCATTTTTAGCAAGGTATACTGCTCTTTCCGATAACATAAAGCAATCGAGCAAGTTTTACTTTAAGTTGCTTTAGAGCTGGGCGGTTAGGAGCATCACAGGAAGCAATACATATTTAATACTTGCTTCTTTTGCCATGTTTTTAGCAGTCTCAATAATTTCGTTTTTATTCATTTTAAATAACCCCCTTTGATGATTATTTCAATACTAATTATACAGTGGACACAATTTTATTTTAACTCCCAAATGAATTTTTATAGGACGATTAAAAAATGAGAGCGGGTGGTCGGAGTACAATTTCCAGAAGGGCGAAGACCCTGCATACGAGCATAACCGACATCCACGCCATGGTAGATGGGACGAGGAAATTGAGGGCAAGGTAAGAAAGACCCTGAGAGACATGAGAGGGTAAACACCATGGTTATTGTGGATAAATACCCGCCGCAATATGGTATAATATCTAAATTAATGCAAAGTAGGTTGAATCTAATTTTCATATGGTAGAATAAAGCAATAATAGAAATAACAAGCATCAAATAAATTTTTATAACTACGAAATTCGAAGAAAACGAAAGATATTTTGAGAAAATCAAAGGTATATTGAGAGAGGTTTGAAAAGCTCACAAAGGATCAAGAAGCTCTTAAAGACTGGGCTGCCGACCAGGAAATTGAATTGAGGACATTAAAGCTTGTTCAGAATGGGTAAAATGAAAAAGGGCTTGCCGTCCGAAAAAGCATGTGTATTTTTGGCAAGCCCTGTATAATTTTATTCCTCTTTTTTCTTAAATTTTTCCAAATCTTCTTTTACAAACTTTATATTCAGCTTTGAAAAGTCAATCTTGTCTATTTTTATGCTTTTCACAAAATTCTCGAAGTCAGAAACTGTATAGCTATTATAATACAAAACAGGAATGGACAGGTCAATGGTGTAATAATATTGATTGTATTTTATCATATAGATAATTCTGTTCTGAAGATTAATAAAATTAAAGTCTCTATTTGGATTTCCCTTTGCAAGTTCTGAAAGCTTAAGAATATTATAGACATAAATAAACTTATAAATAGAAAGATTTTTGTCAGTATACTTCAAAAGGCTCATATTTACAGTTTTGCTCTTATATTCATTGCTTTCAACCCATGCTTGCATAGTGTTTTTTATTATCTTATCGGCAGGGTCTACGTTTATTCCACCATTTATTGTCAAAATTGAGTATGGAGTATTGTAAAGCATTACTGTTTCAATGTCCGAAATACCCTGTGCAGATGGGATTGAGGAACCTATTATTTGAGTAAAGTAATTATAATAGTAATATGGCATATTTGTTTTGTAATCCTTTGAAATCTTCATTTCAAATGGAGCTTTGTTAAGTTTTACAGTTTTTAATGTATTCTGGGGTTTCAAATCTCCTGACCAAAGAATGGAATCAAAGTATCTGCTCTTTGCTGGTAATACTCTAAATGAATTAATTATCCTCTCATATTTTTGCTTATCTTTGTTATATTTTTCTTCTGGAACATACAGTTTTATCACGTATTTATTATTATTTGAGTCAACATAAAGTCTTTTTTCAACAAATGTCTTGTTGAGGCTTTTTCTAATTCTGAGGTCATAAATTTTTGCTTTACTTGTTCCAATATTTAAACTTTTGGATGAGATGACTTTTAAAAGCTCTTTGTTGTAAAACTCAATACTTTTTATTTCCTGAGAAACCCATTTGTCAAAACTGATATTTGAGTTTGTAACAAAACTGACAGAAAGATATTCGTCATACTCTTGCTGGCTGTCTGGAGATGCCAAGGCCAACGTATCCTGCTGCTGTTTTTGGGTTGAGATTCCCATCTCCTCATCTGTGTAAAGAGGAGCAAATGATTGTGTGGAAGAATTGTACTCAAGATTATAAATGTCTGTAGATTTCCAGTAAGGTGGAAGGTCAATCTGCCATCCGTAACTTGTATTTTTGTGAACTCTCCACGATGTTACGTTGTCTGCTAAATCTTTTATGTTGGGATTGTTTCTGTCAAAGTTTGTTTCAAAAGAATCAGCAATCTTGTATAAAAGATTTTGGTGTTGTGAATAGAAATTTAAATCCATACTAATCGTAAGTCTGTAAATGTAATTGTATCTCTTATTTTTGCTCAAGTATATTCGTATGAGATTGAAAGTGCCAGAACTTTCTTCTTCGTCAACAAATACATAAAAAGAGTCAGTATATACACTTGTGGCTTCAATATATTCTTGATCTTGTTTGTCTTTTCCTTTTTTAAGCGAATATAACTTTGAACCAGAATAATAACCTGAAATTAAATCTTGAGCGTACAGCAAAATTTCATCTAAGGAGGTGTAACCTTCTTTGTTTAAAATTGCCTCAACATTTATGCTTGCCTTGTAGCTATTGCTTGACATTGAAAAATAGCTTCCTTTTGGATCTTTGTTTATATAGGCATCCTGTGGCATATAGATAGACCAGTTGTAAACACTGTTTCCAACCCTGTTCTTATTGATGTCATCTTTTGAAAAGACTGTGTAAAAGTCAATAATGCCACTGTCTTCTTGTGCAAGTGCAAAGACAGAAGAGGTCAGCACAAAAGCAACTATTGTAAAAATACAAATCACTATTTTTAACTTTCTTGACATGTTGCTGTGTTCCCCTTTCCATATATTTTTTTAACTATTTGCTTGTTGGCCACTCTTTCAAAATAACTTCTTTTTCAAGAATTTTGCCATTTCTTTTGATTTTTATCTTTACCTTGTCACCAGGAAGATATTTCATAAGAGTTTGATTGTATTCTGCAATTGAGTTGATAGGGTAGCTGTCAATTGTGACAAGTATATCATTTTCTTGAGCAAATCCTTTTAAAGGACTGTCAGCTTTTACATCTATAATTTTAAGACCGAGGTTAGACGGAAGCCCAACATAAGATAACCAACTGTCTTCAAACTCAAGACCTAAGTAACATCTTTTAATTCTACCAAACTTTTTATAATGGTCAAGGAAATAAAGTATATTTTCCGCAGGAATTGCAAAGTTAATTCCTTGCCAGTAATCAATACCAAGAGTGTTTATTCCTACAAGTTTCCCCTGCATATTAACAAGTGGGCCACCACTGTTGCCTGGATTGATACTTGCATCTGTTTGCAAAAATGTATAGACTTCATCAACAGGTCTGTTAAGCCCACTAATTATTCCTTTTGTGACACTATTTCGCCATCCTAAGAAAAGCGGTGTGCCTATTGCCAAAACTTCCTGACCCACATAAATATTTTTTGGGTTTTCAATTTCAATTGGGGTAAGATTGCTTCGGTTGACTTTCAAAATTGCAAGGTCAATTTCTTTGTCACTGTAAAGTACTGCTGCCTTATAAGCCTTGGCGTCGTAGAAGATAACATAAGGCTGTTTTAGGTCTTCAACTACATGATTGTTTGTTAAAATCAGCCCATTTTTGTCAATCACAACACCAGATCCGTGAGAAAGTCCAGCTGGGATTTTGCTGTAGTAAAAGTCGTCTGCTTTTATCTTTTTGCTGTCACCGATGATTGCTACAACAGACTTGTTTATCTTGTCAATGACTTCACTTATGGACAGGTCTTTTTTCTGAATTATCAGGCTATTTTGCGTTTTGGTGTAATTAAAGTTTAAAAAGTCTTTCAAAGAGTCAATATCAACATAGGTTTTTCCGTCAATCTCTTTTGGAGTCACAGTAATGCTTTGGGCAAATACAATGTTTGAAAGAATGAATATCACAATAAATCCGACCAGCCATACCTTTGCGCTTTTTTTCATTGCAGAACCTCCCATACCAAGAATTTGTCACCACATAATTATAACGTATTTTAGTCAAAAATGTTATTGTTAAAAAGAAAAATTTTTATTTGCAATTTTTGTACTTGAACTTTATTATTTTTTACATTATAATATACTCGTAAGAGTAATACACCCCCATGGTATAGGGGATAGACTACTAAGGAGGGAGAATAAAAAAGAATGAGAAAGGCAGTATTAGATAAGGATATGTGCGACAGGTCACCCTTTTGTCCTGCTTCACGTTCGTGCAAATTTGGTGCAATAAAAAGAAACGTAAGAGGATTTTTTGATGTTGAGATTGAAATTGACAAGGAAAAATGTACAGGATGCGGCGTATGTACAAAGTTTTGTCCGCAGGGAGCTATCAAGATTGTTGAAGAGTAGGTGACGCTGAAGTGCCTGAAAGTGAAAGGAAAGAAGAGGTTCTTTCAAGACTTAAAAATATCAAAGGGCACATTGAAGGAATTATCAAGATGGTGGAAGAAGAAAAAGAATGTGAAGAGATTATGCTTCAGATAATTGCTGTCAAAAAAGCTTTAGAAAAAGTAGGATATTTTATCATAGAAAGCCATGCTGAAAAGTGCTTATCAGATGTCGATAACAAGGCTCAGATTCAAAAGATTTTAAATATAATGATGAAATTTTTGAGTTGAAAAATAAAGTTGGTATCTATTTTTCTCCTGTTAAATGCTTAAAAGCTTTTGTGTTCAAAAATGTTATTATTTTAACAATCTGATTTTAAAAAATTTTTTTGCAGAAGTTTGTTAAATAAATCTCATGCAAATGGGGTAACAATATAAAAGGTAAAAATAAAAATTTATGGAGGTGCGATCAAGATGGCAGAATATTTTATTGATGCAAAGGGGCTTCAGTGTCCAGGACCTATTACCCAGCTTTTTAAACAAATGAAGGAAGCACAAAGTGGAGATATTATTACAATTGAGGTGACAGATTCAGCATTTAAAAGAGATGTTGAGAGCTGGTGCAAAAAGACAAAAAATGAGCTTTTGGAGCTCAAAGAAGAAAATGGCATAATTACAGCAAAAATTAAAAAGATTTAAAAATGTAGGTGGGGAAGAATGAGAGAAGACAAAAAGACAATTATTGTATTTTCAAATGATATGGACAAGGTTATGGCAGCATTTGTAATTGCAACTGGTGCTGCCGCAATGGGCGATGAGGTAACAATGTTTTTTACATTCTGGGGTTTGAATGTTTTGAGAGATGCAAAAAAGAAAGTACAGGGAAAATCATTCTTAGAAAAGATGTTCGGCGCTATGATGCCAAAAGGGGTTGAAAAACTCCCGCTTTCCAAGATGAACTTTTTAGGGATTGGTCCTAAGCTAATGAAATATATGATGAAAAAGAAAAATGTGATGATGTTACCTGAGATGATAAAACAGGCGCAAGAACTTGGTATAAAGATGGTTGCATGTTCAATGTCCATGGATGTTATGGGAATAAAAAAAGAAGAGTTAATTGATGGCGTTGAGATTGGCGGTGTTGCCACATATCTTGGTGAGGCAAGCGAAGCAGGTGTGAATCTATTTATCTAAGTCAAGGAAATCTGAGCTAATAGAGGCAGGAGAAAACCTGCCTTTTTATTTTTTTTGCTCTTTTGAAATAAAAACTGTGATATAATAATGGAACAATAAAAAGTTTTTTAGTGTCAGAAAGGAAAATCGCTATGATACTGCTTGTTGCAATAAACTCGAAGTATGTTCATACAAATTTAGCAGTAAGATACCTTTATCAGCTCTGCAAAGAAAACTATCCATGTGACTACATCGAGTTTAATATTAATCAGCCTTTGCAAGATGTACTTTATGAAATTTTGAGTAAAAAACCTGAATATGTTGCAATTTCAACATATATCTGGAACAGAAGCTATGTCGAAAAGCTTGTTGAAGGATTAAAAAAGGCGCAAAAAAGCATAAAAATAATTCTTGGCGGGCCAGAGGTATATTTTGATAGCCTTGAAGAGTGGAAGTTTGTAGATTTTATTATCAGAGGAGAGGGAGAGTATTCTTTTTTAGATTTGTGTGAACATATTGCAGCTGGCAGAGAATACATCCAAAAAGAATATCCTCCGTTTGATTTGAGTAAACTTCCTTTTGCGTACAAGGACGAGAATTTAGACCAAAGCAGAATCTATTATTATGAAAGCAGCAGAGGCTGTCCTTTTAGATGTTCATATTGTCTTTCTTCAATTGAAAAAGGTGTTCGATTTGCGCCTCTTGAAAAGGTCTTTGAAGAGCTTGACTATCTTTTTAAAAAGCAAGTGAGACTCATAAAGTTTGTTGACAGGACATTTAACGCAAATAAAGAAAGGGCTATAAAAATAATAGAGTTTTGCAAACAAAAGTCGCAGGCTACTCAAGTACACTTTGAAATAGACCCAACACTTTTAGACAATGACATTATCAGTGCAATAAATAATTCAAAAGATAACCTTTTCAGACTTGAAATAGGTCTTCAGAGTTTCAATCCACAAACTCTTGATGCAATAGATAGATTTTATGATATAGATAGAATTGACAAAAACTTGAAAAAGCTTATGGAAAACAAAAAGGCTATTGTTCATCTTGATTTAATAGCGGGCTTGCCATTTGAGGATTTTTTGAGTTTTAAAAAAAGCCTTGACAAGACTTTATTGTATTTTGCTGATGAGGTTCAGCTTGGATTTTTGAAGATGTTAAAAGGGACAAAGATAAGAAATGAAGCAACTAAATACAATTATGAATTTTTCAAAGACCCGCCGTATGAAGTTATCTCAAATAGCTTTATTAGCTTTGAAGAGATTTATAAGCTTAAAAAGATAGAAGATTTGATAGATAAAGTTTACAATAGACAGTATCTTTACTATACTTTAAGATACATCTTTCAAAAAGTCTCTCCCTCAGAATTTTTTGAAAAGCTCTCAAGCAAGGTGGATAGCAGTTTAAACACAAGAGAGTTTGTAAAAGAGCTTTACAGAGCCGTAAAAGATGATTTTGTTTTGGACAAGACTATATTGAAAAACTTGTTCAGATTCGACATTCTAAGAAGGTTTCCAGAAGAATTTTTGCCTGAAGAATTGGCAGTATCAAAAGAGGAGAAAGAAAGAATTAAACAAGCAATATATCAAGCTACAGAATACCAGGCTCTCGGAGAACCAAAAGAGATTATAAGAAGATCAAGAGCTTGCATATTTGAATTTGACATCGAAAGGTTTATAGAAGATAATAGTATTGAAAAAGGATATTTTTTATATATCTTTTTCGAAGAGAAAATAAAGAAGATAAAACTTCAGTAAAAAGGGGGAGAAAGATAATATGGAGTGCACACTTTCAAAAAACCTTTCAATATGTACATGTACTTATGAACCGTGTTCAAGGAAAGGAAGATGCTGCGAGTGCTTGCACTATCACAGGAAAAATGGACAGCTCCCTGCTTGTTATTTTTCTAAAGAGGCAGAAAGAACGTATGACCGTTCAATAGAGAATTTCATTCGCGACTATTCTTCAAGGAAATAAAAAGTGAAGTAGAAGTGGGCAGACAAAGGGTTTTTACTTTCATCTGCCCACTTTTATTTTTTATAAAGATGTGATGAGTAGAAAAACATCAAGTCCGATTACAACTGCTGCCACAATCGAAAGAATTATTTTATCTGCTAAGGAGTTTGCGAACTTGCCCATGACTTTTTTGGATGATGTCAGGTAAATTTGAAGAATGATTGTAATTGGCAGCTGTAAGCTCAAGAGCATCTGTGAGATTATCAGAGCTTTGAACGGATTTGAGATAAAAAGTATGATGATGGATGCTAGAACCAATGGAATGATGATTCCAATCTTGGTTGGCAGCTCTTCAATGTTATAAGGTCTTCTATAGAACCCTGCCATGATTGTGCCACCTGTAAACGCAGCTGTGATACTTGATGAAATACCAGAGAGCAATAGAGCAAATGCAAAGATTGTGGCTGAGAAGTTTCCCAAAATAGGCTTTAACATTTGCTGAGCCTGTGGAAGTGATTCAACAAGGATACCTTTTGTGTAAAATGTTGTGTGAGCTATTATAATCATGCTACTGTTAATTAAAAATCCAATAAACATTGAAAATAGTGTATCAACAAATTCAAATTTTAACTGATGTTTTATTATCTTTTCGTCTTGAGTATTCCACTGCCTGCTCTGAATTATTTCAGAGTGTAAAAACAAATTATGTGGCATAACAACCGCACCAAGTATTGAAAGAACCACAACCAAGGAACCAGAAGGTATGCTTGGAGTTACCCAGCCAAAGACAACATCTTTTACAGGAACCTTTACAAGGAAAAGCTCTATCAAAAAGGAAATACCTATCAGCGATACAAATGCAATTATCCACCTTTCCACCTTTTTATATGAGTTAGAAAACAAGAAGAATATGGTAAAAGGTAAAATGATTAAACACCCAAGCTTAATAGGGATTTTAAAAAGCATCTCAAGGGCAATTGCCCCACCCAAAATCTCTGCCATAGCAGTTGAAACTGTTGCCAGCATAGCAGATGAAAGTACAGCCATTGCAAGATACTTATTGAGGTAGATTGAAGTTGCTTCAGCCAAGCAAAGACCTGTTGCAATGCCAAGATGGGCTGCGTTATGCTGAAGCACTATCAAAATTATTGTTGACAGAAGTACAACCCACAAAAGCTTTAAACCAAAGCTACTGCCAGCAGCCACGTTTGATGCCCAGTTTCCAGGGTCGATAAATCCCACTGTGACAAGTAGACCTGGTCCTATGTATTTGAGTATTTCCATTGCGTTTTTCATTTTGTGCTGCCTTTCACACCTTTCTTCTGTAATTTTATGAAATACCTTCTAAAGTGGTGAATGACAAAATAATCTTATCTCTAACTCTAAAACTCTTATATTAAAATTAATACCCAAAAAAAGAGGATTGTGATATCATAGTTTGTGGGAAGCAGAAAAATATTTATAATATAAGAACATTGAATATTCGACATTAAAACATTGGAGGGTATGAAAATGAGCGAAAAATCTTACGGCCAAGAGCTTTGCGAAAAGCTATTCTACACTTCTAAAAATGCATGGGAAGTTTTAAAAGAAGAAGAAAAACCTTTTGTTTTTGACTTAGCAGAAAAGTATAAGCACTTTTTAAACTGTGCAAAAACAGAAAGAGAGGCTGTTGAATATTTTGTAGAAAGAGCTAAAGAAAAAGGTTATATAGAATTTAACAATAATATCCAAAAATTAAAGCCAGGGGATAAAGTATATTTTGTAAATAATAACAAAAGTATCTTACTTGCTCATATAGGCAAAAAGCCTTTAAGGGAAGGGTTTAATTTAATAGGTAGCCATATAGATTCTCCACGACTTGATTTAAAACCAAAGCCACTATATGAATCAAACGAACTTGCACTTTTGAAGACACACTACTATGGTGGCATTAAAAAATATCACTGGGTAAATGTGCCTCTTAGCATCCATGGTGTTGTTGTGAAAAGTGACGGTTCTAAAGTGAAGATTACAATTGGCGAAGACGAAAATGACCCTGTTTTTTATATAACAGATCTTCTTGTTCATTTATCTTCTGAACAGCTTCAGAAAAAAGCAAGCGAGGTAATTCCTGCCGAAAACTTGAACGTGCTAATAGGAAGTATGCCGTTTAATGATGAGAAGGTAAAAGAAAAAGTTAAGCTGAACATATTAAAAATTTTGAATGATGAGTATGGAATAACAGAAGAAGATTTTATTTCAGCTGACATTGAAATTGTGCCAGCTGCAAAGGCTCGCGATGTAGGACTTGACAGAAGCTTGATTGGCGCATATGGTCAAGATGACAGAGCATGCAGTTTTTTGGCAGCAGAAGGTATATTTTCAATAGATGAAATTCCAGAGAAAACTGCAATAGTCTATTTGGTTGACAAAGAGGAGATAGGAAGTGTAGGAATATCAAGCGCTGAGGCAAGCTTTTTTGATATATCAGTTGCAAAGCTTTTGAAGGCGTTGGGTGAATATGAAAGTAGCCTTGATTTAGCTGTTAGTTTTGAAAACTCAGCAGCAATTTCAGGCGATGTTGCAGCAGCACTTGACCCAACATATGAAGGTGCTTTTGATAAGTTAAATTCAACATTAATTGGTCATGGTGTTACTATTGAAAAGTATACTGGAGTTAGAGGCAAATACAGTGGTTCTGAAGCAACGGCAGAGTATGTGGGCAAAATCAGAAACTTTCTGAATTCAAATAACATCTGCTGGCAGACAGGTCTTTTAGGCAAGGTTGACCAAGGCGGTGGCGGCACAATTGCTATGTTTATCGCAAGAAAAATGATAAATGTAATAGACTCAGGAGTTCCAGTTTTGTCTATGCACTCAACATTTGAGATAACAAGCAAGGTTGATGTGTATATGACATATAAGTTTTACAGTGAATTTTTGAAAAGATTTGATTAAAAAGAAAGGGCTGTTGGCGGTTGCAGCTCCAACAGCCCTTTTTACTTCATTTTTTCTATAAGTTTTACAGCCTCATCTAAAAGTCTTTTGACTTCTTCTTTGGTAAACTGTTCTGTATAAACTCTCAAAACTGGTTCTGTGCCAGAGGCTCTGAACAGTATCCATGAGTCATCTTCAAAGATATATTTATAGCCGTCCAATGTTTGAATCTCTTTAATCTTTCTGCCTGCAAACTCTGTGTTTTGGGAAATCACCTTTAAAGTCTTTTCTTTGATTTCATTTGGCAGGTGCAAGTCAACTCTGTCATAAAAGTGGTAACCTATTTCTTTAAATAACTCATCAAGTATTTGACTAATAGGTTTTTGATAATAAGCCATAATCTCAAGAAGCAACAAACTGCACAAAATTCCATCTCTTTCAGGTATATGATTTTTGATTCCAATACCACCACTTTCTTCTCCGCCAATTAGAATATCTTCTTTCAAGAAAAGTTCGCAGATATACTTAAATCCAATAGGTGTTTCATATATTTTAAGTCCGTACTTGTTTGCCAAGATAGGAACCATATTGGTTGTTGAAAATGTTTTTACAACGCCACCCTTCAAACCTTTTACTTCAACTAAATGTCTCAGAAGCAGTGCATATATTCTGTGCGAGTCAATAAATTCGCCCTTTTCGTCAACAGCTCCAACTCTATCTGCATCACCGTCTGTTGCAAGGCCAATGTCAGCGTTGTTTTGAACAACAGCATCAATCAATTTTCCAAGGTTTTTATAAATAGGTTCTGGATTGACTCCTCCAAAGTATGGGTTTCGCTCATCTCTTATCTGAATATATTTGATGCCATATTTTTCTAATAAGGTTTTAACATATCCAACTCCTGCGCCGTGCATTGGGTCGATTATTGCAAATGGTTTGGATTTTGCTATGAGATTTAAGTCAACAAGTTTTTCAATATGTTCAAAATAATCTTTATCAGGATCTATATAAGAAAAGAGATTGTTGTTTTCTGGCTCAACAAATTTTACTTCATTTTTATATAAATGCTTTTCTATCTCGGCGATGATTGAAGGAAGAGCAGACCCACCATAATCACCTTTAAACTTTATACCGTTCCACTGAGGCGGATTGTGGCTTGCTGTAATCATTATAGCTCCTGCTAAATTCATGTTCTTGACAGTAAATGATACAACAGGTGTTGGTGTAGGCTTTTTCGTAAGATATGTTTTTATTCCATTTGCCACAAGAACCCCTGCACAAAGACGAGCATATTCTTCTGACATAAACCTTGTATCATAACCTACCAAAACAGGTCTTTTATCGTCAATTTCTTTAATATAATCGGCAATTGCCTGAGCAACAATCTTTACATTGTCAAATGTGTAGTCTTTGCTTATTATCGCTCTCCAGCCATCTGTGCCGAATTTTATCATATACTTTTCACCTCCTGCAGAGAAGTAATAATTGTGCTATAATAAATCTTGGAACCACTATATAGTATACAAGAGTTTCAGAATTTTTTCAAATATTTGAGAGTAATTGTCTAAATTTTTATAAAGAAAGGGAATTTAAAAATGCCTGTATACACTGTATATGTGGTCGATGACGAAAAGGATATATTAGAACTTGTGTCTGAATATTTAACCCAAAAAGGCTATGCAGTCAGGACATTTGAAAGCGGTGAGAGTTTTTTAGGAGAATTTGAAAAAAGTGAGCCTGATATAGTTATACTTGATATTATGCTCCCAGACATTGATGGTTATGAAATTTGTAAAAGAATAAGAAAAAATAGCGATGTACCAATTATAATGCTCTCTGCGAAGGGAGAAGAGCTTGACAAAGTTTTGGGGCTTGAACTTGGAAGTGATGATTACATATCAAAGCCGTTTTCTCTTTCAGAACTTGAAGCAAGAATAAAAAAAATTTTGCGACGGGTAAATAAAGGTCCAATAAAACAGGATAATGTCATAGAAACGTTTGGTATAAAGGTTGATTTTAATCAGCGAAATGTTTTTTATAATGACACACAGATAGAACTTTCACCAAAGGAGTTTGAAACATTTGCACTTCTTTTAAAAGAGTCGACTAAGGTTTTAAAGAGAAGTTATATATTAGAAAGAATATGGGGGAACCCTGCTCTTTATGACGAAAGGATGGTTGATGATGTTATCAAAAGACTCAGGAAAAAGATTTTGCAGTATAACCTGCCTGTTGAGATAAAGACAATGTGGGGTTTAGGATACAAGATTGAGGAGAAAAAAGATGAGTATAAAGATTAAAATTTATTTGTCGTACATGGGTTTAATCTTATTTATATTTGTAGTTTTTGTTGCCCTCTTTTATGCCTGGTTTGAAAAGTATTTGATTGACCAGATGAAAGAGGATAACCTTCGTTTTGCAAGGCTTATAGAATTTGTTGTTACAAACCAGAACAGAAACACTATTGATTTAAAACCATTTGAGTCTTATTTTGAAAGCTTAGAATCAAAAATTTTGCAGGATTATATAGTAATTGTGAGCAGTGATGGTGTAATAGAATATTCAAACAAAGAGTTAGATGTGGAGACAAGGCTAAAAATAATGAAAATTTTTGATGAGAACAAAGATGTCCAATATGGATTTGAGATGGGAAGCATTAAGGAAAAGCCTTGTTTGTTCACAATATATGGTGGAAAATCAAAAAGTGTTTTTGTAATTATTATTGCTGATCTTGCAAGAGTTTTGAATTTTAAGAAACGATTCTTCCTACTTATTTTACAGACAGCAGGACTCAGCTGTATATTTGCTGCTACTGTTGCTATCTTTATATCCCGAAAGATGATTGAAGGGCTTTTGCGACTAAAGGAGGCAATAAAGCAGGCTTCACAGTTGAGGTTTAACAAAAAAGTTGAGATAACTACAAATGATGAAATTGGCATGATTGCAACTGAATTTAACAGACTTATCGAAAAGATTGAGGAGTATAATCAGGCACAGATAAGGTTTTTACAAAACATCTCTCATGAACTCAAAACACCTCTCACCTCAGTGCGTGGATATGCAGAGATGCTAAAAGAAGGGATTTTAGATAAAAGTAAGATGGAATCAGCTGCGGATAAAATAATTTGGCATGTTGACAGATTGAAAAGTTTGATAAACCAGATTATTGACCTTACAAAGATTGAATCTGTTGAAAACTATTTTAGTTTTGAAAAAGGTGTGCTTGAAGAGGTCATCTTTGAAGCTATTTTAGAGAATGAAGGTTATTTGCTTTCTAAGGAAGTAACTATCGAATTTGCTCCGCAGACAAAGACGTATGTTATTTGCGACAAGCTCAGATTAAAGGAAGCTTTTTCAAATATTATCTCAAACTGCATAAGATATGCGGCAAATAAGGTTACAATTGAAATAAAATCTGAAAAAGATGAGTTTGAAGTGACAATTGAGGATGATGGGGAGGGATTTTTGCAAGAAGAGATTGATAAAATCTTTGAAAGATTCTATAAAGGTAAAAGGGGTGAAAGCGGGCTGGGACTTTCAATTGCAAAAGCTATATTTGACAAACATGGATTTTTAATAGAGGCTGAAAATAAAATATCAAAAGGCGCACGCTTTAAAATAAGAGGAAAAACTTATAAGGAGCAGTAAGAGATTTTAGCTTACTGCTCTTTTTAAAAGCAAAAATTCTTCTTCTAAAAATAAGCCATTTTTAACCATATCAGAAATAATTGTCAGTGCTGTAGATTGAGGAAGTCCTCTGCGGTAAGGTCTATCCTCTATTAAAGCCTGATAGACATCACATATGCCTACTATTCTGTCTAAAAGCGAGAGTTCATCTTTTCCGAGTTTTTCGGGATACCCACTTCTGTCTATTCTCTCGTGGTGATTTCCTGCCCAGTTAGCAATGTCGTCTTTGAAGGCAGGAATTTGAGAAAGAATCAGTTTTGTATAATACGGATGAGACTTTATAATATAAAACTCCTCTTTTGTTAGCTTTCCTTCTTTGTTGAGGATTTCATTTGGAACGACCATTTTGCCAATATCGTGAAGGTAACCAGCAATTTTAAGTTTGTTTGCCATTTCACTATTCAGCCCCATAATTTTAGCGATTGTATAAACTGTTTGTGAAAGCTGCTGGGAGTGAACATGGGTAAAAGGACTTTTGTTGTCGATAAGTAAAGATATTGCTTCAGAAAACTTGAGCATCTGCTCTATGTCAAAGTAAACCTCATCTTCAAGTGATAAGGCCATGATAATCTGTCTTAAATGAGGGTTATAAAGGTCCAGCCAGAATCTATCTTTTTGTGCAAGTTCTAAAAAAGCTTCAACAATGATGGGGTTAAAAAGTACACCTTTCTTTTTCAACACCCAATTTGTTATCTCATCAATCTGTTGATAGTACGGGTTTGAAAAATCTAAGGCAATGTCAATCTGGTCAGCAAAGTTTATAATCTGAGAAACAAATGGTGTGGTCGAGTGGTCATATCCAAATGCACCAGATCCGTTATAAAACTCGTGATGATATTTTACAAACTCCGCAATATCTTTATCCAAAGGGAGTTTTTGTAAAAATTCATAACCAAGTAGACAATGGTTTTTAGCAAGATCCGGATCAATATGGGATGTAATAAATTTTTTATCTGCAACTGTTATTCCTATGTCGTGAAAAAAAGCTGCATAGTATATCTTCTTTTTTTCAAGAGGTTTAAGCCCTAAAATATGTGAAAGCTGCAAAGAAATATATGTAACCTTTGGAGCATGTTCTCTTCTTCCTTGAGCTATATCGATGAGATGTGAAATAGCTGAAAGAAGATTTCCTACACTGATTTTCATAGAACAGTTCAGCCACCCTTTGACAGAAAATATCTTTGACATATTTGATTATACATCAACATTAAAAAAATCCCTACTAAATTTTTTTTAAAATTGCACATAGTTTTTTGTGAATATTTTTGAAGAGTTTTTTTCACAGGTACCAAAAACTTTTCTCGGCAATATAATGTATTAAAACAAAAAGTATTGAGAGTAGGAGGTAACAAGTTTAAAATGGATTGGACCAAATTTGCATATGACGCACCTTATCCTGAACCAAAAGTAGAAGAACCCAATAGACACTATGCAGAGATTCTGCTTGATGACTATGCAGGATACTCAAGTGAGTTTACCGCAATTGCTTTGTATTCGTATCAGCATTTTATAAGCGATGTAAAACACAGAGATTTTGCAGACCTCATAATTGGCATTGCCCAGGTTGAGATGAAACACTTGGACCTTCTGGGTACCACAATTTATCTGCTCGGTGCCTTGCCAAAGTACAGAGGTTCTTACACAACCTATGGCCAGTACTGGAATGGATACTTTGTAAACTACGATAAAGATTTAAAAGATATGATAAAGATTGATATCCAATCCGAGAAAGAGGCTATCAAGAATTACAAGAGACACATTGAAATGATAGATGACAGGTACATCAAAAAGCTATTGGAAAGAATAATTTTGGATGAGGAAAAACACATAAAATTGTTAAAAGATTATCTTGATAGAAAGTTTTGATTTGTGGGTATTAAATAAATAACAAAAGAAGTACAATATACTGAGGAGGGAATTTTAATATGCAAGAAAAATATGTGTGTGGTATTTGTGGTTATGAAATTGTAGATTTAAATTCCCCGTGTCCATACTGTGGTGCTGAACCAAACCATTTTGTAAAGGCTGATGAAGTTGATGTTGAGCTAATTAAAAAAATCTATCAAGAAGGCGGGGCAACTTATTAAAATTTCTCTTGCAAACCGCCTTTTTTTATTATAAAATTATAAAGTCGTTGTGTGGGTGAAAAATAATGTTCATATGCTGCGATGAGGCAAAAGGTTGCTGCAAGGTGCAAAGCCACTTTGCAGGGAATTTTTGCTGAGTATGTCTTGTCCTTTGAGACGGGCGACACGGGGAAGGTGTGAAAGAATATTTCATGCCCGGTGTTTTCATGCCCGAGAAGGAAAAACTCCGGGTATTTTTATATAAAGGTTGTGGACACACACGGCTAAGTTGCAAAGTTCCCCTGTCGCAAATAGTTTGAAAGATCTTAGAATCACATTATTTTAGAGGAGGGGAATGTATGTCAAAAGCACAGAGAATGCGAATTAAGCTGAAATCATTTGATTACAAGCTTTTAGAGCAGTCAGCAAAAAAGATAGTAGAGACAGCTAAAAACACAGGGGCAGAGGTATCAGGTCCAGTTCCGTTGCCGACAGACAGAGAGGTAATTACAATCATCAGAGCTCCACACAAGTACAAAGATTCACGTGAACAATTTGAGATCAAAACTCACAAAAGACTTATTGACATAATCAAACCCACACAAAAAACTGTAGATGCACTAATGCGTGTTGAACTTCCAGCAGGTGTGGACATCGAGATCAAGCTGAAGGAGGTGTAAATATAAATGACAAAAGGAATACTTGGCAAGAAAATAGGTATGACTCAGGTATTTGATGAAGAAGGAAGAGTAATACCTGTTACTGTGATTGAGGCAGGACCATGCGTGGTTGTTCAGAAAAAGACGGTTGAAAAAGATGGTTATTCTGCAATTCAAGTTGGTTTTGAGGATATAAAAGAAAGCAAGCTCAACAAGCCGCTAAGAGGTCACTTTGCAAAACATGGCGTAAAACCAAAGAGATATTTAAGAGAGCTGAGACTTAAAGATGCAGACAAGTATGAGGTTGGGCAGGAAATAAGAGTCGATATTTTCCAGCCGGGCGAAAGAGTAGATGTTACAGGTATTTCAAAGGCAAAAGGATTTCAGGGTGTTATTAAAAGACACGGTCAGCAAAGAGGTCCTATGAGCCATGGTTCCATGTACCACAGAAGAGTTGGTTCAATGGGTTCAAACACATTCCCTGCAAGAACATTCCCTGGCAAGAAAATGCCTGGTAGAATGGGTGGTGAAAGAGTTACAGTTTTAAACTTGCAGGTTGTAAAGGTTGACCCAGACAGAAATTTGCTTCTTGTTAAAGGAAGTGTTCCAGGTAACAAGAATTCGCTTTTAATCATCAGAGATTCTGTCAAAAGCAAATAAGCTTTAAGTTTTAGGAAGGAGGAAACAGAATGGCAAAGGTGCCGGTTTATAATATAGAAGGACAGCAGATTGGTGAGATTGAGCTTAATGACTCAATTTTCAACGTGCCAATAAATACTCATGTTTTGCACCAAGCTGTTGTTGCACACTTAGCAAACAGGCGTCAAGGAACATTTGCTGCAAAGACAAGAGCTGAGGTTCGTGGTGGTGGGAGAAAACCTTGGAGACAAAAAGGGACAGGTAGGGCAAGACAAGGATCTATCAGAGCTCCAACATGGAGAAAAGGTGGCGTTGTATTTGCTAAAAAGCCAAGAGATTTTTCAATAGACTTGCCAAAGAAGGTAAGAAGACTTGCTCTCAAGTGTGCGCTGTCATCAAAGGTGAAAGAGAACAATCTTATAGTGCTTGACAGGTGGGATATGAACCAGTACAAGACAAAAGAGGTTTTAAGAGTTTTGAAGAACTTGGGACTTGAAAATCAAAAAGCGCTAATTGTCATTCCTGAGAAGAATGAGTATTTGCAAAAGTCAACAAGAAATATCCCAGAGGTAAAAACTTTGCAGGTTGGCAACTTAAATGTATTTGACATACTCAAATATGACAAGTTTGTCATCCTCCAGGATGCTGTAAAGAAAGTTGAGGAGGTGTACGCATAATATGTTGCCAGAGGAAATAATCAAAAGACCTATAATTACAGAAAAGAGCATGAGCATGATTCCTCAGAAAAAATACACATTTGAGGTTGATAGAAGAGCTAACAAGATTGAGATAAAGAAAGCTGTTGAGCAGCTTTTTGGTGTTGAGGTTGAAAAAGTATGGACAATGAATGTAAAACCGAAGAGAAAAAGAATGGGAAGATTTGAAGGAAGGACAAAGGCGTGGAAAAAAGCAATTGTGAAGTTGACAGATAAGAGCAAAACAATAGAGTTTTTCGACAGCTTAATCTAACACCAATATAAATGCTGAGTTTAAGGAGGGAAACAAAGGTGGGTATAATAGTCTACAAGCCTACATCACCAGGACGAAGAAATGCATCGGTTCTAAACTATAAAGAGATTATTACCAAGACAGAACCTGAAAAATCATTGGTTTTTACAGAAAAGAAATGGGCAGGTAGAAACAACCAAGGTAGAATAACTGTTCGTCACAGAGGAGGCGGACATAAGAAGAAAATAAGAATTGTAGATTTCAAAAGAGACAAAGATGGAATTCCTGCAAAGGTTGAGGCAATTGAATATGATCCAAACAGAACAGCTTTTCTGGCGCTTTTGTGCTATGCTGATGGTGAAAGAAGATATATCATAGCTCCGGAAGGTTTGAAAGTTGGAGACACCGTTATGTCTGGTCCAGATGCAGATATTAAGGTTGGAAATGCATTGCCTCTGAAAAATATTCCTGTTGGTACAATGATACACAACATTGAACTTATGCCAGGAAAAGGAGCACAGCTTTGCCGTTCAGCAGGTAGTGTTGCTCAGCTCATGGCAAAGGAAGGCAAATATGCTCTGATAAAGCTTCCGTCTGGTGAGCTGAGGTATGTGAGCCAAGAGTGCAGGGCTACAATTGGTCAGGTTGGCAACTTAGACCATGAAAATGTCAGAATAGGAAAAGCAGGTCGTAAAAGATGGATGGGTATAAGACCTACAGTTAGAGGTTCGGCAATGAACCCGGTTGACCATCCACACGGTGGTGGTGAGGGTAAGGCACCAATTGGTCATCCAGGGCCACTTACGCCATGGGGTAAACCAACACTTGGTTACAAAACAAGAAAGAAGAACAAACCATCAGATAAGTTTATTGTCAAGAGAAGGAAATAAAATGCATAATCTTCTAATAATAAAGATTGCTTAAGGAGGGATTGAGTGTGGGAAGGTCTTTGAAGAAAGGTCCATACTGTGACCCAAAACTTTTAAAAAAGATCGAAAAGATGAACCAGAATAATGAAAAAAAGGTTATAAAGACATGGTCAAGAAGATCAACAATTTTACCGCAGATGGTTGGCCATACAATAGCTGTATATGATGGCAGAAAACATGTTCCTGTATATATCACAGAAGAGATGGTAGGACACAAACTTGGTGAGTTTGCTCCGACAAGAACATTCAAAGGTCATGGTCATCATACTGAGAGGTCAACAGCTTTGAAATAAAGTTTTCGCAAGCTCTTGTAAATTTAGTTTAATTGTGATTTAGAAGGGAGGAGAAGCTATTGGAAAAGGCAACAAATACAGAAGTAAAGAAGGCAACGGCAACATTGAGATATGCTATGATATCGCCAAGAAAGGTTAGAGTTGTAATTGATCTTATCAGAAATAAACCTGTAAATGAGGCTTTGAATATCTTAAAATTTTTACCTAAAAGGGCTGCAAGAATAGTAGAAAAGCTTGTAAAGAGCGCAATTGCAAATGCAGAGAATAATCACAATATGAACGTTGATAAGCTCTATATAGCAGAGATTTATGCAAATGGTGGTCCAATGCTAAAAAGGATTAGACCAAGAGCACAGGGAAGAGCGTTTTTGATAAGAAAAAGAACAAGCCATATCACAGTTGTTCTAAAAGAAAGAGAGTAACTTTTGATAAGGAGGGAAATAAATGGGTCAAAAGGTTCATCCAAAGGGGTTCAGGCTTGGAATTATAAGAGACTGGGATTCAAGATGGTTTGCAAATGATAAGGATTTTGATAAGTATGTCCTTGAAGATTATAAAATCAGACGTCACATAAAAGAAAAACTATACAATGCAGGTATTTCGAGGATTGAGATAGAAAGAGCAGCAAAGAGAGTAAAAGTTATCATCCATACAGCAAAACCAGGTATTGTTATTGGAAGAGCAGGTTCTGGAGTCGAAGCTCTCAGGAAAGAGCTTGAAAAACTGACAGGTGGGAAGACAATCTCGCTTGATATAAAAGAGATAAAAGTTCCAGAACTTGACGCTCAACTTGTTGCTGAGAACATTGCTGCTCAGCTTGAAAAGAGAGTTTCATTCAGAAAGGCTATGAAACAGGCAATGGCAAGGGCTTTAAGGAGCGGTGCTAAAGGTATCAAAACAATGGTATCAGGAAGACTTGGTGGGGCTGACATTGCAAGAACAGAATGGTATAAGGAAGGAAGAATTCCTCTTCAAACTCTCAGAGCAGATATCGACTACGGCTTTGCAGAAGCTCATACAACATATGGTAGAATTGGTGTTAAGACGTGGATTTATAAAGGAGATATTCTTCCACAGAAAGTAGCAGCTTCTGAAAAAGGAGGAGATAAGTAATGCTTATGCCAAAGCGTGTTAAGTGGAGAAAACAACAAAGAGGTAGAATGAAAGGAAAAGCTACAAGAGGTAACTTTGTTGCGTATGGTGATTTTGGTATTATGGCGCTTGAACCTGGTTGGATTACAAGCAACCAGATTGAGGCAGCCAGAGTTGCGATCGCAAGACATATAAAAAGAGGCGGAAAGGTATGGATTAAGATATTTCCTGATAAACCTGTTACAAAAAAACCAGCAGAAACTCGTATGGGTTCTGGTAAAGGTTCGCCTGAGTACTGGGTTGCAGTTGTAAAGCCTGGTAGAGTGATGTTTGAAGTTGGCGGTGTTGATGAAGAGGTTGCAAAAGAAGCTTTGAGATTAGCAATACACAAACTGCCTATTAAATGCAAAATTGTTTCAAGAGAAGAAGCTAAAGTGGGTGGTGAGGCAAATGAAGGCGTCTAAGATTAGAGAGATGACAACACAAGAGCTCCATAATGAGCTTAAGAAATTAAAGAGGGAACTGTTCAATTTGAGGTTCCAGCTTGCAACAAATCAACTTGAAAATCCTATGAGAATTCGTGAGGTAAAAAGAACAATTGCAAGAATAAAGACAATAATGAGAGAAAGAGAACTTGAACAAGAAAGAGCAAATAAAAATGCAAAATAATGCAGAACTAAGTGAGGAGGGAATATAAGTGGAGCAAAAAAGAGGTATGAGAAAAACGAGGGTTGGTGTTGTTGTAAGTGACAAAATGGACAAAACTGTAGTAGTTGCTGTAGAAACGCTTGTTCAGCATCCTCTTTATAAAAAGACTATGAAGAGAACAACAAAGTTCAAAGCTCATGATGAAAACAATGAATGCAGAGTTGGAGATAAGGTTTTGATTATGGAGACAAGACCACTTTCCAAAGAAAAGAGATGGAGAGTTGTTCAGATTTTAGAAAGAGCAAAATAACAAATAGTCGAAAACAGCTTAGCTTTTTAAAGGAGGGGAAATAAAAGATGATCCAACCACAGTCAAGGCTGAAGGTTGCTGACAACACAGGTGCTAAAGAAGTAATGTGTATAAGAGTTTTAGGAGGTTCGAATAGAAAGTTTGCAAATATAGGAGATGTAATAGTTTGTTCTGTTAAAGATGCAACACCAGGTGGCGTTGTAAAAAAAGGTGATGTTGTAAAAGCAGTTATTGTCAGAACACGCAAAGGCGTAAGAAGAGAGGACGGGACATATATAAGGTTTGATGACAATGCTGCAGTTTTGATAAGAGAAGATGGAACTCCAAGAGGAACACGTATTTTTGGACCTGTTGCAAGAGAACTTAGAGATAAGGATTTTATGAAGATAGTATCTCTTGCACCAGAAGTTCTATAAGCTATTTTGAGGAGGGAAGGTTATGCCGAACAAGGTTCATGTAAAAAAAGGTGATACTGTTGTAGTTATCTCTGGCAAATATAAAGGCAAACAAGGCAAAGTACTTACAGTATTGCCAAAAGACAAAAAAGTAGTAGTTGAAGGCGTCAATATAGTTAAAAAGCATGTAAGACCAAATCCGAAAATGCCACAGGGTGGTATAATAACACAAGAAGCACCAATTTGGGCGTGCAAGGTTATGCTTGTATGTCCAAAGTGTGGCAAACCAACGAGGATTGGTCACAGATTCATTCAAGAAGGTGAAGAAGAAAGAAAGGTCAGAACATGCAAAAAATGTGGTGAGATAATTGACTAATTGGCAAAGTGAAGGGAGGTAAATTGTTCATGGCACCAAGACTCAAAGAAAAGTATTTTCAGGAAGTTGTTCCTGCGATGATGCAAAAGTTCGGATACAAAAATGTTATGCAAGTGCCAAGACTTGCAAAGATTGTTGTAAACATTGGACTTGGAGAAGGTAAGGACAATCCTAAGGCTTTAGAAGCAGCAGTAAATGATTTGATGGCTATTACTGGTCAGAAGCCAGTAGTTACACGTGCTAAAAAATCTATAGCAAACTTCAAGCTAAGAAAAGGTATGCCCATTGGCTGCATGGTAACGTTAAGAGGCGATAGAATGTATGAGTTTTTAGATAAGATGATAAATCTTGCTCTTCCAAGAGTGAGAGACTTCAGGGGTGTATCAGATAAGTCTTTCGATGGTCGAGGGAATTATTCAATAGGATTTAAAGAACAGCTTGTTTTTCCTGAGATTGATTATGACAAGGTAGACAAGATAAGAGGACTTGAAGTTACTATTGTAACCTCAGCAAAAACTGACGAAGAAGCTAAAGAGCTTTTAAGACTTTTAGGGATGCCGTTTGCAAGCTAAGAAATGAAAGAGGAGGTATATGAATGGCAAGGAAAGCTCTTATTATAAAACAGCAAAGACCTCAAAAGTTTTCTACAAGGTATTATAATAGATGCAAAATATGTGGACGTCCAAGAGCGTATTTGAGAAAATTTGGTGTTTGCAGACTTTGTTTTAGAAAGCTTGCTCACAATGGAGAGATACCGGGTGTTAAGAAAGCGAGCTGGTAATTTTTTAATTCGGAAGGAGGTAATAAGATGTACGTTATAGACCCGATTGCAGATATGCTCACACGTATTAGAAATGCAAACAATGCTCGCCATGAAGTTGTAGATATTCCAGCATCCAAAATGAAGAAAGCAATAGCCCAGATTTTGTTAGAAGAAGGGTTTATAAAAGATTATGAGATAATTGATGATGGAAAAAATGGAATTATAAGAATTAGATTAAAATATGGTCCTAATAAAGAAAGAGCAATAACAGGACTCAAGAGGATATCAAAACCAGGAAGAAGGGTTTATGCTGGGAAAGATGAACTTCCAAGAGTACTTGGAGGACTTGGTATTGCTATTATTTCTACATCAAAGGGAATAATGACAGATAAAAAGGCAAGGAAAGAAGGAGTTGGCGGAGAGGTTCTCTGCTACGTGTGGTAACAACACTTTATATTTGTTGGAGGTGAAATGATGTCAAGAATAGGCAGAAAACCTATTGATATACCCAGTGGTGTTGATGTCAAGATAGACGGAAATGTCATTACTGTAAAAGGACCCAAAGGGACGCTTACAAAAGAAATACATCCTGAGATGATTGTTAAGATAGAAAACAACCAGATAATAGTGCAAAGACCTTCTGATGAGAGGTTCCACAAAGCACTGCATGGTCTTACACGAACACTTATTGCTAACATGGTAGAAGGTGTGACAAAGGGTTATGAAAAAGTACTGGAAGTTGTTGGAATAGGTTACAGAGCTCAAAAACAAGGCAAGAAACTTATACTCAATGTTGGATATTCACACCCTGTTGAAATTGAAGAGCCTGCTGGCATTACAGTTGAAGTTCCTGACCAGAACAGAATAATAGTCAAAGGAATTGACAAGCAACAGGTTGGCAACTTTGCTGCAAATATAAGAAAGGTAAGAGAACCAGATCCATATCTTGGCAAAGGCATCAAATATGCTGATGAAGTCTTGAGACTAAAAGAAGGAAAAGCCGGCAAAGGCGGTAAGAAATAGAGGGGAGTGATTTGGCTTGTATAAAAAGGTGAATAGAAATGAAAAGAGGCTTATAAGACACAAAAGAATTAGAAAAAAAGTTTTTGGTACAAGTGATAGACCTCGTCTTTGCGTTTACAAGAGTTTAAAATATATTTATGCTCAGATAATTGATGATGAAAAAGGTCACACACTTGTTGCTGCATCATCGCTTGAGCCTGAGATCAAGTCAAGACTGTCTTCAACAAAATCTATCGAGGCAGCAGAGTATGTAGGGAAAGTAATAGCTGAAAGGGCAAAAGAAAAGGGAATAACAAAGGTTGTATTTGATAGAGGCGGTTATCCATATCATGGAAGAGTAAAAGCGCTTGCGGAAGCTGCAAGGCAAGCCGGTCTTGAGTTTTAATTTTAAGGGAGGGATATAGCTTGGCGCAAAAGAGAATTGATCCAAAGGGATTAGATTTAAAAGAAAGAGTTGTAAACATTAACAGAGTTGCAAAGGTTGTAAAGGGAGGAAAGAGATTAAAGTTTTCTGCTATTGTGGTTGTTGGTGATGAGAATGGTCATGTTGGGGCAGGACATGGGAAAGCTGCGGAAATTCCAGATGCTATCAGAAAAGCTATTGAGGATGCAAAGAAGCATCTGATTGAGGTGCCAATAGTTGGAACCACAATTCCGCATGAAGCAATAGGTGATTTTGGAGCATCAAAGGTTTTGATAAAGCCTGCTCCAGAGGGTACTGGTGTTATTGCAGGTGGGCCGGTGAGAGCTGTGTGTGAGCTTGCTGGTATTAAAGATATAAGAACAAAGAGCCTTGGTTCTAACAACCCTGCAAATGTTGTTCATGCAACAATTGAGGCATTAAAACAGCTGAGACGTCCAGAAGATGTTGCAAGAATCAGAGGAAAGACATTAGAAGAGATACTCAAGTAAAAAGGAGGGTTTTTTGTTATGAAGCTTTACGAACTCAAACCTGCACCAGGTTCTAAGAAAAGCAGAAAAAGAGTGGGACGAGGCGAGAGTTCTGGTCACGGTAAGACCTCGACAAGAGGTCACAAAGGTCAATGGGCACGCTCTGGTGGTGGTGTTCGACCTGGTTTTGAAGGTGGGCAGATGCCACTTACCAGAAGAATTCCTAAGAGGGGCTTTAAAAACATTAATAAAAAGGTGTATACTGAAGTTAATGTAGAAAAGCTTGAGAGGTTTGACAATGACACTGTAATCACACCTGAGCTTCTTTTGAAGGAAAGGGTTATAAGCAAGATAGAAAAAGACGGCGTGAAGATACTGGGAAGAGGAGAGCTGACAAAGAGGCTGACAGTTAAAGTGCAGAAAGTTTCAGAAGGTGCAAGAAAGAAGATAGAAGCTGCTGGAGGAAAGGTAGAGGTGATTTAAAGTGTTTGAAACTATAAAGAATGCGTGGAGGCTGCCCGACCTTCGAAGAAAGATTCTATTTACACTTTTCATGATACTTGTTTTCAGACTGGGGGCGTTCATCCCAGTCCCCTATATTGATAGGGATGCTTTGGCAAAGGTTATAAATGACCTTACAATGCTTGGTTTTTTTGATGTTGTTGCAGGTGGAACATTTAAAAATATGAGTATATTTGCGATGAGCGTAACTCCATATATTAACTCCTCCATTATTATGCAGCTTTTAACAATTGCTATACCTGCTCTTGAAGAACTTGCAAAACAGGGAGAAGAGGGCAGAAAGAAGCTTGCTGAGTGGACACGATATGGAACTGCTATTTTGGCGTTTATCCAAGCAGTTGGTATCTATTTTGGACTTAAGAACGCAAGTGCACTCACCGGTGGTGTTCCAGTTATTACAGCTCAGGGTCAGGGATTTTTAGGTTTTATTACAATAACAATTGCTCTTACAGCTGGAACTGTATTTTTAATGTGGATTGGCGAACAGATAACAGAAAATGGTATAGGAAATGGTATTTCGCTTTTGATATTTGCAGGTATTATTTCAAGAATTCCAAACGGAGCAGTTTCTCTTTGGAACTATGTTGCAAAGCTCAATGAGTTTTCACTCACAAGTATTATTGGTGTGATTTTGTTTATAGTAATGGCACTTGCAATTATCATATTTATTATAGTTATTCAAGAAGGTGAAAGAAGAATACCTGTTCAATACGCAAAGAGGGTTGTTGGAAGAAGAGTTTATGGCGGACAGAGCACACACATTCCTATAAAGGTCAATATTGCAGGTGTTATTCCTATAATCTTCGCAATTTCGCTTGTGATGCTTCCAACAACAATTGCTCAATTTTTCCCAAATTCAGGCTTTTATAAATTTGTAAAAGCATACTTTTCATCAGGTTCGTTTTGGTATACATTCTTCTATGCATTGTTCATAATAGGGTTTACTTATTTTTACACAGCAATTGTATTTAATCCTGTTGAGATTGCCAACAATTTGAAAAACAATGGAGGATTCATTCCAGGTATCAGACCTGGCAAACCAACTGTAGATTTCATAACAAGAGTGCTTTCAAAAGTTACCTTTGCTGGTGCACTGTTCTTGGCATTTATTGCTATTTTGCCAACATTGGTTGGACTTATGTTCAAACATCAGCTTAACATTTATTTTGGTGGAACAAGCTTGCTGATTGTTGTGGGTGTTGCGCTTGAGACGATAAGGCAGATGGAAGCTCAGATGCTGTTGCGTCACTACAAAGGCTTCTTGAGCTAAAAAGAGTGGATTATTGTAGTATGGAGGTATAGAAAAGATGAGGCTTATACTTTTAGGTGCACCGGGTGCTGGAAAGGGCACTCAGGCAGAATATTTGAGCAAAAGATTCTCGATACCTCATATCTCAACAGGTGACATTTTGAGGGAAAATGTAAAAAATGAGACTGAGCTTGGAAAAAAGGCAAAAGAGTATATGGACAAAGGTCTTTTGGTTCCAGATGAGATAGTGATTGAAATTGTCAAGGACAGGATTTCAAAAGAGGACTGCAAAAATGGATTTTTGTTAGATGGTTTTCCACGCACTATTGCCCAGGCAGAAGCACTTGATAAGGTACTTCAAGAACTTGGACAGAAGATTGACAAGGTTTTGGATATTGAAGTTCCAGACGAAAAGATTTTAGAAAGAATGTCTGGGCGAAGGATTTGTAAAAACTGTGGTGCGAGCTTCCATGTAATCTACAGGCCACCACAAAAAGAAGGTGTATGTGATGTATGTGGTGGAGAACTTTATCAAAGAGAAGATGATAAAGAAGAAACTGTCAAAAAGAGATTGGAAGTTTACCATGCACAAACACAGCCATTGATTGATTATTACAAAGCAAAAGGTTTGCTTGTTGTAGTTTACGGTCAGGAAGAAATAGCTGATACAACAAAAGAGGTCTTAAAAGCACTTGGCATACAATAAAGGAGAAAAGACCGAAAATGATTACTATAAAATCAGAAGCTGAGCTTGATAGTATGAGAGCAGCTGGCAGAATTGTTGCTATGGTTTTAAAAGAATTAGAAAAACTTATACGACCAGGTATCACCACAAAAGAGCTTGATGAATTCGCTGAAGAGTATATAATTAAAAATGGCGGGATACCATCATTTAAGGGATTGTATGGGTATCCTGCCTCCATATGTACCTCAGTCAACGACGAGGTAGTTCATGGAATTCCAGGTATGAGAAGGCTGGAAGATGGAGATATTATCAGTATAGACGTAGGAGTTTGTGTTGACGGACTTCATGCTGATGCTGCAAGAACCTTTGCTGTTGGAAAGATTTCTGAGACAGCAAGGTTTTTGATAAAAACTGCAGAAGAAAGCTTTTTTGAAGGTATTAAAAACGCGGTTGCTGGCAAGAGAGTTGGAGATATATCAAATAGTATACAAAGATACGTTGAAAGCCGTGGCTTCAGTGTTGTGAGGGATTTGGTGGGGCATGGAATAGGTAGAAAATTTCATGAGTCACCTCAGGTCCCTAACTTTGGCAAAGCTGGAGTTGGGATAAGGCTTATCAAGAACATGACCTTGGCAGTTGAGCCTATGGTAAATGAGGGAAGTTACAAGGTGTACACTGACAAGGACGGTTGGACTGTAAAGACGCTCGATGGTAAGCTCTCTGCTCATTATGAAAATACCATAATCGTAACTGAGGGCTTACCAGAGATAATTACGTTATGAGGTGTTAATAGAGATGGATCTTCAAATAGGGCAGATTGTTCTGTCCAAAATGGGAAGAGATAAAAATAGATTCTTCGTAATTTTTGATATAACCGACGATGGGTATGTTTACCTTGTTGACGGAAAACTGCGGAAGATCAAAAAACCCAAGAAGAAAAAGATAAAACACATAACACCCACAAAGTTTGTCTCAGAAGAGATAAAAGAGAAGATACTCAAGAAAAAGCTCACTGACGTAGAGGTTGCAAAAGTGATAGAGGAATTTGAGAATAGAAAAGAGTAGGGGGTTGATAAGCCTTGTCCAAGGAGGATGTAATTGAATTAGAAGGGACTGTGGTTGAGGCACTGCCTAATGCAATGTTTCAGGTTCAGCTTGACAATGGGCACAAAGTCCTTGCCCATGTGTCAGGAAAACTTAGAATGAATTTTATCAGGATACTTCCGGGTGATAGAGTGGTTGTTCAGCTATCACCGTATGATTTGACACGAGGTAGAATTGTTTGGAGATCAAAATAAACTCTCTTTAAAAAAGGAGGAATAAGGTAGAATGAAGGTCAGACCATCTGTGAAACCTATATGCGAAAAGTGCAAGATTATCAGAAGAAAGGGCAAGATAAGAATAATTTGCGAAAACCCAAAACATAAACAAAGACAAGGTTAATTTATTGGAGGTGAATTTTTAGGATGGCACGAATTGCAGGTGTAGATTTACCAAGAGAAAAGAGAGTTGAGATAGCTCTGACATATATATTCGGGATTGGTCTTTCAAGATCAAAACAGATTTTAAGGGATACTGGGGTTGATCCAAACAAAAGAGTAAAAGACCTCACTGACGATGAGGTAGCTAAAATCAGAGACTATATAGATAAAAATTTCAAGGTTGAGGGTGAACTTAGGGCTGAAATTGCAAGAAACATAAAGAGGTTAATTGATATAAGATGTTATAGAGGTTTGAGACACTTAAGAGGTCTTCCTGTTCGTGGTCAGAGGACAAGAACAAATGCAAGAACAAGAAAAGGTCCAAGAAAAACTGTTGGTGTTATGAGAAAGAAATCATAAGAAGGAGGAGTAAGCTGATATGGCAAGACCAGCAAGAAGAACTGTAAGACGTTCAGAAAGAAAGAATGTTGAAAAAGGTATTGCACACATCCATTCAACATTCAATAATACAATTGTTACTATTACTGATCCATCTGGCAATGCTATTGCATGGGCAAGTGCAGGAACATGTGGTTTTTCAGGAACCAAAAAAGGTACACCGTTTGCTGCTCAGCTTGCAGCAGAAAAGGCAGCAAAGATGGCAATGGACCACGGTATGAGAACTGTTGAAGTGTATGTAAAAGGGCCAGGTGCAGGAAGAGAAGCTGCAATTAGAGCACTTCAGGCAGCAGGGCTTGAGGTAACGCTCATAAAAGATGTTACTCCAATTCCGCACAACGGTTGCAGACCGCCAAAAAGAAGAAGAGTATAAAATTTTAGAGGAGGTGCTTTGTCTTGTCAAAATACATTGGACCAGACTGCAGACTCTGCAGAAGAGAAGGAATGAAATTATTCTTAAAAGGTGATAGATGTTATACCGAAAAGTGTGCGTTTGCAAGAAGACCATACCCACCAGGTCAGCATGGTCAGGAGAGAAAGAAACTTTCTGAATATGGTATGCAGCTGAGAGAAAAACAGAAAGTAAAAAGAATTTATGGCGTTTTAGAGACCCAGTTCAGAAGATATTTTGAAATGGCTGAAAAGATGAAAGGTATCGCTGGTGAAAATCTTTTGTCATTACTTGAAAGAAGACTTGACAATGTTGTCTACAGACTTGGATTTGCTTCCTCACGTGGCGAGGCAAGAGTTTTAGTATCTCATGCTCATTTTAAGGTAAATGGAAGAACTGTGAATATTCCATCTTATCTTGTAAAGGTTGGCGATGTGATAGAGGTTGACGAGAGAAGCAAATCTAAGACAAGATTTGTTGAGATAAAAGAGAAGTATGCAAAGAAACCTTCTCCAAAGTGGCTTGAAAAGGACGCTGAGAACCTTGTGGGAAAGGTAATAGCTCTTCCAACAAGAGAAGATATTGATATGCCAATTAGAGAACACCTGATAGTAGAGCTTTACTCTAAGTAATAAATGCCCTCGTAAAAAGGTCTGTGTGGTGTATTATTTTTAAGGAGGGTATATCAAGTTGATAGAATTTCAAAAACCAACAATAAGGTGTGAAGAGCTGAGCCCAGACAATAAATATGGGCGATATGTTATTGAGCCTCTGGAGAGAGGTTATGGTATAACGGTTGGGAATGCACTTAGAAGGACGCTTTTGTCGTCACTACCTGGTGCAGCAGTCACAGCAGTTAAGATTGATGGGGTTTTACATGAGTTTTCAACAATTCCAGGGGTTTTAGAAGATGTGCCAGAGATAATACTCAATTTAAAAGGCTTAGCTATCAAGATGTCATCCCCAGGGCCAAAGATAATGTATATTGAGGCTCAGGGTGAGTGCGAAGTAAAAGCAAAAGATATAAAGGCAGATGCTGATATAGAGATTTGCAATCCCGACCATCACATTGCTACACTTAATCAAGATGCCAGACTTTTTATGGAAATAACAGTTAATCAAGGAAAAGGTTATATTCCAGCCGAAAGGAACAAACAGCCAAACCAGCCAATAGGTGTTATTCCTGTTGATTCTATTTATACACCTGTTGTAAAGGTCAACTACAAGGTTGAGAATACAAGAGTTGGTCAGGTAACCGACTATGATAAGTTGACCATGGAGATATGGACAAACGGAACTATTCGTCCAGATGAGGCGCTAACCATTGCCGCAAAGATTTTAATAGAGCATTTTAACCTGTTTACTGATCTTTCTAATATTCCTACAAAGATTGAGACAGTTGTAAAACAAGAGCCGCCGAAGAGAAATAAACTTTTAGATATGACAATAGAAGAGCTTGAACTTTCAGTAAGGTCGTACAACTGTCTTAAAAGAGCGGGGATAAACACAGTTGAGGACCTTGTCAACAAGACTGAAGAAGAGATGATGAAAGTAAGGAACCTGGGCAAAAAGTCCTTAGAAGAGGTCATCCAAAAACTTCACAGTTTAGGACTTAGCCTCAAAAAGAGTGATAGCACGCCGAAGGAGGAGGAAGAAGAGAAATGAACAAATTAAGAAAACTCAAACGCGATATAGACCACAGACAGGCGCTTATGAGAAACTTGGCAACATCTTTGTTCAAGCATGGTAGAATAATGACAACAGAAGCAAAGGCAAAGGATTTGAGAAGAATAGCTGAAAAGCTTATAACCATAGCAAAAAAAGGGGATCTTGCATCATATAGAAGAGTTTTAGGGTATTTGTATGAAGAAGATGTTGCGTATGACCTGTTCCAGAAGATAGCTCCAAGATATCAAGGAAGAAATGGTGGTTATACAAGAATAATTAAGGTTGGTCCACGTAAAGGTGACGGTGCTATGATGGTCTATATAGAGCTTGTATAAGGTCAAAGAGGCATTTTCCTCTTTGGCCTTTTTGCTTTTTAAGTTCATATTTTAATCGGCGAACAATGTTTTGCTATTTACAAAATCAAAAGTGTGTGCTAATATTATTAATGCTTTTTGATTGTTGCAAAAACGCTGCGGGATGGTGTAATGGTAGCACAGGTGACTCTGGATCACCTTGTCTAGGTTCGAGTCCTAGTCCCGCAGCCAAAAAAGTGGCCCTATCGTCTAGAGGCCCAGGACACCGCCCTCTCACGGCGGAGACAGGGGTTCGAATCCCCTTAGGGCTACCAAAGACGAATACCACCGAGGCTGTGTAAAAGCAGCCTCTTTTTTGTTGTAAGGAAAATAAAAACAAGCTGTTTCTCATACGAAGATAGAGAGACAGCTTTTTTATATCCTTGACAAAGATACCTCAAGAATGTTATCATAATATAAAAGCCGAGTATACAAGTCGGAATTGGAGAGATATAAGATGTTCAGGTTATCTACAAAGGGAAGATATGGTGTCAGAGCAATGTTTGATTTAGCGCTTCACTATGATGAAGGGCTTGTATCTTTGAAGAGCATAGCAGAGCGTCAGGAGATTTCTGAGCATTATTTGGAGCAGCTCATTGCTGCCTTGAAAAAAGCAGGACTTGTCAAGAGTATAAGAGGTGCTCAGGGTGGCTATATGCTTTCAAGAGAGCCTTCAAAAATTACTATTGGTGAGATTTTAAGAGCTCTTGAGGGGTCACTTTCGCCTTCTGAATGTATAGATGATATAGAAAAGGTTGACTGTCCAAGAGCAGAGTTTTGTGTTACCAGAAAGGTTTGGGAAAAGGTCAAAGAAGCAATAGAAAACGTTGTGGACTCTGTCACACTCCAAAATTTGGTTGATGATTATAAAAAGATGACAGCAGATGAGTCATACATGTTTTATATTTAAAAAAAGGGGTATAATAGTTATAGAAACCCTACTAAAATGATAAAAATAATGGGAGATGATATATATGGAAGGGAAAATTATTTATTTTGACCATGCAGCGACAACCCCTCTTAAAAAGGAAGTATTAGATGAGATGATGCCGTATTTGACAGAGCAGTATGGCAATCCTTCAACAATTTACAAGCTTGGAAGAGAAGCAAAAAAAGCAGTTGAGCTTGCAAGAGAAAGGGTCGCAAAGGCCTTAAATGCAGATATTCAAGAAATTTACTTTACCTCCGGTGGAACAGAATCAGATAACTGGGCATTAAAAGGAGTTGCTTTTGCAAATAAAGATAAAGGCAAGCATATTATAACAACAACCATCGAACACCATGCAGTTTTACATCCTCTAAAATATCTTGAAGGTTTAGGATTTGAAGTGACATATGTTCCTGTTGAGCCAAATGGTATTGTTGACCCTCAGAAGATAAAAGAGGCAATAAGAAATGACACTATTTTGATTTCTGTCATGCTTGCAAATAACGAAATTGGGACAATCCAGCCTGTCAAAGAGATAGCAAAGATAGCAAAGGAAAAAGGAATAATCATTCATACAGATGCTGTTCAAGCAGTTGGGCAAATTCCTGTTGATGTAAAAGATTTGGGTGTCGACCTTTTATCACTTTCTGCTCATAAATTCTATGGTCCAAAAGGTGTTGGTGCACTTTATATCAGAAAAGGGACAAAGATTCATCCATTTTCGCATGGTGGTGCACAGGAGAGAAATAGGCGTGCTGGGACAGAGAATGTAGCAGGGATTGTTGGACTTGGAAAGGCTATAGAGCTTGCAACTCAGAACCTTTCTGAGTATGCTGCAAAGCTTCAGAAACTGAGAGATAAGCTCATTGACGGAGTGCTGAGCAAAATTGATTATGTTCGACTCAATGGTGACAGAAATCAGAGACTTCCTAACAATGCTAATTTCTCATTTGAGTTTATTGAAGGTGAAAGCCTGCTTTTGATGCTTGACATGAAAGGAATTGCAGCATCAAGCGGGTCTGCATGCACATCAGGGTCTTTGGACCCTTCACATGTGCTTCTGGCAATTGGACTTGAACATGAGGTTGCTCATGGATCTTTGAGAATAACACTTGGTGAAGATAACACCGAAGAAGACATAGACTATCTATTAGAAGTTTTGCCTGAAATTGTTTCAAGATTAAGAGAAATGAGTCCACTTTATGAAAGCGTGAAAAAAGGGGGCAATTGAAGATGTATAGCGAAAAGGTTTTGGACCATTTTATGAACCCGCGAAATGTTGGTGAGATTGAGAATGCAGATGGTGTTGCTCAGGTTGGCAACCCGAAGTGTGGAGATATAATGAAGGTGTATCTTAAAATAGAAAATGGTATAATAGTTGATGCAAAGTTTAAAACATTTGGCTGCGGTGCTGCTGTTGCAACAAGTTCAATGGCAACAGAGATGGTGAAAGGAAAGACAATAGAAGAAGCTCTGCAGATTACTAACAAAGCTGTTGCCGAAGCTTTAGACGGTCTTCCAGCAAACAAGCTCCACTGTTCGGTTTTAGCCGAAGAGGCAATTAAAGCCGCAATTGAAGACTATCTTAGCAAGCAAAAAAGCAAAAATACAAACTAAACTTACTTTAAAAGGGTGAGATTTTTTGAAGAAAAAAGTCCTGGTTGCTATGAGTGGAGGTGTAGATTCTTCTGTTGCAGCTGCAATATTAAAAGAAGAAGGATATGAAGTATATGGTGCAACGATGCAGATTTGGCAAACCGAAACTGAGGATGAATTAATTCGCGAAAAGAGCTGTTGTTCTCTTACTGCTGTTGACGATGCACGAAGGGTAGCTCATATTCTTGACATACCATATTATGTCTTTAATATGAAAGAAGATTTTAAAAAAGAGGTTATAAACTACTTTATCGACGAATATATAAAAGGCAGAACGCCAAATCCTTGCATTATGTGCAACAGGAAAATCAAGTTTGAGCTTTTTTTAAAAAGGGCAATGGTGCTTGGCATGGATTACATTGCAACAGGTCATTATGCAATAATTGAATATGACAATACTCTATGTAGGTATCTTCTAAAAAGGTCGAAAGCGAGAGAAAAGGACCAAACTTATGTGCTTTACAATATGACCCAGGAGATGCTTTCTAAAACAATTTTCCCACTTGGTAGATTTTCCAAAGATGAGGTTAGAAAGCTTGCAGAGAAATTTAAGCTTCCTGTTGCGAAAAAACCTGACTCACAGGAAATATGTTTTATTCCAGATAATGACTATGGGAGCTTTATTGAAAAAGAGACAGGAATAAATGATGAAGGGGTGTATGTTGACACAGAGGGAAATATACTTGGCAAGAGCAAAGCGTATTACAATTACACCATCGGTCAAAGAAAAGGACTTGGCATATCTACCGGGAAAAGGATGTATGTAGTTGATATAAAACCTGAGGAGAACAAAGTTGTTTTGGGAGAAGAAGACAAAGTATTTTCGGATGGTTTAATTGCTTCTGATTTGAACTTTATACTATTTGATAAATTGGAATCTGAGTTAGAAGTGACAGCAAAGATACGATATACTGCAAAAGAGACAAAGACAAAAGTTATACCTGTGCAGAATAATAAAGTCTTGGTTAAGTTTTATGAAAAGCAGCGTGCAATAACACCAGGGCAGTCTGTTGTGTTCTATAGCGGCGATATTGTTGTTGGTGGCGGAATAATAGAAAAAGCCCTCTGATGAGGGCTTATATTTTTACAAATATTGGTTCAAGATTTTCAAATTTTGTTAAATATTTAAAACCAATACTCTTTAGCATATCAACCGTATAGCTGAACATATATGCAATGTATTCTGTAGAGTGGGCATCTGATCCAAGCGTAATTATTTCTCCACCCAATTCATAAAATCGTTTTATAATTTTATATTCTGGATGTGGCATTCCAAGACCATATCTAAAACCAGAGGTATTAACTTCAATTCCTTTTCCTTTAAGAATAAGCAGTTTTAATATCTCATCTATCAAATCCCAATACTCTTCTTTATCTAAATCTTTGTTCTCATAATCTCCATATCGTTTGACAATGTCAAGATGACCATATACACAAAATTTGTCAAAGCTTTTGATGAGATTTAATGTTTCTTCAAAGTATCTTATATAAGCCTGCTGTTTTGCTTTTTCCTGATAGAAAACACCATCTGCCAAATCTTGAAAGTCTACAACATGGGTTGAGGCAATTACAAAGTCAAAGGAATAGCTGTTTAGAATCTCTAAACTTTTTTCTATAGAATGTGGTTGCAGTCCAACCTCGCTACCGAGTTTAATTTTTATCTTGTTGCTGTATTTTTCTTTGATAGAATAAAATTCATTCATGTAATCTTCATAGTTAATATCCCAAACAGGGTATGAAACTGACGGGTATAAAAGGTCCATGTGGTCTGTAAAAGCTATCTCGTCAAGGTTGAGTTCTATAGCTTTTTTTACAGCGTCTTCCATACTCATATTTGAGTCTGATGAAAAGTTAGAATGAATGTGGTAGTCAAACATAGCAAGTCATCCCCTTTAAAAAGAGTTTTTTGCATACAATCAAATTGTATGATATTTTATTGACAATAGCAATTGTTAAAAAGGGTGATTTTTATGATTCAGCTCAAAAACGAGCCGATGAAGGTAATTAGGATACTAAATCAGCATGGATTCAAAGCATATTTGGTTGGTGGATGTCTAAGAGATTATCTGCTGTCAAAAGAACCTCAGGATTTTGACATTGCAACAGATGCAAAACCTGAAGATGTAATTCATCTTTTTGAAAAGACCATTCCAACAGGTATAAAACATGGAACGGTAACAGTGATTATAAATGGAGTCAAGATAGAAGTAACAACTTTTAGAGTCGAAAAGGAATATGAAAACCACAGATGGCCAAAAGTAGAGTTTACAAACAGTCTTTTTGAAGACCTCAGAAGAAGGGATTTTACTATAAATGCCATGGCATATCATCCGGATGAAGGACTTATAGATTATTTCGGTGGAATTGAGGACTTGAAAAATAAAATTGTCAGGTGTGTTGGCAATCCACACGAAAGATTTTTTGAAGATGCACTGAGAATTTTGAGGTGTATAAGGTTTGCAACGCAGCTAAGTTTTGTCATAGATAATGAAACTTTTGAGGCACTAAAAAGCCTAAAAGATCTTTTGAAAAAAATCTCAAAGGAAAGAATAAATATAGAATTATCAAAGACTTTGGAAAGCAAAAATTCTTCTTACGGACTTGAACTTCTTTATGAAAGCAGTGTGGGCAGTGTTATAATTCCTGAATTTTTGCAAATATACCTTTATTTAAGCCAAGTAGAGTTTGATTTTATTCCTACAAAGTTCAAAGTTCCTGCCTTTTTTGCCTGCTTGAAAGATAATACATTAATTGAGAAACTAATGAGAGATTTGAAGTTTGATAGAAGAAACATCTCTTTAGCTATAAAATTATGTAATTATTTGAAAAGGCATTACAATACAGAGGAACTAATAAAGAGAATCTTTTTTGAGGAAGAGGAAAATGTCGAAGATATAATTTTTACCATGTCGATATTAAAAAATGATACCAAGATAACAGAAACATTCGATATTTTAAAAAAACAGAACAGGCTTATTAGGAAAAAAGATGTAAAGATTAACGGGAATGATTTGTTGAAATTGGGTTTAAAAGGCAAAGAAATAGGTAAAACCTTAAACCTGATATATGAATATATTTTAAAAAATCCTGAAAAAAATAATAAGGACGAGATATTAAACTATGTTAATTTTTATCTTCAAGAGGGTAAAAATTGATAAACAAAATTTTTGAGCGAGGAGATGAACAAATGTTACCTACCACGAACGAGCTCGGATATTACGAAATTCGACTTGAAAGTATTGGCGGACTTGGTGCAAATGTTGCGGGCAAGATTTTGGCTGAGGCAGGTGTTGTTGGAAGTGGACTGAATGCCTTAAATTTTGCAAGTTATGGCTCTGAAAAGAAGGGTTCACCAGTAAAGTCGTATATAAGATTTGCTCCAAAGGAAAAGCAGATAAGAATTAATTCGCCTGTTGTTCAGCCTCATTTGGTTGCTATATTTCACGAGAATATGGTAAATACAAATCCTGTCACACAAGGACTTGGAAAAGATGGAATAGTTATCCTGAATACAAGCAAGAGCGTGGATGAGGCTCGAGATTTTTTAAAACTTGCAAGTGGCACGGTGGCAACAGTGGATGCAATAAGGATTGCCCTTGAAGTTAAAACAAGGATTAACATGGTTATGCTTGGGGCAATTGTAAGAATGCTTGGATTTATCAGCTTAGATAGCGTGAAAGAGATTGTTAAACAAACTTTTGAGAAAAAATATCCACAGACAATTGCGTCCAACATGGCGGGTCTTGAAGCTGGATATAACCAGGTAGAATTTAAGTTTTTTGAATATGATGGTAAATACCAATACGTAGAGTACCAGGAAGAAAGAAGGCCTATGGGATATAAAAACGCTCCAATTGGAGGAACTATTGTAGAGTATGCAAACACAATAACAAAGAACAATATAACCAGCAGGATTGGGAAAATTCCTGTGTTTATAAAGGAGAAATGTATAAACTGCGGTCTTTGTGAGACTACATGCCCTGACTATGTGTTTGTTTGGGATAGGATAGTCGAAAATGGAAAGCCCAAAATGATAAATATAGGATTAGATTATCAGTATTGCAAAGGATGTTTAAGATGTGTTGATATTTGTCCTACAGGTGCACTTATTGAGGGAATTGAAAGGGAATATGACATGGAAAAGATCTCTGCAAAACATGATTTTGATATATACGAAAAGTGGTATAAGGATGGTGAGAAGAGATGATAAAACCACAAGAGACAATCTTTGAAAGCGGGAATGAAATGGCAGCTTTGGCTGCATCACAAATAAGTTATCATATTATGGGGTACTATCCGATAACACCTTCTACCCAGATTGCTGAAGAACTTGACCAGATGCGAGCAGATGGACTTCATGATATTTTATTGATTGCGGCAGACGGTGAACATGGTGCCGCAGGGATCTGTTACGGCGCTTCTTTGGGCGGTGGTAGAGTTTTTAATGCAACAAGTGCAAATGGGCTTATGTATGCTTTAGAGCAGCTTCCCGTCCAATCTGGAACAAGATTTCCAATGGTATTAAATCTTGTTACACGTTCAATTTCTGGACCTCTTGACATAAAAGGTGACCATAGCGATTTGATGTTCACATTAAATACCGGCTGGATAATACTTCTTGCCAAAGACCCACAAAGAGTTTACGATATGAATATAATGGCGGTAAAGATTGGTGAACATCCTGATGTAAATCTTCCTGTAATTGTTGCATATGACGGATTTTTTACAAGCCATCAAAAGAGGGTTGTGAGCTATTTTAAGAATAAAGAAGATGTTCAAGAGTTTGTTGGAAAGTTCCCGCCAAAGCGAACCGTTGCAATAGATCCTGACAACCCTGTTACAATTGGACCTTATATGAATGAACCCGACCTTATAAACAACAAATATCAACTCAGCAAGGCAATGGATAAAGCGTATGAAATAATTCCACAAGTATTCGAGGAATTTTATAAGATTAGCGGTAGAAAATATGAGCTGGTTGAAGGATATAGAATGGAAGATGCAGAAATAGCTATATTTGTCTTGAATTCCACTTATGATACCGTATGTGAAGCTGTTGACATTTTGAGACAGAAAGGTATAAAAGTTGGCGTTGCAACAACAAACGTGCTAAGACCATGGCCAAAAAAAGAAATCCAAGGGCTTTTGAAAAATGTAAAGCTTCTTGCAGTGTTAGACAGGCAAGAAAGCTACGGTGCAAAAGGTGGCAATATGACAATTGAAATCAAAGCAACACTTCAAGAGCTTGAAAAAGGTCCAAAAGTAATCAGCAGAATCTATGGACTTGGTGGCAAGGACTTTTTCCTTGAAGATGCTCTGACTCTCTTTGAAGATATGAACCTTGTGCTGGAAGGCAAAAAAGAAATACCAGATTTTGATTATATCGGAGCATATCCGGGAGATGAAAATTATGTTCCTAAAAGGTATATGAAACCTATAAAAGCAGAATGGACTAAGAACATTGCGCTAAACACACGTGATTTGACAGCAATGCCAAGACGAATTGTTCCTGGCCATGGCGCATGTCCTGGCTGTGGTATATTCCCTAACTTGAATCTTCTTTTGAAAGGGATTGAAGGTGATGTAGTGCTTCTTTTCCATACAGGTTGTGGCATGGTTGTAACTACAGCTTATCCTCAAACAGCTTTCAGGACAACTTATGTGCACAACCTTTTCCAAAATGGTGCAGCAACACTATCTGGACTTGTTGAGATGTACAACCAGAGAAAGAAGAGAGGAGAAATTCCTGACAGGGACCTGACATTTATCCTTGTGACAGGTGATGGTGGAAATGACATAGGGATGGGTCCTACAATTGGTGCTGCGCTGAGAAACCACAAGATGATTATATTTGAGTACGACAATGGGGGCTACATGAATACAGGGTACCAGCTTTCGTACACCACGCCTTACGGAGCATCTACATCAACTTCACATGTCGGGAAAGCTCAGTTTGGAAAATCGACTTTCCATAAAGACACTCCTCAGATAATGGCGGCTACAAATATTCCATACGTTGCCACGGTGGCAGAATCTGATCCTATTGATTTTGTCAAAAAAGCAAGAAAAGCTCAGAAAATCATGAGAGAAGAAGGGCTTGTATATATCAAGGCACTGTCAGCTTGCCCGCTTAACTGGGGTGATGAACCATCGAAAGAGAGAAGAGTTATTCAGGCGGCTGTTGATTGTTGTTTCTACCCGCTTTATGAGATTGACCATGGCAAAACCACTATAA